>NYZE01000009.1 GCA_002685965.1 Planctomycetota bacterium | reverse complement strand
GTTGGCACGACGGCCAAGACCTACCAGGCGAAGATGCCCACGTTGAAGGTCAACAAGTCGGACATCTTCCTGATCGTCTTCGACAACGCCGACAAGCTCGTGCTGTCGACCGTCAGCACGGGCAACCAGACGTACCACTACGCGCGGAACGGCAACAACTGGAGCGAGCTGCAGAGCAACATCAGGTGGCAGTACCGGATCCACAACGATGCCGGTGCCCAGGTGCCCGCGTTGACCAACACCGGTCTGCCGTCCCACGGAAAGTCGTTCTCCGTCGACCTCGGTTTCGCGCCGTCCAGCCGCGCCGCCGCCCTCTTGGTGGGCGCCTCCAAGGCGAAGTGGGGTGCGCTGAACCTGCCCCTGGATCTGACATCGGCCGGAGCCCCGGGCTGCAGCGTGCTCGCCGCCGGTCACGTTGTCATGGCCTTCCTGACGAGCGGTACGGGCACGGGCTCAGTCTCGTTCCCGGTCCCCGCCGAGTCCAAGCTGTGCAACCTAAAGATGTACTTCCAGTACTTGGTCTTCGACCCGACTGCCAACAAGCTTGGCGTGGTCTTGTCGAACGGTGGCGAAGGCTCCATCGGCAACTGATCAACCGATTGTCACCCGGGCGCAGGATGCCCGGCGACATGCGGCGCGGCGTCCATGACGATGGTCATGGACGCCGCGTCCATGTACGAGCTCACCCCACCGGGAATCCTCGCGCTCCCTCTGAACCAGCGACGTTACGAGCCGTTGGGGGCTGGTACGCTCTCGTGCGGCGGGTGATCGCCCGCCAGGAGAAATGCATGTCAGTCGCAGCTCTTTGTGTCTTCGCTGTTTGTGTCACCTTGCCCGCACAGCAGGGAAAGCAGGAAAAGCCCGGCAAGAGCCAGCAGGCTTCGTCGAAAGACGGGCCGATCATCGTTCGCCCGAAGGGCCGGAGGCGGTCCCGTTCCTCCTCGCGTGCCGCGGTCCGTAGGGGCCTGGACTGGCTGGCCCGGGGCCAGGCAGAAGATGGCCGATGGCCGTCGCCCAACGGCATTCATGACATCGCGACCACCGGGCTCACGATGCTCGCGATGCTTGCTGATGGGTCCACATTGCGGGAGGGGCGCCACGCACAGGCATTGGAGCGCGGTGCAGCCTGGTTGCGGGACCAGCAGGGCGAGAACGGGCTCATCGGCACCATGGCTGCGAGCACGTTCATGTATTGCCACGCAATCGGTTCCTGGGCGCTGATCGAGTGCTACGGGTTGTCCAAGCTGGCAACCCTCAAGCGTCACGGCCAGCTGAGTGTCAACTACATCCAGGAGGCTCGCAATCCGTTCAAGGTGTGGCGCTACTACCCGCGCGATGGCCAGAACGACTCGTCCATGACCGGTTGGATGGTGTTGGCGTTGACAGCCGCCAAGGACCACGGCCTCGCCGTTGACAAGGACGCACTGCGGTTCGCCGCGGCGTGGTACGACCAAGTGTCCGACCCGACGACGCGTCGCGTCGGCTACCTCAGGTGCGGCGGCAGGTCTTCGCGGGAGGTCGGCATGGTCGAGAAGTTCCCCGCGGACAAGACCGAGGCCTTGACTGCGCTCGGGCTCGCGGCGTGTCTCCGCATGGGAGCCGTGCCGGACGAGAGTCCAATGCTCGCTGTCGCGGCGCGAACGATGCTGTCAAAGCCCCCTCGGTGGCAGGCTGACCGCATCGACTATTACTACTGGTTCCACGGTTCACACGCCGTCGCGAGCCTAGGTGAACCGTTCCTCACCATCTGGCGCGACTCCCTCGAGCCGGCCCTCTTGCAGCACCAGTCCAAGAACGATGAGGAAGCGGGCTCCTGGGATCCAATCGGGGTCTGGTGCAAGTCTGGGGGGCGCATCTACTCGACGGCGATGGCCGTGCTGAGCCTGAGGTGCTTTAGCCCCCGGAACCGCCTCATCCGTTAGGGCTACCTACAGCGCGCGGATGGCATTCAAGGCCGATCCCGCCTTGAACCAGACGATCTGCTCGTCCGTGAAGGTATGGGCGAGATCGATGCGGTCCTCGTTGCCGTCGACGTGGCGCAGCACGCATGTCACGTTTTGGTCCGGGGCGAGTTCGGCGATGTTCGGAAACGCGAAGCGGTCACCGTCCTGCACCTTGTCATAGTCGGCGGCGTCGACGAATGTCAGCGGCAGGACGCCCTGCTTCTTCAGGTTCGTTTGGTGGATGCGGGCGAAGCTCTTGACGATCACGGCGCGCGCACCGAGGTGGCGCGGCTCCATGGCGGCGTGCTCGCGGCTCGATCCTTCGCCGAAGTTGTGATCGCCGACGACGACCCAACCCAGGCCCTTGGCCTTGTAGTCACGCGCGACCGACGCTGCTGGCGCCACCTCGGCGTCCAGCACGTTGCGAGCGGTGCCCACCTTCTCGGTGAAAGCGTTGTTCGCGCCGATGAACATGTTGTCGCTGATCTTGTCGATGTGACCGCGGAAGCGCAGCCAGTAGCCGGCCGGCGAGATGTGGTCGGTCGTGCACTTGCCCTGCGCCTTGATCAGTAGCGCCAGGTTCTCGAAGTCGCATTCCAGCTGTGGCGCGGCGAAGGGTTCCAGCAGTGCGAGCCGGTTGCTGTCGGCAGCGACCTCGACCGCCATGGCGCTCGGATCCTCCGCTGGCCCGACATAGCCTGAATCACCGCGCTCGAAGCCTGCGGCTGGCAGTTCGTCCGCTGTCGGTGCCTCCAGTTGCACTTGGGTCCCGTCCTGGGCCACGAGCCTGTCGTTTGCCGGGTCGAAGTCGAGCGTGCCGGCGAGCGACAGCGCGGTGACAAGCTCCGGACTGCCGAGGAAGCTCAGGGTCTCGCGGTTGCCGTCGTTTCGTCCCGGGAAGTTGCGGTTGAACGACGACACGATGGAGTTGGCAATGCCCGGTTCGAGCTCGGGACGTGACCATTGGCCGATGCACGGCCCGCAGGAGTTCGACAGGATGGTCGCACCCAGCTCGCGCAAGGTCGCGAGTTGGCCATCGCGCTCAGTCGTGCTCTGCACGGCATCCGAGCCCGGACTGACGAAGAACGGCACCTTCGGCGAGAGGCCCTTGGTGATCGCTTGGCGTGCGACGTGCGCAGCACGGCCGAGGTCTTCGTACGACGAGTTGGTGCAGCTGCCGATCAGCGCCGCCGACAGATTCGTTGGGTAACCCTCCTGCTCGGCGTGCCCTTTCATCTCCGACATGTTGTGCAGGAGGTCCGGCGTGTGCGGTCCGACCAGGCCAGCTTCGAGTTCCGAGAGATCGATCTCGACGACTTCGTCGAAGAAATCGCTCGGGTTGTCGAGGACCTCGGCATCGGCGACGAGTTCCGACTCGTGCTCGAGCGCGAGCGCGGCCAACTCGTCGCGGCCGGTCGCCTTGAGATAGTCGAGCATGCGGCTGTCGAACGGGAACACCGATGTCGTTGCGCCGAGTTCGGCGCCCATGTTCGTGATCGTGCCCTTGCCCGTGCACGACAGCGACGCTGCGCCAGGTCCGAAGTACTCGACGATCTTGCCGGTGCCACCGGCAACCGTCAGGACGTCGAGCAGTCGCAGGATTACGTCCTTCGAAGCGGCCCAACCGCTCAGCTCACCCGTCAGCTTGACACCGACGAGCTTCGGCCAGAGCACTTCCCACGGCATGCCGACCATCGCATCCACTGCGTCAGCGCCACCGACGCCGATCGCCAGCATGCCGAGGCCGCCCGCGTTTGGCGTGTGGCTGTCGGTGCCGATGAACAGGCCGCCCGGGAAGGCATAGTTCTCGAACACGACCTGGTGGATGATCCCCGAGCCTGGCTTCCAGAATCCCATCCCGTACTTCGCGGACGCGGACGCGAGGAAGCGATAGACCTCACCGTTGTCATTCTCGGCGCGGGCGAGATCCTCAGCGGCGCCGTCGCGTGCCTGGATCAAGTGATCGCAGTGCACCGTCGTCGGCAGGGCCACCTCGGGCAGACCGGCCGAGATGAACTGCAGGATCGCCATCTGGGCGGTCGCGTCCTGCATGACCACCCGGTCTGGATGCAGGCGACCCATGTCGTGGCCGCGCTTGGGCGGCGCGTCCTCCGGTTCGGCACGGTGCGCGAACAGAATTTTCTCGGCCAGGGTCAACGGACGGGCCAGCAGCGCACGCGCTTGCTCGTGCAGTTGGCCCTGAATCTGGTAGCGGGAACGGGCGATCTCGAGGGGCACTTTCATCTTGCTCTGGATCGGCTTGGGCCTGCCGAGGATGGCGTCGAGGATATCGACCAATGTACGGCGAAGGCGCTTGTTCTCCACTAGGATGACCACTACCTCGTTTCAACCCGCGGAGCGATGCCGTGTCGGCCGAGGATCAGTGGCGTCTGCTGCAACTCGTAGAGGAAACCATCCGGGCTTGTGTCCACCGTCGCCAGCCACCGGTCGATCCCTGCGACCCGGTCTTTGCCGAACCACAGCCGATGTTCATTACTGTGCGCGTACGTGGTGAGCTGCGCGGGTGCATCGGCAGGCTGGATCCGACGCGAAACAGTGCCGTGACGGCGATCGAGACCGCCGCGGCGGCGCTCCGCGATGGTCGCTTCGCCGATCGACGGGTCACCGTCGATGAGCTTGCCAACCTGACGGTGGAGTTGATGCTGCTTGGCCCGCGCCAGCGCATCGACGGTCCTGGCGACATCGAGATCGGTCGCCACGGCGTCGTGCTCGAGTTGGATGATCGGACTGCTGTATTCCTGCCACAAGTCGCGGTCGAGCAAGGTTGGAACGCGGTCGACCTGCTCGGAAACCTGTGCACCAAGAAGCTCAAGTTGCCCGCCGAATCGTGGCTCTTGCCGTCCGCCAAGCTCTGGGTCATGGAAGGGCAGAAGCTGGCGACCTAGAATCGCCTGTCTATGCCTCGAACCTCCAGGTACACCACTCGCCGTGGCTGACGCTGCGTGTGTCGCGATCGGTGCGGTTTGGCTTTCGTCCCAGGGCGCAGCCGACGTGCGCTCGATGTGTATTCGCTGCCTCGAACTCGGCTACGACGGCATCGTTCCCGCGCCGAGCGGTCGACGGGTGCCGTGGGAGGACCTCCCGGCTGTGATCGAGGACCTGCCGATCCGCATCCCCGCGGTGCGCGCGGATGGACTGTTCGCCACCCCGGATGGATCGCTTGCCTCTAGCCGCGACGACGAAGTGCTCGCGGCGCGCGCCCGCATCGAGCGGGGCGCTGCGGTCGCGCGCCAGGTTGGTGCGCCATACCTGATCGTGGAGGCGCCCCGCGTGGCGCTGACGGGCGAGCCGATGGCCGGCACGGATCTTCGAGATGGGGGGGATGGCTGGGACGAAGAACGCTTGTCGGTGCTTTGTGACCGGCTCACTGCCTGCCGTGGCCGCTACCTCGATCGGGCCTGTCGCGCGTTGCACGGGGTCGCGTCAGCCATCGCTCCGGTCCGATTGGCCCTCACCGAGTCCCCGGATCTCTGTTCAGCGTCTCAAGCCAGGGATCTGCAGGAGGTTATGGACGATTTGCGGGGGCTTGCGGTCGCCTATTGGCATCGTCCGGCGGTCGTCGCCTTGCGCGCCAGTCTAGGGGGCGAGGGCAGCGGCGAGACCCTGGAAATGCTCTCTAAGTACCTTGGAGGGAGTGACTTATCTGATTATTCCGGTCGTGGACTGCAGGCGGTTCCCGGAAGCGGGGGAGTAGACTATGCCGAGGTGGCTCCCTATATGAGATCCCTCCATTCGGGCCTCCCTACCGTTGTTGACTACGATCCTGCTTGCCGCGACGGCGACCTCCGCCAAGGACGCGCTTTCCTCGAGACGTTCGGCCTCTAAGGCTTGGGGACGGCGTAGCCGAAGAAGCCCGTTCGTGGACGGCGCCGGGTGGGCGCCAACCGGTGGGGGAGTCTGAATCCGACCATGAGCCTAGTCCTGGAGAAAAGCAGCCGTGTGCGGGAGCTCCTGTCCGTCCTGGAAGGACGGCGCCGGATCCTCGTACTTAGCCACAACAACCCCGACCCGGATTCCATGGGCGGGGCGTTTGGGCTGCGCTTCCTGATCGAGAAGCACCTGAAGGTGCCGACGACCTTCGGTTATCGCGGCGACGTGTTCCGCGCCGAGAACCTCGAAATGGTGCGCAGCCTCGGCATCGGGATGATCCACGTATCCGACCTCGACCTGTCGCGGTTCGACGGCCTCTGCGTTGTTGACACGCAGCCGGGCTTCGGCCACACCGTGCTGCCCGAGGGATTGCCGGTCGACGCCGTGATTGACCACCACGTGCCGCCGAGCAACGATCCGGAGATTGGGCGGTTCCGCGACGTGCGCACCGATGTCGGCGCGACCTGCTCGATCGTGACGAGCTACTTGATGGGACTCGGCATCTCGATTCCGCCGCGCGTCGCCACCGCCCTGCTCTACGGGATTCGCACGGATACCGCAGAGCTGTCGCGCAACACTTCGGTGCTCGACGAGGGCGCTTACATGCGCCTGATGGCCCGTGCCGATCGCAAGGCCCTGGCGCGGATCACAGGCCCGTCGCTGCCCAAGAACTACTTTCGCGCGTTCCGCAAGGCGCTCAACGCGACTCGCATCTACGGCAAGGTCGTCGTGTGCAGCTTGGGCCGTACCGACAACCCGGAGATCGTCGCCGAACTAGCGGACCTCCTGCTGCGTCTGCAAAGCGCCGAGTGGGTGGTTTGTGGCGGCCTCTACGAAGGGATCTACTACATCTCCGTCCGTACCAACAGCTACGGTCGCGACGCCTGGTCGCTACTGCGCGACGTCCTCGACGGCGAAGGTTCGTTCGGTGGTCACGGCACGGTCGGTGGCGGCAGCATCCCGGTGGCCGACGACAGCCCGCGGTGTCTGCGGCGTCTCGAGCGACGGCTCATGAAGAATCTGCTCGAAGTGCTCGGCGAGAGCGGAACGCCGGCTGTCAGCCTGGCCTGAGCTCGCTTTGGCGAGGTGTTAGCCCGGGGGCCTCGATTGAAGGCGAGATCCTCGAAGGAGGCTGGCGCGGGTGCCAGGATAAGGGCACGTGCCTCGAACACTCCGACCGATAGCAGCGTGGCTCCTCGCGGTCCTCGCCTCATGTAGCCAGGACAAAGCCGTGGAGGCCTCCCCGACCTATGTCGGAGTGGCTTCGTGTCGTGAGTGTCACGCGGCCGAGTACCAACGCTGGCGTGGCTCGCACCACGATCTGGCGATGCAGCCGGCCAAGGCCTCGACCGTGCTCGGTGACTTCGGCAACGCCACTGCTAACGAAGGGAAGGTGACAACGACCTTCCTGCGGCGCGGCGACAAGCACATCGTCCAGACCGACGGTCCTGACGGCGTGCTCGCCGACTTCGAAGTGGCTTACACCTTTGGCGTGCATCCGCTGCAGCAATACCTGGTCGCCTTCGAAGGCGGTCGGTTGCAGCCGCTTCCCTGGTGCTGGGACGCGCGTCCCAAGGCCGAGGGCGGGCAACGCTGGTACCACCTCTATCCGGGACAGCGCGTGACGCACACGGATCCACTGCACTGGACCGGGCGCGTGCAGAACTGGAACCACACCTGCGCCGAGTGTCACTCGACCCAGCTGCAAAAGCGCTACGACGCGAAGGCCGATCGCTACGACACGAAGTGGGAAGAGCTCAACGTGGCGTGCGAGGCCTGCCATGGACCCGGTTCGCGCCATGTCGCATGGGCGCGTCAGGACCCGGCGCGCCAGGGTCCTGACGACGGCCTGGTCTTGCACCTGAAGACCTCGGAAGCGGAAGCGTGGTTCTTCGCGACCGGTGAGCAGACGGCGCAACGCCGCATGCCGCTACAGTCCAACGCCCAGGTCGAGACTTGTGCGCGCTGCCACTCGCGGCGCACGGCCTTGATCGAAGACTATCGGCACGGCCAGCCGCTTGCCGACTCGCACGAACTCGCCTTGCTTGACGAGGGGCTCTACCGTGCCGACGGGCAGATCCAGGACGAGGTCTATGTCTACGGCTCATTTGTGCAGAGCCGCATGTACCACAAGGGCGTCGCCTGCGCTGACTGCCACGAACCGCATGGGTTGGCCCTGCGCGCCGAGGGCAACGCCCTGTGCGTGCGTTGTCACGACGCGAACCGCTACGACACGGGCCAGCATCACTTTCACGCGCCGGCTACGCCTGGCGCCCAGTGCGTCGACTGCCACATGCCGGAACGGGTCTACATGGGCGTCGACCGCCGTCGCGATCACGCGCTGCAGGTGCCCCGCCCGGATTTGTCCGTGAAGCTCGGGACGCCGAATGCTTGCACTGGCTGCCATGCCGACAAGGATGCGGCGTGGGCGGCGGGTGAGGTGCGCACGCGGTTCGGTGCGGAACGTCTGCGCGGACCCGAGTTCGCCCATGCGCTCAACGCGGGGCGCAGTTTCGGCAAGGGTGCGCCCGACATGCTGCGTGCGCTCGTGCAGAACGCGGACCGACCGGCGATCGCGCGCGCGACCGCGTTGCGGCTGCTCGCCTCATGGGCCGATGCCAAGACGGAACGCGTGGCCCGGCGCGCGGTGGAGGACGCGGATCCGCTCGTGCGCGCGGCTGCCGTGGGGCTGGTCGTGCCGGACGCAGCCGTGCCACTGCTGTCCGACCCGATCCGCAGCGTCCGCATCGCCGCCGTGCGCGCGCTGGCGGGCCGTGCTGCGCTACCGGCCAAGGCGCTCGAGGAGTATCTGGACGCGCAGAAGATCGCCGCGGACCAAGCTCAGGCGCACGTCAACCTCGGCGTGTTCTTCGCGCAGCAGGGTGACGTGGCGAGAGCTCAGGACGCCTACGAGGAAGCTCTACGTCTGCAGCCCGATTTTGTCGTGGCGCGCGCCAACCTGGCGGACCTGCACCGAGCTCAGGGTCGAGAGGCCGAGTGTGGTCGCCTCTTGCGTGAGGGTCTGGCGCGCAATCCGCGTGCCGCGGCGTTGCACCACGCGCTCGGCCTGTACCTCGTGCGCATTGGCGAGCGCAAGCCGGCGCTGTCGTCATTCACCGAAGCCGTGCGCCTCGATCCGTCGGATCCGTCGTTCCTGTACGTGCACGCCGTCGCGGTCGAGTCAGTCGTTGGAAAGGCAGCGGCCGCGCCGCTCATGAAGCAGTTGCAGCAGCGCTTCCCGTCCTACGTGCGCTAGCGACTCGCGCTGAGCTTTAGCCTCGGTCGTCGCGATCGGTTTCCCTGAATCAGGCGTCGGCGCGCCCGGGCTCGATGAAGGCCTTGATGACCGATCCCTCGGCGACGGCGGCAAGTGCTTCGTTGGCGTCGCCGAGCCCGAAACGCTCGGGAGCGATGGCTGACCACGGCGCCGCGCGGTCGGGATCCGCCATGACCTGCACACCACGGTAGAAGTGCGAGAAGTCGCTGCCCCAGCAACCGCGCACCTCGAGGTGCTTCTTGTTCAGGTCCAGGTGTGGGTTGAGCGCGACGTCGCCATGGTCGGTGTATTGACCCACGACGACCACGCGGCCAGCGTCGCGCGTCGCGCGGAGCGCGTCCGTGACCGCGCCGGGTGCCCCGGTGGCTTCGATCGTGACATCGGCACCGCGGCCGACCGTGCGGTCGCGAACCCATTTCGCTCGCGCATCGGGGTCCATCGTCGTGAAGTCGAGGGTGTCGCTGGCGCCGATCGCGTGGGCGGCGGTCAGCCGGTTCGCCGGCCCGCCGATGCAGAGCACGCGCAGCGCACCGCTCATCCTGGCGAGGGCGACGGCGGACAGCCCGACCGGTCCGCTGCCGAGAACGAGCACTGTGTCGCCGATGCGAATCTCGGCGAGGTCAGTCGCATGCAGGGAAGTCGGGAGTGCGCAACCTCCCGCCATGAAGCGTTCGAACGAGGCGGCGCCGAGGCGAATGCAATGGACGCCCTGCTTGAGGTGGATGTGCGTCGCCCAGCCACCCGTGAGGCCGTCCTCGAGCCCGTAGGTGATGCCGTAGACCTTGCGCTTGGGACAACGCGTGCTCGCCTTGCCGACGAGGCAGTACCAGCAAGCGTGGCAAGTGCGGTGCACGTCCAGGAACGTGACAGCGTCGCCTTCGCTCAGGGGCAGGCCTTCGATGTCGCGCAAGTTGCCGCGGATCTTGGCCAGCCTGCCGACCGAAACGTGGCCGGGGATGATCGGATAAGGCACGCCGGCGAGTCGCGAGTGCAAGAGGTGCACGTCGGTGCCGCACACCTCGCTGAGGGCGACTTCGAGTAGAGCGGACTCGGGTTCGAGGTTGGGTTCGGCGAAGTCGCGCACTTCGACCGGTTGGCCGGCGCCCGGCATGACTGCTGCGCGGATGGTCACGGCACTAGGTTACACTCTCGCGTATGCGTTCCATGCTCGTGTCGCTCTTGCTTGTGTCGCCCATTCTCGCGCAGCTCTCCGAGGACAACTTCTCCGCATGGAGAGACCCTTTGCGGCCCGCGGCGAAGGAGATCAGGTGGCAACGGATCCCGTGGCTCTCGTCGTTCGCGGCCGGTCTACGCCGCGCCAACGCCGAGGACAAGCCAGTCCTGGTTTGGGTCATGAACGGTCACCCACTGGGTTGCACCTGAGGCAATGGCGTCGTGGGCCGACGGTCTGTCTGGTCCAAAGAGAAGCTGATCGAGCTGACGAAGAAGTTCGTACCTGTTGCTGACGAGGTCTACCGACTGCAGCGCGATGCGGGACCCGAGTGCAGGGTGTTCCGCAAGATTTTCCGTGGCACGGAGGAACCGAGCCGCGGAACGATGCAGGGCATCTATGTATGCACGGCTGGCGGTGCGCGCCTGGCCGGGCGAAACTCGCTCAACGCCGACCTGGTTGCCAAGATGCTCGAGGGTGCGCTTGAGAAATGGGACCAGCTGTCCACGGAGGAACGCTCCTTGCCCGTCGGCACGAGCATCGAGGTTGGCCCGCGTTGGGAGGATAGCTATCCCAGCGCTGGTCTCGTTTTGGTCCGCACGGCACGTGACCTGCCGAAGAAGCTCGATCCCGCTGCGGCTGCGGTCATGCCGTTTAACCCGGATCAGGTTTGGTTCGCGAAAAAGGAAGCGCGCGGCTTCCTGCCCGATCAACTTACCCCGGGACAAAAGGGGCCGGTGTCGCGACTCATTGTCGAACGCCTCACGCGCTTCCACCTGGTCGACAACGTGCATGGGCAGACGATTCCCTACGCACCGTCCGAAGTCACGAGCAGCAAGATCACGAGTGAAGTCACCGGACAGGACGGAGACCTCGTGGAGGTGCAGCTGAGTGGCACGACGAAGGCATCGTCGGACAAGTGGTTGCTCGGCGGCAACTACTGGAAGCCTCAGCGGGATTGGCCGCACGGTGTCGCAACGAAGCTGCTCGGCCGCGCGGTCTACGACCGCAAGCGCGGCGTGTTCACCAAGTTTGAGATGGTCGCGCTCGGCGAGCGTTGGGGCCGTACGCAACTGAACGGGCGAGCCATGTACACCGCCGCAGAGCCGATCGGATTCGAGTTTTCGCTCGCCGCCAAGGGCGCGCGCATCGCGCCGACGTTCATCAACATGTACGGCGTCGATTGGGTCAAGGATCCGTACAAACAATGAGCTTGGCCCCGACAACCGGGGCCCGGACGATGGCTGTAACCGCCATGGCGGGCTAGTGTGGGCGGCCTATGGATAACAACACTGTTGCGATCGACACTGTCGTCGATATCCACTACAGCTTGAAACTCGATGACGGCAAGCTCGTCGAGAGTTCGGCTGGTGGCGAGCCGCTGACCTACCTGCACGGCCACGGCGCGCTCGTGCCGGGCCTCGAGGAGCAGACGACTGGCAAGACCGTCGGCGATCGTTTCTCGGTGTCGGTGCCGGCAGAAGAGGGCTATGGGATGCCTGACGCCGAGGCCATCCAGCAGGTGCCGCGTACGGCGTTTCCCGACGATGTCGAGCTTGAGGTCGGCCTCGCCATGCAAGCCAGCACGGAAGACGGCGATTCGATGCTGTTGCGCGTCGTGGAGCTCGGCGACGAGAACGTCACCGTCGACTTCAATCATCCGCTGGCTGGCGAGACGCTGCACTTCGAGATCGAGATCTTGGCCGTCCGCGTCGCGACCCAGGAAGAAATCAAGAACTGCCACGCGCACGATGACGACTGCGGCCACGACCACGGATGACGGGTTTGCAGCGCGCCTTCGGTTGTCTGACTCTCGTCGCGACGAGTCTCGCCGCGCAGGGTCTCGCCGCGCAGGGTCCGCCCGAGGCCTCTCCAGCCAAGCCGCAGCACTGGCCGCAGTTTCGCGGGGCGCACGCGGGTGGCGTCGCTGATTGCACGGTGCCGACGACCTGGGATGTCGACAAGGGCACCAACGTCGCGTGGAAGACGGAAGTTCCCGGCCTCGCCCATTCGAGTCCGATCGTGTGGGGCGACCGCGTGTTCGTGACCACTGCAGTGCGCAAGGGTGAGGCGGCCAAGCTGTCGAGTCTCTACGGCTCCAAGGGCTACGGTGCTGGTGACGCGGTTGCTGACGAGGCATCACACGAGTTCAAGGTCTACTGCTTCGACAAGAACAGTGGCAAGGTGGTATGGCAGCGGACGGCACACGTTGGCGTGCCGCGGGCCAAGCGCCATCCCAAGTCGAGCCACGCCAACTGCACGCCGGCGTGCGACGCCGAGCGGCTTGTCGTGTTCTTCGCATCCGAGGGGTTGTTCTGCTTCGATCACGACGGCGAGCTCCTGTGGAAGCGGGATCTCGGCGTCCTCGATTCCGGTGCCCCGGGCTACGGCAAGAAGGGCTACCAGTGGGGCTTTGCCAGTTCGCCCGTGCTGTTCGGCGATCGCGTCTTCGTGCAGTGCGACCACGAAGGTGAGTCGTTCGTCGCCTCGATCGACCTGAAAAATGGCAAGGACGTCTGGCGGGTTGCGCGTGACGAGGACTCGACCTGGTGCACGCCGACGGTCCTGCCGGCGGGTCCGAACAACGTCGCGCAGGTGATTCTCAACGGGTACAAGCACATCGGCGGCTACGACCTGGCCACGGGCAATGAGGTCTGGAAGCTGGTCGGTGGTGGCGATGTGCCGGTGCCGACGCCGGTCGTCGCGCATGGACTGGTGTTCTTGACGAGCGCGCACGGCCGTTCACGCCCGCTGCGCGCGGTGAAGGTCACGGCCAGGCGGTTACTGAAAGACGACAACGCTGACGAGTACATCGAATGGGAGCACCGTCGACGTGGCGTCTACATGCAGACACCGCTCGCCTACGGTGATCAGCTCTATGCCTGTAGTGATGGCGGCATCCTGTCTTGTTACGAAGCGGAGACAGGCTTGCGCGTCTATCGCCAGCGCCTTGGCACGGGTAAGACCGGCTTCTCGGGATCCCCTGTGGCTGCGGGTGGCAAGGTCTACCTGTCAGGTGAGGTCGGCGAGGTCCACGTGGTCAAGGCGGGTGAGGACTTCAAGCTGCTGGCTGTCAACGACATGGGCGCGACGCTGATGGCGACGCCCGCGATTGCCGGCGGCACGTTGTTCGTACGGACGAGGCACCACGTTATTGCGCTACGCGAGAAGTAGCCGGAAGCGCCGCTGATGACCCGCGTGCTCTTCGTCACGTGCGGTTTTCCGCCGGAGCAGGTCGGCGGCGTCGAACAACACACGCTCGAGGTCGCGCGCGTGTTGCGTCGTGATGGGCACGAAGTCATCTTCTACGCGCGCGGTACCCGCGACGATGTGGACGAGTTCGCGACCTACGAGACTGAGTTCGACGGCTTTGCGACGACACGCGTCGTGTTCCGTTGGAGCCGCACGCGGTCGTTTCGAGAGCTCTATGACGATCCCGCCCTGGGGCGGGCGTTTGCCGCCTTTCTCGAGCGCAGCAAGCCCGACGTCGTGCATGTGCACCACTTTGCCGGCATCGGCGCCTCATGCCTGGAGGCGATCCGTGCCCAGGGCGTGCCATGCGTCATGACGCTGCACGACTACTACCTGATGTGCCCGCGCGGACAGATGTTCCACCCGGAGCTGCGGTCGTGCGACCAAGCCGAGCCCGTGCAGTGCGGCCCGTGCATCGCGTCGACCTGGCCGCACTTGACGAGCGCCGATCAGGACGATGTGACGGTCGTCGCGGAGTTGCACGATTGGCTGCGTGGGGTGCTGGCGAAGCCCGACCTCCTGGTGACGCCGTCCGCCGCTTGCCGCGAGCGCTTCGTCGGCTTTGGTGTCGCTCCTGACCACGTCAGGGTTGCGCTGCAGGGCCAGGACCATGCGCCGTTCGTCGGTGTGCAGCGGTCGCCTTCAGACCGGTTGCGCGTCGGTTTTGTCGGCACGCTAATTCCGTCGAAGGGGACGCACTTGATCGTCGAGGCCTTCGACCGTTTGCCAGCCGGCAGTGCATCGCTGCTGCTTGCCGGCAACTGTCCTCCATTCTACCAGGTGACGGACTACGGCGATCGCATCCGCGAGCTCGTGGCGAGCGTGCTGGCCGAGAACCCGGTCGAGCTTCTCGGCACGTATGCGCACAGCGACCTGCCGGCGCTGCTAGGGCGTATCGATGTACTCGTCGTGCCGCCGCTCTGGCACGAGGTGTTTGGGCTGACCCTGCGCGAGGGCATGTTGGCGGGCTGTGCGGTCGTGGCGTCGCAGGTAGGTGGGCTGACCGATGGGATCGAGGAAGGCGTCAACGGGTTCACTTTTCCGGCCGGAGACGTCGACGCACTCGCGGGCATCCTGCAACGCTTCGTCGATGAGCCCGGGTTGGCAGCTCGGCTCGGCGGCGCGCCGAGCAATGTACGTCGGGTCGAGGATCTCGCCCGCGAGCTTTGCGGTGTCTACGCCGAAGTCGGAGCAGTGATGTGAAACTGCTCTATGTGATCCACCAGTACTTTCCAGACTGCTTCTCAGGGACCGAGCAGTATTGCCTTGCGGCGTCGCGGGAAGCCCGTCGCCGCGGCGACGAAGTCGTCGTGTTGTCGCTCGACCCTGATCCCGCGCGGCAGGATCCACCGCTCTTGCTCTACGACCAGCCGTACGACGGCTTCACGGTGCTGCGTCTGCGTCACTGGCGGGGCCTGCAACCGAACGATGTCCTGCGCGACTACGAGAACCCGCACGTGGCGCGGTTGTTCGGTAGTGTGCTCGACCAGCAGCAGCCCGACGCGGTGCACTTCTTTCACCTCCGCAACCTCGGCTCGGACCTGCTCGACGTCGCGGTCGCGCGCGGCGTGCGCACGGTCGTCAACCTGATGGACTTCTGGTACCTTTGTCCACGATTCACGCTGCTACGTAGCGATGGCGAAGTGTGTGAAGGCCCACCAGATGGTGGCCGCGGCTGCATCGAGTGCGCGTATCCGGACATCGTCGCCGGCGATGCTCGCCACGACGCTCTTCTGCAACGCAAGGACACGTTGCTCGGTCGACTCGCCTCGGTCGACGCGGTTATCGCGCCGTCGCGGTTCTTGGCCGGCATGTTCGAGAAGAACGGCTTCCCTGCCGACCGCATGGAGGTCGTGCGATACGGACTCGAGCCCGGTCGCGTCGAGCGTCGATTGGTGCAGCGACCGCGCTCGCCCCTGCGCTTGGCGTTTGTCGGCGTGCTGTCGCCGTGGAAGGCGGCGCACGTCGCGGTTGACGCCGTGCGGAAGGTTTCGGGTGACGTGCACCTCACCGTGCACGGTCGCACCGAGGAATACATGTTCCGCGACTACATCGCGGACCTGTTACAGCGCGCCGCGGGCGACGAGCGCATCAGTTTTCCCGGAGCCTTCGATCGCGCATCCGTGAGTGATGTCATGGCGGACACCGACCTCCTCGTCGTCCCCTCGACCTGGTACGAGAACACGCCGTTCGTCATCCTCGAGGCCTTCGAAGCTGGCGTTGGCGTGATCTGCTCTGACCTCGGCGGCATGGTCGAAGTCATCGAAGATGGCGTGAATGGCTTCCGCTTCGAGGCCGGCAACGCGGAGGCAATGGCAGGCGTCATCGAGCGCTGTCTCGCTGATCCCCAATCCGTCGCGCGCCTCGATCCGCGACCCGCGGGTACGATCGCTGACAACTACGATCGGTTTCTGGACGCCTATGCAGGCTAGGTCGGGCTACACATGCGCGTTGGTTTAGTCATCCCGACCTGGAACGGCATGCCTCTTCTCGAGGAGGTCATGGGAGCCATCGACCGCCAGCCGGGCGCCACGGACCTGGTGCGGTTCGCGATCGACAGTGGGTCCAGCGATGCGACGGTCACGTGTCTGCGCGACCACGGCTTCGCGGTGCAGTCGATCGAGCAGCGCGAGTTCAACCACGGCACGACGCGCGACCTCGCGATCTCACAGGTAGACGCCGACGTCGTGTTGCTCCTGACGCAGGACGCGATCCCCGCCGACGATGAGTGGTTGCCGCGTCTGGTTGAGGTCTACGACGATCCGAAAGTCGGCGCGGCCTATTGCCGGCAGATCCCGCGATCCGACTGCAATCCGTTCATCGCGCAACGGCTGAGCGAGTGGGTTGCGGGCAAGACGGAGCTCGTCGTTCAGGAGGTCGAGGGAGAAGACGAGTTCGTAGCGCTCGAACCACTCGAGCGGTTGCAGAGGTCCGCCTACGACAACGTCGCCGGCAGCGTGCGTCGATCGGTGTGGCAGAAGCACCCGTTCGGCTACCGTCGCTTCGGCGAGGACGTTGCCTTCGGCAAGCGCCTGCTGCTGGCCGGGCAACGGATCGTCTTCCAACCGCAGTCGGCGGTGATTCACAGCCACAATCGTTCGCCGAAGGCCGAGGGCAAGCGCATCTACTGCGATCACCAGAACCTCAAGGACCTCTTCGGCGTGCACCTGCTTTCGACGCGGCAGCAGCTGCGCGAGAACATCAACTGGGCCCGCAAGGACTATGGCGAGCGCGTGCTGGCGCTGGAGCTACCGGAAGCTGAGAAACGCGACCTGCGCGCTTGGGCCCTCGCATACGCCAAGTGGTCGGCGTGGGGCATGTACCTCGGCGGTAACTCGGATCGCTTCATGCACGGCAAGCTCGGGTGGTTCTACCGCTGCCTCGACCGCTGGATGCACAGGGGTATCTGAGACGGAGCGCCTGAAACCGGGTTACCCGGTTGGGTCCTCGACTTCGCCGATGATGTCCGAGATCGACCCGGTGGGCGGTTGGATGACGATGAGGTCATCGCCTGGAGTGGGGGGCTCGGGTGCGGGCGCTGACGGGGTGGGATGCGCTGAAGCGGGACCTTGTTCCAGATTTCGCTCACGCGCCGGCGAGGCATCAGACGGGCTGTCCCCGGACCAGTCGGCACGCTGAGGCTGTGCCCAGCTGTGGTAAGGGGTGCGGCGAACGCGACTCCAAGAGCTCCGCTCCTTAGCATGTGGGAGACGCTAGCGTCCAAGTAGCGTCCAAGTAGCGCCCAACGGAACGACATGCGGCTCCTCGAAGATTCAACAGAACGCCCGGCATCTCTCCAGCGGGGGTTATTCCTGGTTTTCTTCCCGCTTGCTGCGCTGTGGTTGCCGTTGCTGTTCCACCGCTCGATCAACCCGGCTGTGCTCGGCTACGACACGGCCTACCTGCGAACGCTGGTGATCGCTCTGGTCGCGGTGATCGTGATCGCCATCGTGGTCGGTCGGCGATGCCGCCGTCAGTCGTCCATGCGGCCGGCGAAACGCGTGCTCGCGGTGATCGCGGTGATCTGTGTCTGCGGTGTCGGCCTCGAACTCGTCGCGCGCGCGTTGTTCGGCGATGCGTTTGTAACCTATCGCAGCTGGGGCCAACACAAGTCGACGATCTACACCTACGAAGCGAAACCGTCACACTCGTGGAAGGCGGCCGGCGGCACCTACTCGACCGACATTGAGGGCTTTCGCACCCACGTCGACAATCCGGATTGGCGGAAGAAACGCGACGGCGGGCTCGTGATTGCTATTGGCGGTTCGTCCGTGTTTGGCTTTGGGCTCAACGACGACAAGACATGGCCGCATCTTCTCGAGCACGAGCTGCGCAAGTCGAGCTCGAAAGTCACCATCGTCAACGCTGGCAACAACGGCCACGCCTCGCTACAGCTCATGACGCGGCTCTACCTCAAGGTTCTCCCGCACCGACCGACGCACGTGCTCTACTACGGTTCGGTCAACGACGTATACAACGCGGGCAATGAGCTCGACAAGATCCAGGAGCAAGGCAAGATCGCTCTCGCAGCCTCGCAGGCCGCGTACTTGTCCAATAAGTTCCGCGGCAGCAACTACTACGCGCGCACGATGCTCGCGCACATCCTGCGCAAGAAGAGGCCCGGGCTCTTCGCCGCCTTGCTCGGTGATCCGGAGCCGGAGACGGATGACGAGGTCGACGCGGCGGCGCGTGCGATGATCCAGGAGAACGGCAGGCGCTTCGCGCGCAACCTCAAGACGATGGCTGACATGTGCAAGCGTGTCGGTGTGCGCTTCGTGCTGGCGACGTTCCTGTTCGACGAGGCGTCGATTCCCGCCTATGAACGCGCCGCGTTGAGCCACCACAACGATGTGCTGCGTGAAGTCGCGCGGACCGAGGGACTGACGCTGATCGACGTTTGGCAGCCGTTCGAACGCGTGACCGATCGCGGGAGTCTCTTCTTCGAGGATCACTACCACCCGGCGTGGGATGGGGCGGAGTTCCTGGCCAAGAAGTTTGCGAGCGGGCTGCGTCCGCTACTCGACTAGGCCCACTACGGCCCGCTCGACCCAGCCGCTGCCGGCGGCATGCGTGATGCGGGCCCACCGATCGGAGGCTTCTTCGACACGCACGAGCTGGCCTGCGTCGAGGCGGGCGATCACTGGAAGGGTCGCGTGCGGGTCGGGGCGGACGGCGATGCTCGGCTCGAGGATCACTCCCGCGGTCGGCTGGGCGAAGCATTGGGTCATGGCCACGCGGCTACCGAGTGCGAGTCCGACCGCGATGACCGCGGCCAACTGCAAGCGGCGCGCGCGTCCGCTGGTGCGCAGCACCGCCACGAGACCTGCAGCCTGCAGCAGTGCCGCCAACGCGAGCGCGAGCCGTGGGTAGGCGTCGATTCCCGCTAACAGTCGGCGCGGCAGCGACGGCGGCGCCCTCGTCACACCGAGTCGCCGCTCGGCGAGGTGAAGGTTCCACTGCGCTTGGGTATTGTCCGGCGCGTAGTGTAGAGCGCGCCGGTAGTAGAGGATCGCTTCGGGCGAACGGTCGAGGCGAAACGCGCAGTTGCCCAGGTTGTGCCACAGCGTGGCGTGCGACGACCCCGGTCCGTCGAGCGCAGCACGATAGAGCGCGGCAGCCTCGGCCCAGCGGCCGGCCTCGTAGGCGCGGTTGGCCCGGTCGAGGTCGCCGGCGAACAGCAACGCGAATACCAGTGCGATCACGGTGTCTCCCGCCAGGCAGCGTCGAGCTTTGCCACGAGAGTGGCAGCTTCGGTCGAGCGATTACCATGCGTGCCGCCGTAGAGCTCGGCGACGAGTTCGCCGGTCAGCGCGTCGGCCTGCCGTGCCGACTCGTTGTCGACCCCAGCGTTGGCAAGTCGCTTCGATAGTTCGGGGCCGATCACCGCCGCCGCCGGGCATGCCAATCGTGCCGCGAGGAACTCGACGAAGGCCGTGCGCACACTCGCCGTCTTGGCACGCTCGCGGAACAACGCGACCCCATCCGGTGGCGGCGGTCCGCGTCGACGTCGTTGCTCGGCGTACCGCCACAGGCCGAAGGCGAGGACCGCAAGTAGCCACGGTGAGGTGATCGCGACCGCGACCGCGCCGACCGACAGTTTGTTGGGTTCGGCAGCGTGCGAGGTTCTGATGCCGAAGATGTCGTTCACGCCGGCAATCGGTCGCCGCTCTGGCGTGGATCGTACGGGCTCCACTATTGCGGCTGTAGTGCCGCTGACCTTGATGGCGATCGCTCGCGTGTGCAGTGTCAGGTAGCCCGGCGGCGGCCCTGGATCGAAGAAGGCGAAGCTGATGGGCGGAACCTGGTGCACGTCGCTGCGCAATGCCGCGAGGTCGTAGACGATTGTGCGTTGGTTGGCGTCGCTGGCCTCCACGCTGCCGCGGACGTGAAACCCGTCGAGCTCCGCCAGTGATGGCGGCGCGAACTGCATCAGGTTGCCCTTGCCCTCGATCGTGACGCTCAGCTTGAGGCTCTCGCCAGCACGCAGCTCGCGTGGCGCCGCGTCGGCGCGCACGGTGAAGCGTCCGACCGCTCCCGTGAACTCTGTCGGCGCCCCGTCGGGCAATACAGCGACGTCGAGCTCCAGTTTCGGCCCAACCGCGTCTCCCTCGTGTCGGTCGTCCGGCAGGCGGCCGTTCAGGAAGTCGTCGCGGAACTTCGTTGCATAGGAATAGCGAACCCGCGGCGCAGCGAGTGAGAGCGTGCCGGGTCGTTCGGGCAGGTAGCTGCGCACCAACTCGAACACGACCAACGACTGCGTGCCGTCGTCGATGCGCCTCGCGGTCGCCAGCTTGCCGTTGACCACGAGCACGGGAGCGCCCTTTGTGGTTGGCAGTATGGCCGCGTGTGGCAGTCGATCGAGCCACTGCGCGTCGACGCGCAGCGGGAGCTGGAGTTCACGCCGGAACGGTTGGATGAGGTTCTTCTCGAGAAAGCTCCGCTCCACGCGCACGCGCAGCGTGACACGAACGACCTGCTGCACGAAGTAGCGACTGCGGTCGGCCTTGACCTCGACCAGGACGCGACCGCTCTGCGAGCCAGCAACGGACGCGAGCGCACAAACGCTGATGAGAAGTCGCTTCACCAGTCCCGCTCCACATCGCGTGAGCGACCGCGTTGCCGCGCGCTGCGTAGTGCACGCTTCTGCTGTTCTTTGGCGTCGAGCCAGGCCAGAAGTTGCTCGAGCTGAGTTCGCGACAGAGCCCGTGGGTCACGTTGCGCGAGAGCGTTCCGAGTCTGCTCTTCTTCTTCGCCCTGCTCCTTGTTGCGCTCGGGTTGTTTGAGCGTCTTGCGTCGTTCCTTCTCAGCTTGTTCGCGTCTGCTGCGCAGGGCCTTGCGCATGCGGAGGCCGCGTTCGACGTTGCGCCTCGCTTCCGGCCAGTCGGCCCGGCTGGCCGCCGATCGTTGCCAGAAGCCCAGCGCGCGTTCGACGTTGGCGATGGCGTCGTCGTAGGTCGTTGGATCCGCTTGGCGGGTGTCCGACTGAGGCGCGGCCCGTTCGCAGCGCCGAAACGCGGCGTTGCCGAGCAGGAAGTCGCGCAGCGCCGTGAAGTCCGAGCCGCCACGGGCAGCGGCCTTCTCGGCCGCGATCTCCGCGGCGCGCATGCTGTCGTCCGTCATCGCCGCGAGGGCGTGATTGAACAATGTCTCTGGCGACTCCTCGTGCGTGCATGCCGAGGTCAGTGCCAGCAGGGCGATCGAGAAAGCGAGTCTCACGATCGTCTCCGGTCGGATAGGAACAGCTCTATCAGCCACAGGAGGAATGCTGCCAAGAGCGGCCACTGGAAGCGGTTCTTGCGCTCGCTTCCGTCACGCTCGGCGTGTGATTTGCGAGCCATCGGCAGGATGCGAGCGGCGTACAGGTCGGCGAGTGCTTGCTCGGAAGCGCTCGCGTCGATGAAGGTCCCTCTGCTGCTCGACGCGATGCCGCGCAGGCCTGGGGCGTCCATGGCGGAAACGACCTCGTCGCCGCCCCGCGAACGCAGGAAGGTGTCGCGGTCGCCATCCCTGACAACGATCTTGCTGCCGAGCTCCGAGCCGATCCCGGCGCAGTGAACAGTGATGCCGCGCTCCTTGCACGTCGCTGCGACAGCAAGGCCGCGCTGTTCGTTGTCCTCGCCGTCGGTGATCAGGAGCACCGCGGCCGGGTTGTCGCCGGGATCCGGCAGGGCCTTCAGTGCGACCTCGAGCGCGGCGCCGAGGTTGGTGCCGCCGAGTTCGACCGTCAGCGAGTCGGTTTGCTCGGCGAGTTGCGCGAACGACTGCATGTCCTTGGTCAACGGTGCACGCAGCCGCGCCGACCCCGCGAAGGCGACGAGGCCGAGCCGGCCGCCCCGCACTGCTCCCGATAGTTCGCGCAGTTGTGTGTGTGCGTGCGCTAGCCGACTCGGGGCTACGTCGCGCGCGAGCATCGAGCGTGATACGTCGAGGCAGACCACGACGTCGACGTCGAGTTGGTCGATGTGCCGCACTGCGGTTCCCCATGTGGGTTGCATGACCGCCACCACTGCGAGCAGCAGGGCGCTGCTGAATAGCACGCGGCAGCGATCCCCGCCGCTATCGCCCACGGCCGCGCCAATCCGCGTTCCGACGTAGCGCTTGAGGCGGTCGCGGCGAACGCGGTCCAATCTCTGCAACAGCAGCCACGTCAGCGGCACCAACAACAGGAAGAGCATCGCTTCCGGCCAGATCACGGCAGCACCCTGAACACGGTCCCGGCGAGGCACCTGCCGAGTAGCAGGAGCAGGACGGCGGTCGAGAGGAAGGGCAGGAAACGGTCCTCGATGCGGTAGCGCGGGCCCTCGAACCGTGACCGTTCCAGCTCGTCGATCGTCGTGTAGACAGCGGCGATCGCGGTTGCGTCGCGTGCCGCGAAGAAGGCGCCACCCGTGCGTTCCGCGAGTCGTGACACTTGTGTCGTGTCGACGGGCACCCACTCGCCCGTGCGGCGGCGCTTGCCGATTCCGGCGGCGACGGTGTACACGCGCACGCCAAGCCGCTCGCACAGGCGTGCCGCCTTGGCTGGTCCGATCTCGTTCGGTGTTTCGCGGGTTGCGACGTTCTCTTCACCGTCGGTCAAGAGGATGACGACTTTGGAGTTGGCGAGGCTGGTTCGCAGCACCTGTGCCGCGCGCGCGACCGCGGTGCCGATACCTGTCATGTCCTCGGCGCCGTCTGCCTCGACGTGGCCGACGCCAGCGAGGAAGTCCGCGAGCGCCGTTTGGTCGAGCGTCAATGGGCAAACCAGATCCGGGTACCGCGCGAAGCACAACAGGCCGATGCGATCGTGTGGCCGGCCCGCAGAGAAACTCGTCGCGGCCTGCTTCGCCAGGTCGAGTCGCGTCAGCTTCGGATCCATGTCGTTGGTGGCCATCGACGACGACACGTCGAGGCACAACAGGATATCGATGCCCTCGGTCGTGCGTGGCAGCGGCACGCGGTACGCCGGGCGCGACAGGGCGATGACGATGCCGAGCAAGCCGAGGACTTGCAGCACGCGTGGTAGAGGAACCAGAAGCGTGCGCCACGAGCGGGGCAGGTCGCGGCCGGCCAGGCGTGCAGGCGCGAAGCGCACTGCCGCTGTTCCGCGCCGCGCCTTTAGCCCTGCTGCGATTGGAACGAGCAGGCCGAGCAGCAACATCCAGGGATCGAGGATCGTGGTCATGGCCCGTGTTTGGCCTCGATGAACTGCTGGATCCGGGTAACGAGCGCGTCGCGGTCGTTGGCCGACGGCTGGTGTCGCGCGAACTTGGCGAGGTCGCAGGGTGCCAGCAACGTTACGAGCGTCGTGCGCGGAACGAGCCCGGTCACCCGCGCCACCTGCTCCGTCGTCATTTGGGGAACACCGATCTGGAAGCGGGCGTCGACGTAGCCGCGCAGGACGGCGGACGCTTCGACGTGCCAGGCTCGCAGTTCGTCGGGGTTCGTCGGTTGCCGCTCGTGGAGCGCAGCGAGGCGTTGCAAGGCAGGTCCTCTCAGTCCAACTGTTCCGGTGCCGCGGTGGCCCATGCTACGTCGAAGGAACCAAGCCACGGCGATGGTTGCGGCCGCCGCGGGAAGCGGCCATAGCGGCCACGGCGTCGGCAGGCGGAACGGTCCGCGCGGCAACTCGACTGCTCCCGTAGTCGATGTTTCGAGCACGGGTCGCACCTGGAACTGCAGCGCCGGTGCTGGCGCAACGTGCAAGGTCACCGTGCCAGTCTTGAATGCGTAGGCGCGGTAGCGACGTGTTTCCTCGAACCGGTCGCCGACTTCGCGCTGCGATCGTTCGACCAGTCGCACGACGAGCGGCGTCAACGCATCGTCGAGCCAAGGGGCGGCTGAGGTTTTCTTGTTCCAAGTGCGCACGACGGTGAGCTCGAACGCCTTGCCGAAGTCGACGCGGGTCGACTCAGCGGTAATGCGCAACTCGACGTCTGGTCCCGCTGCTACGAGGACGATCAGGGCGAGGGCGATCACCGTTTGGCAGCGCGCAGCTCGCGCAAGCGGAAGAAACGCAGGATCGGCCGGGCGATCGCGTCATGGTCGGGCTCACGCGGCACGGCGACGTCCATCAGGTCCACCTTCGCCCGGCGCAGGTCGGCGCTGGTCCGTGCCTGCCACTCGGCCACGCGATCGGTCCAGGCCGCGCGCACGTGTCGACTACCCCAGTCGATGATCGTGTCCTGCCCCGTCTCGGGGTCGCGGCATCGCACCAGATCTGCATCATCCGCGGGCGTCAGTTCGGGCGTCGAGAGTCGTACCGCGACCACGTCGTGGTGGCGCGCGCACAACGTCAGTGCTTGCTGCCATCCGTCACACAGGAAGTCCGAGACGAGGAAGAGGATCGAGCGCCGGCGCACGATGCGCGCCGCGAACTCGATCGCCGGCGTCATGTCGGTGGTTGCGCTACTTCCGGGCAGAGTCAAGCAGTCGCGCAGGATGCGGAGCTGGTGCCGCACGCCCTTGCGCGCCGGCACGAACTTGTCGACGCGATTGCTGAAGCCGATGAGCCCGACCCGGTCGTCGTTCTGTACGGCCGATAGGGCCAGGCAAGCGCAGACGCGCGCCGCCGTCTGGCGCGCCGACCATACGCCGAAGCCGCCAGTCATCGACGCCGACAGGTCGAGCAGGAAGAGCAGCGTGCGTTCGCGTTCCTCGACGTGTTCCTTGATGAAGGGCCGGCCGGCGCGTGCCGTGACGTTCCAATCGACCGCACGCGGATCATCGCCGTCGACGTACTCGCGGATCTGGTCAAACTCGATGCCCGAGCCACGAAACACCGAGCTGTAGCCGCCTGCCATGACGCCCGCGACGAGTCGGCTGCTCTGGGCTTCGATCCGGCGAACTTCTTCGAGGAGCTCAGCCAGCTCGGATTCGTGGTGGTCGGTTTGTGTCATTGTTCGACAAGGCGTCTTCGGGGTCGCAAGCTTACCGGATGCTTGCCAGCGTTCTCGTCGGCGTTCGCCGCATGGAGATTCAGGAGGTCGCCGACCCTGAGCTGGGTTCGAATGATGTGATCGTGCGCCCGCACACCGTCGGCGTCTGTGGCACCGACTTCCACATCTTCTCCGGCGAGTCCAACTACAACTTCGATGCCGCCGGCAGGCCCGTCCCTCTGTCCGAGTCGCCGCAGGTGCTCGGGCATGAGATCGCGGGGACAGTCGAAGCTATAGGCAACCAGGTGCACGACCTCGACATCGGTGACCGAGTCGTGCTCGATCAGGGCATCACGTGCATGAGCATGATGCGTGAGCCGCCGTGCGAGTACTGTCTGAGCGGTGACTCGCACCAGTGTGCGCACTATGGCGAGCACGGCATCACCGGCCTGCCGGGGGGCTTCGCCGAGTTCATCGGTATCTCGGCGCGCAATGCCGTGCGCATCGACAGCGACCTGTCGTCGGCACGGGCGGCACTGACCGAGCCGCTCGCCTGCATCCTGCACACCTGGGATGCGGTTGGGCAAGCCAACTCGCGCTACTCGTTCGGGGGTCAGCGACCCGTGCAGAGCGTCCTGATTTGCGGCGCCGGTCCAGCCGGATTGTTGTTCCTGCAGACCTTGCGGCACGTCGTGGGCTTCGACGGCCTCGCCCTCGTGACCGAACTCGACGCGGCGAAACGCGAGTTGGCGAGGAGCTTCGGCGCGGAAGTGATCGATCCGACCACCACGGACGTGACGGCGGCGGTGCTCGATGCCACGTCCGGCCGCCGTGTCGAGTTGGTCGTCGAATGCACCGGCTCCGGCACGATCTATGCCGACATCCCGCGCTGGATGCGCAAGCAAGCGACCGTGTGCATGTATGGCATCGGCCACGGCGACGCGTCGCTCGACGTGCTCAACGAACTCCAGTGGAAGGAGCCGACGCTCGTTGTCTCGGTCGGTGGCTCGGGCGGCTTCGATGACGATGGCCGCCCGACCGTCTATCGCGACAGCCTGCGCTTGCTCCAGGAAGGTCGCATTGAGGTCGACCCGCTCTTGACGCATCGCTACAGGGGGCTCGCCGCCTTACCGTCAGCCTTCGAAGGCGATCACCAGCGTCCCGGCTACGTCAAAGGTGTGGTTTCGTTGGTCAACGGGGTCTGACTCCGGGGACAAGCAACTTCTCCCGACCTACGGAACGGCGACCGAGTCGAGCACCTTCTGCACGATCTGGTCGGCCGTCACGGCTTCGGCTTCCGCCTCGTAGGTCGTGATGATGCGGTGGCGCAGCACGTTCATGGCGACGGACTTGATGTCGTTCGGCGTCACGAAGGCTTGCCCATGCAGAAGGGCATGTGCCCGCGCGGCCTGAGTCAGGGCGATCGAGGCGCGTGGCGACGCGCCGTACAGGATGAGTGGCGCCAACTCACCGATGCCGTAGTCGGCAGGCTTCCGCGTCGCGAACACGAGGTCGACGACGTAGCCGCGCGCGAGGTCGTCGACGTAGATCGAATCGAGAAGGGCACGCGCTGCCAGGACTTTTTCCGGTGATGCGACCACGCTCGCCTGCGGCTTTTCGGCGTTGGTGGCCATGCGCAAGATGATGCGATCCTCGTCCTCCTTCGAGGGGTAGTCGACAACGACCTTGAGCATGAAGCGGTCGATCTGCGCCTCGGGCAGCACGTAGGTGCCTTCCTGCTCGAGCGGGTTCTGGGTCGCCAATACGAGGAAGGGTGCCGGTAGGGCATGGGTCTCGCCAGACAGTGTCACCTGTCGCTCTTGCATGGCCTCGAGCAGAGCCGACTGCACCTTGGCCGGCGCGCGGTTGACCTCGTCGGCGAGCACGAAGTTCGCGAACACCGGACCCTCACGCACGCTCCACTCACCGCTCTTTGGGTTGTAGACCTGCGTGCCGACCACGTCCGAAGGCAGGAGGTCCGGCGTGAACTGCAATCGTCGGAAGGTGCCGCCGAGCGCGGTCGCGAACGACTGCACGGCGAGCGATTTGGCGAGGCCCGGAACGCCTTCGACGAGGACGTGTCCATCTGCGAGCAGCCCGATCAGCATGCCGTCGAGCAGGGCGCGCTGGCCGACCACCACCCCTTCGACCTCGCGGGCTACCTCGTCCAGAAACGCGCATTCCTGCGCGATACGCTCGGCGACTGCGGAGATCTCGGTCACCACTGGACAATAGACACTTTGGTCGGGCTCTCAAGAACGACGCGAAGCGCGTATCCTGAGGGCGATCAGGGACCCATTCTCAAAGCCGCATGATGACGCAGATACCGCACAAGAGAGCCCTGCTCGCCGCCCTGTTTTTCGCCGCCGCCTGCGACCCGTCGGTGGCCCAGACCGCGCGCGAACGCATGTGGCCCGCCGCAACCGCCGCTGGCTGGAAGAAGCCGGTCCTGATCAAGTTCCAGCGCACGTGGGAGGACGCCCTGGCTGTCTCGAAGGAGACGCGCCGCCCCATCCTGATCTGCATCAACATGGACGGCGAGATCGCCAGTGAGCACTACGCGGGGGTCCGCTATCGCGAGCCAGCCAAGGCCAAGCTCTACGATCCCTATGTCTGCGTGATCGCGTCGGTCTACCGGCACACGCCGCGCGACTACGACGAGCACGGACATCGCGTGCTCTGCCCGCGCTTCGGCAGCGTGACCTGCGGCGAGCACATCGCGATCGAGCCGATCCTCTACGAGAAGTTCTTCGACGGCAAGCGCATCGCGCCACGCCACATCATGGTCGAGCTCGATGGCAAGGAGGCCTACGATGTCTACTACGCCTTCGATACCGATTCGGTGTTCAAGGCCATCGACGAGGGCATGTCCAAACGGAACGGTCCACCGCCGATCATTGTCCGTGGCGACCGCACGATCGTTGAGCGTGTTGCGAGCCGTGATCTCGATGACCGCAAGGCCGTGGAGAAGGCCTACACCAAGGGCGATGCCGCGCTGCGTCGGCGCCTGCTCGAAGCCGCGCTGCAGAACGCCGTTGCTGCGCCCGACGACTTGCTCCGACTCGCGATCTTCGGTTTCGAACCGGACCTCAGTCGACTAGCGCGCCAGGCCCTCTCTTCGTCGACCTCGGCAGGATCGATCGACGTCATCAACGAAGCCCTGCGTGTACCGATGGGGGTGAAGGAGCGTGAGTCGCTCATCGCTGCCCTCGGCCGGCTCGGTAAGTCGTCGCGTCGCGCGCGCACGCTGGCGGTCGTGCACAAGGGGCTCGCCTCCAAGGCCAGCGGACTGGACGTGGGCAGCTGGTCATCGGCGCTGGCCGGATCCGAGTATCCGGCGCCGGCAGATCGCGCCAGGATCGAGTCGCGGCTCGAGGCCGGCGACAAAGCGTCGCGCAAGCGGCCAGCCGATCCGAATGCCAAGCTCGAGCTTGCCGAGGCATCGCTCGCCCTCGCCCTCGATCCCGAGACGGCTCGCACTCGAATCGTTGGCGTGCGTTCGGCGCAGAGCTACGCCAGGCTGATGTTCGAGGATGCCCGGACGGCTGCTCTCGAAGCAGAGCGGCTTGGTGCCAAGGGCTGGCGCGTCGACTCGACTCTGGCCATCGCCTCGAAGCACCTCGGTGACCGCACGGAGGCGGACAAGCGTGCTGAGGCCGCAATCAAGAGCATGCCGGCGCGGGCCAACGGCAAGAAGGCGCTGACGACGCTCGAGTTGTTCGCTGCTGCGCGCCAACGGGCGATCGTTGGCGCCTGGCGCAGGAAACAAGACTGGGCGCCGAACTGGGTGACCGACGTTCACTCGACCTATGCGGTCATTGCGCGGCACCCGCTCGGCACTGCGACGCACGCGGCCAATCACTACGACTTCCTTGTTTGGCTCGGCGCCAAGGGCAAGGCAGCCCGCTGTCTCAACCAAGGCCTTACGAAGTTCCCGGAGTCTTGGGTTCTGCACGATCGCTTGCGCAGCATGCTGCTCAAGGACAAGGGCATCGCCGGGCTCGAGGAAACGTATGAAGCCATGCTCAAGAAGCCCGGTGCGTCGCCGACGCTGAGCTGGTTTGCGGGTTACACGTCGATCGTTGCGGCGGAGTTCCATCGCCGCGCCGGCAGTGATGCCGACGCGATTGCCGCCTACAACCGTGCGGTTGCCCACTACGAGCAGGCGATCAAGGCCAAACCCGGCAGCAAGCCTTCCGCCGACCACTACATTGCGCTTGCGATCGCCGGCAAGGCGCGACTTGCCTTCGAGCGCACCGACAACGAGCTAGCGCTGGACCTGTTGCTCGCCTCGTTCGCACGCAAGGCGTCGGCTGCCGCGACGCTCGATGGTCTTAGCCTCTCGCCGGTCGACACGGCCAAGATGGTGCTCGCAGCACTGAGGCAAGAGAAGCGCGACGGACTCGCCGAGGAGCTTCAGGCTGCGCTGGGGAAGCTAGACCCGAAGATGCTGGAGTTGCCGGCGTACGAAGGGCAAGGGCGCCGTGGCCGCAACGCGAGGCGGGGGCGGTAGCAGAGAGAGGTCCCCCGACTTGGAGACGCATGTCGCCTAAGATGGCGCCGATGGTGAAATGTCTCCGGGTCATGCCGATCTTACTCGCTTCGTGCGTGACGCCGCCCGAGTTCGGGGAGTGTCGTACGGTCATTCTGCGCCAGCAGGCAGCTTGGAACCGCGGTGACCTCGACGCCTTCTGTGCCGACTACTGGAACAGCGAGGACCTCGTCTTTGCCACTGCGTCGAGCACCGCCGTCGGCTGGGAGGCCATGAGGGACCGCTACAGGAGCCGCTACACCGATCGTGAGACGATGGGGCAGCTCGCCTTCTCCGAGCTGAGCATGTCGATGTTGGCCGATGACACGGTCGTCTGCCGCGGTCGCTGGCAGCTCAACCGCGCAAAGGACGCGCCGTGGGGCCGGTTCGTGATCGTGCTACGCCGTTTCGACGACGGGTGGAAGGTTGTTGCGGACTACACGACGTCGGGGTCGTAGCCCTTGACGGACACGGCCCCGCGACGCTGCGCGCCGCGGGGCCGTGCAGAACTCCGTATGATCAGTGCGTCAGCGTCGAGGCGAGCTTGCCGTCGACCCAGAAACTGATCTTGTCGCCGGCCTTCAGACCCTTGTGGTTGAAGCGGCCAGCGGCGCGGCCGTTGGACATGGCGTAGACCAGGCAAACCGGCACGCCGTTGACCTTGACGACGAGTTTGCTGCCCTTCGGCAGGCCGATGCCGACGAAGCGGTAGCGACCGCATTGCGAGCAGTAGTCGCCGGCGAGGCCACGCCCGCCGATGAACTTGGACTCGTAGCTTTGGTAGGCCGAGCTCCAGCTCGAGCAGCGGACCGTGTGGCTGGGGTCGATCGCGATGCCCTGGAAGCAGAGGTTCATGTTGGTGGTCAGGTCGATCGGCACCGTGATTTCCCACTGGCCGTAGCCCTGCTCGTCCATCGGGACGACGCCGAGCGACAGTTGGGACCTCGTGTCGAGGTCCCAACGGCCGTAGGGGGTCATGAGCGGGGCGGTCGACAGGTTGGTCGAGCCGAAAATGACCATGGCACCGCGCGGCGGGCCGCCGACGTCGATCGTGTAGGTCGCGGTCCCGAGGGTGGGATCCTGGACGACGGTGGCGTCGAGGATCTGGGCGCTGGCCATTGCGGTGGTCAGAGTCAGGCCGAAGACGGCGTTCAGGACGCTGCGGCGGATGGTCGTGGTGGCGTGGAACATCTGTCTCTCCTTTGGTCGGTGGTCTTGTGTTCACCACCCACAGCGGTCGGGGGCCGCCGACCGGAGTCGAGAAAACCGGCGGCCTGCTCACGCAGTCGGTCGCCTAGAGGGCGAAATCGTCACGACGCTGGACGTCGCGACTCATGTAGCACCTCCGGTTGTTGTCGTCGGACACCTCCCAAAGCGCGTCCACGTGCCCCTGTGGCAGTGCCTCGAGCCGAACGTGGTCATCCTCGAGCGTGACCTCCGGCAGCCGTGGAAGGCGGTTTGGCGAACAGGCCGTCGACGCTCAGGTAACGCTCGCCGCTGTCGGCGAGCACGCAGACGACCACGCTCTCTTCGTTGCCCGGTCGGTTCGCTATCTCGACTGCCGCGTGCGCCGTCGCGCCGCTCGAGATGCCGACGAGCACACCCTCGGTCTGGGCCATGCGTCGAGCCATGTCGAAGGACTGCTCCTCGGACACGAGGATGATCTCGTCGATGAAATCCCGGTCGAGGGTCTCCGGCACGAAGCCTGGCGCCGTGCCCATGATGCGGTGTGGCTTGAACTCACCGCGCGAGATAAACGGAGCCTCCCGTGGCTCGACGCCGACGAGGTGCACAGCTGGGTTCTGTTCCTTCAGGTAGCGGCCTGCGCCACAGATCGTGCCACCTGTACCCAAACCGGCGATCAGGACGTCGATGGTTCCGTCCGTGTCGCGCCACAGTTCGGGCCCGGTCGTCGCGTAGTGAGCGCGTGGGTTGGACGGGTTCTGGTGTTGACCGACGTAGAACCAATCGGGGTGCTCACGGCACAGTCCGTCGAGCCGTCGCTTGGCACCCTTCGTTCCCTCGGCCGCGGGCGTGAGCACGAGTTCCGCACCGAGTGCGGCCAGCACGCGGCGTCGTTCGAGGCTCTGGATCTCCGACATGACGAGCACGGCGCGGTAGCCGCGAATGGCCGCGATCTGCGCCACCGCCATTCCGGTGTTGCCGCTGGTTGCTTCGATCAGGGTCGCGCCTGGTTGCAGCCTTCCGTCGCTTTCCGCATCCGTGACGATCTGCAGCACCGGTCGATCCTTGACGCTGAGCGGGTTCATGAACTCGCACTTGGCGTAGACCTCGCGGTCCGGACACAGGCGACCGAGGCGCAGCAGGGGGGTATTGCCAACCAGTTCGGTGATATCTGTGGCTGCTTTCATTCGCGCAGCATATCGAGCGACAGTGGCCGCGCGTCTCGCGTGGCTTGTGCGCATGCGGGGCAGGTTCACGATCGCACTCGTTTGTTTGCTCGCCGGCGCCAGCGTTCGCGTCTTCTCCAGAACCCAGGGACGTGGCGAGCCAGCCCGGACGACGTGGCCAAGCGGGCCGCGGCTGCGGCGAATCCGGCGCAGGTCGAGTCGGCGCTGTTTCACGCCCCAAAACCTCGGTTTGAAATCTCGGTAGGGCCCTAAGATATCCCGCGACTTGGAGGTTCCAGTGACCAGTCTCGCTCGCGCTCTCGCCGTCTTCATGCTCTTGGCCGGTTCATGCGTCTTCACCGACCCCCACACGGCAACGAGACACCAAACCTGGCGGCTCGGTCAAGTGAACGATGCCTCCGTCGAAGTCCGTTCGCGCAACGGCTCGATCAAGGTGCTCGGCGAGCCTTCGAGGCAGGACGTGGAGGTGGAGGCCAAGCTCGTTGCGGGCGGAAGGTCGCAAGAGGAAGCCGACGCCAGGCAGGACGAGGTCGAGGTGCACTGCGCCAGGGAGAGCGATGACCGTCTGCTGGTCTATGCGGTCTTTCCGGAGAAGCGGCGCGGCCGTGACGGTGCGAGCTTTGTCATCCGGTTGCCCTCCGCCAATGGCGCGCGACTCAATACGTCGAACGGATCGATCACGGTCGGCTCGATCGGCGGCCAACTCGTCGCGACCACGAGGAACGGAAGGATCGTCGTGTCGAGCCACGACGGCAGCGCAGATCTGAGCACGTCGAACGGTCGTGTCACCGTGAGCGGCGTCGTTGGAGCCACGAAGATCCGCACGAGCAATGGCCGCGTGCGCGTCGTGCTGGCCGACGACAACGCCGGCCCGCTGAACGCACAGACGAGCAATGGCGGCATCGAGGCGACGGTCGGCACCGCCTTCCGCGGCAAGGTGACGATGCGCACCAGCAACGGCCGGGTTCGGTTCAAGAACGAGGCTGGTGTTGATGTCCGGGAGCAACTCAAGAAGCGGAGTGGCTCGGTGAGGTTCGGCGATGGGTCGACGCAGTCGAGCTTGCGGTCGAGCAACGGTTCTGTGACGCTGACGGTCAAGTAAAGGGGGGCTTCGACCACGACCACGGGTGCCGGTGTGGGTGCGCGTGGCAGCGTTGGTGACTTGGGCTCGGGCGGGGCGATCCTACCTCTTGTACCGTCGGATCGGCACAATGGCATCGTGTCTGTTCGACGTGCCGTGATCTTGATCGTCGCTACCCCGTGCACCGTCCTGTTGGCGCTGTGGGGTGGCTCGTGCGCGCTGCGCAGTTGGTTCGGCCCGCCGACGGTCGATCTCAAGGAACACTACAAGGCCGGGGCCGGGACGGGCCGTTTCGATCACGCCGCCTTCACCTCGATCCTGGCTGACTACGTTGATGCGCGCGGGGGTGTCGACTATGCCGGCCTGCGCAAGAACTCGAGCAAACTGAACCGCTACCTCGAGCAGGTGCAGAAGGCGCCGTTCGAAGCGTTGGGCCGCGACGAGAAGCTGGCGTTCTTGATCAACGCGTACAACGCTTTCACGCTGCGGCTGATTCTCGACCACTGGCCGGTGGCTTCGATTCGCGACATTCCCTCGTCTGAGCGTTGGAACGCCGTGCGGTGGGACGTCGGCGGCAAGAAGCTGTCGCTGACCCAGATCGAGCACGAGTATCTGCGCAACCGCTTCGTCGAGCCGCGCGTGCACTTTGCGATCAACTGTGCCAGTGTCGGTTGTCCGCCGCTCCGCCGCGACGCCTATGACGCCAAGCGTCTCGAACAACAGTTGCAGGAACAGGCTCTGGCCATGCACGGCGACGCGCGGTGGTTGCGCCTAGAGGGCGATGTGGTGTACCTGACGAAGCTATACGAATGGTATGCAGGTGACTTCGTGCAGGTCGGCGGCACCGTGCTGGAGTATGCCGCGCGCTTCGCGCCGGCGTTGGCGGCGGCGCACAAGCAGGGACGCCGCCTCAGTATCTCCTGGCTCGACTACGACTGGTCGCTGAACGTGCAGCGTAAGTAGATTTGCGCAGCGATTTGATCGTGGCGCGGATGAGCTTGGTGATCGTTCCGAACGCGCTGCCGAGAGCCTCTATGCCGACGCGAGCCACCCGCTCGGAGATGGCTACAAGTCGCTTGCCTCACGCCTTCGTATCCCTCGGTGCCAGTAACCGTTGTATCATCTGTATCCTCGTCGGCGTTGCAGGTCGGGAACGGGTGCAGTGGAGCGTCGTAGACCGACGCTCGTGCAGGCGGTGCCATTCATGTCACAACGATCAAAGATGTTCCTCCTTGCCATGGCCGGAGTCGCGGCCGTGGCCGTCCATGCTCAGGACTCCCGGCCTGGCAGCAAGCCTGCCAAGGTCGCCAAGCAGCAGAAGGGCGACCGGGTCGCCACCTTCGCGGGTGGTTGTTTCTGGTGCATGGAGCCACCGTTCGAGAAGCTCGAAGGCGTGCGCTCGGTGATCTCCGGCTACAGCGGCGGACTCGAGAAGAGGCCGACCTACAAGCAGGTTTCCAGCGGTCGCACCGGGCATACCGAAGCGATCCAGATCGTGTTCGACCCGAAACGTGTCAGCTACGACAAGCTGGTGTCAGTGTTTTGGCGCAGCATGAATCCGACCGATGCGGGCGGTCAGTTCGCGGACCGTGGCCGGCAGTACCGTCCGGTGATCTTCTTCCACGACGAAGTGCAGCGGAAAGTCGCCGAGCGTTCCAAGGAGCAACTGGCCCAGAGCGGTCGCTTCAAGAAGCCGATTGTCGTTCCGGTCACCAAGTTCGACGCGTTCTATCCGGCCGAGGACTATCACCAGGACTACTACAAGACCAACCCGAGGCACTACAAGTCGTACCGTCTCGGGTCTGGTCGCGAGGGCTTCTTGAAGCGGGTCTGGAAGGACGAGATTGCCGCGGCCAGGGCGGCAGAAGAGCGATGGAAGAAGCCGTCCCGGGTCGAGCTCAAGAAGCGCCTGACGCCGCTGCAGTACCAAGTCACGCAGCACGACGACACCGAGAAGCCGTTCAACAACGATTACTGGGACAACAAGCGCGACGGCCTCTACGTAGACATCGCCTCAGGTGAGCCGTTGTTCAGTTCGAAGCACAAGTTCAAATCCGGTACCGGTTGGCCGTCGTTCTACAAACCTCTAGTCGCCAAGCACATCGTCCAGGTCGTCGAGCGCAAGCTCGGTGTGGCGCGGGTAGAGGTGCGCTCGAAACACGGTGACTCGCACCTCGGCCACGTCTTCAACGACGGCCCGGCGCCGACCGGGCTGCGCTACTGCATCAACTCGGCGTCCTTGCGCTTCATTCCGGCCGAGGACCTCGCCAAGCACGGCTACGCGGACCTTGTCCAGCTGTTTGGTAAGCCGACGAGCAGGCCGACGAGCAGGCCGACGAGCAGGCCGGCGAGCAGACCGGCCAGCAAGAACAAGGCGAAGAAGAACACTCGCAAGTAGCGAGTGCTAGCCCGCTGTGGCGCGGTCGGCGATTGACGCTGACCGGGTCGAACATCGTCGTCTGCCACTAGGTCGACATCGCCTGCGTTCCCGCCCCGCTGGTCGGCGAGCCACTCCTCATCGATGCGCAACGCTGCCGCCTAGCCGTCGATGGTATCTCGCCCTGGCCTCGTGTGCGTCAGTCCCAATGTCGACGGGGCAGGGTACGTGAACGACCTGGTCTCGTGGGTAGGCTGTCTCGACTGACCTCCATCGCCTTCCTCACCGCCGCTTGCGTGTTCGATGGTCATCCCGACCTGCGGGAGGACTATTGGGAACATGACCTTGAGTTCCTTCCGTTGCGCACGGCCTGCCGGGCGCACGGGATCGAGCTGCACGCCACGGTGTGGGACGATCCGTCCCTGGACCCGGACGCTTTCGAGGCGATCGTGATTGGTACGACCTGGGACTATCCCGAGCGGCCGGAAGCGTTCCTGGCCACGCTCGAACGGCTCGCGGCGCGTGTTCCGTTGTTCAATCCACTGCCGGTCGTCACGTGGAATCTCCGGAAGACCTACCTGAAGGACCTCGCGGCGAAGGGTGCGCCCGTGGTCCGCACGCTGTGGTGCGAGCGCGCCGATACGGCGACGATCGCGGCAGCGTTCGATGAACTCGAGTCCGATGAGATCATCGTCAAACCCGAAGTCGGCGCCTCGGCCTGGCGTCAGGCCCGCGTGCGCCGCGGCATGGCGCTGCCTCCCGCCTCTGCCTTGCCGCCCGGGCGGACGATGATCCAACCCTTCCTGCCCGCCGTGATCAGCGAAGGTGAACTGTCGTTCATCTTCTTCGGCAGCGTCTTTTCGCATTGCGCGCGCAAGATGCCCTCGGTCGGCGACTACCGCGTGCAGTCGATGTATGGCGGAAGGGAGTGCGTGCACGAGCCGTCGGTGCGGGAGCTCGACCTGGCGAAAAGTGTGATTGCCGCCGTCGGCGAGACCCTGCTCTATGCGCGCGTCGACATGCTGCGTGACCCGAGCGGCGGGCTAGTGCTCCTGGAACTCGAGCTGATCGAGCCCTACTTCTATCCCGAACAGGGCGCTGGCATGGGTGATGCGTTCGCCGCGGCACTGCAGCGGCTGCTAGGCTGAACCCTGGCGTATCTTCTTCTGGGGAAGGGGCTCCGTATTCGCCGAAGAAGGACATGTGGCGGAATGCACGGACTCCAACCGAGCTGGCGGTGACGAGGCGCTGATCGAGCAGTGCGTCGAAGAGATGCGTGCCGGCTTCGTTGCCTACGACGATGCGTTCCGCGTGATCACACGGCGAGCCCGTTCGACGTTCGAGCAACGGGATTGGGCGGCTGGCCGGCGTGACGCCGTCGAGCGCATCGAGCTATGGGGGGAGTGCGTTGCTGCGTCGGTCCAGCGGATGGAAGCTCTGCTCGGTGAACGCAGCCGAGATCGCCAACTGTGGGCGCGCATCAAGGCGCGCTATTGCTCGTTGGTCGTGAGCTTGGTTGATGCCGAGTTCTTCAAAACCTACTTCAGTTCGGTGACCCGGCGTCTGTTCCAGACCGTCGGTGTAGACACGACCCTCCAGTTCGCGGGCACGGAATCCAAACCGCTACAGAACGTCGGCGCTCCGCTGGTTGGCCGCAGCTACCTGAACAAAGGTCCACTCGCGTCGGCGATCGGCGAGTTGCTCAGGGACTTCCAGTGGCAAGTGCCGTACGAGGACCTGGCCCGATGTGCGGCGTTCGTCTGCGACGAGATCGTTGTGCATCGGCGGCAGCAGGCCGACAACGATCCCGTGCTCGGCATCGACGTCATGGACGCCGTGTTCTACCGCGATACGCGTGCCTACATCGTGGGTCGGGTCACCGGGTGGACGACGCACACACCGCTCGTGATCGTGTTGGCGAACACGGACCGAGGCGTGCGAGTCGATGCAGTCATCCAGACCGAGCAGGGGGTCAGTGTGCTGTTCGGCTTCACTCGCTCGCACTTCCACGTCGACCTCAAAGCTGTCGGCGCCGCGATCGGTTTCTTGCGCACGCTGCTGCCGCGCAAACGCCTGGCGGAGCTGTTCACCGCGCTCGGCCGCTACAAGCAGGGCAAGACCGAGCGCTATCGCGACTTCGTGCGCCACCTCAGGGCATCGAGCGACCGGTTCATCGTTGCGCCGGGTGACGAGGGCATGGTCATGCTCGTGTTCACGCTTCCGTCCTATGACGTCGTTTTCAAGGTGATCCGCGACGAGTTCGACTATCCAAAGGACACGACGCGCGAGCGCGTCGAGGCGGCCTACGACCTCGTCTTCAGGCACGACAAGGCGGGTCGGCTCGTCGATGCGCAGGAGTTCCGGTCGCTCGAGTTCCCGAAGGATCGCTTCTCTCCCGATCTGTTACAGCAGCTTCTTGCGAGCGCTGCGCGGACGGTGCGGGTCGAGGGCGACAATGTCGTGATCGGCCATGCCTACATCGAGCGCCGCCTGCGGCCACTCAACCTCTACCTGAGGGAAGCTAACCGCGAATCGGCGCGAAGTGCGGTGCGCGAGTACGGCCAGGCGATCCGGGATCTGGCGGCGACGAACATCTTCGCTGGCGACATGCTGCTCAAGAACTTCGGCGTCAGCCGCCACGGGCGCGTGATTTTCTATGACTATGACGAGCTGTGCCTCATCGATAGCTGCTGCTTCCGTGCGTTGCCGGCGCCAACCAGCTACGACGACGAGGTGGCCGCTGAGCCATCGTTCTTCGTCGGTGCCCACGACGTGTTCCCGGAACAGTTTGGCGCCTTCCTCGGCCTGGACGACGAGTCGCGCGCGCTGTTCATGGAAAAGCACGCCGACTTGCTCACGGTGGACTTCTGGCTTCAGTTGCAGGAGAAGATCCGCAGCAGCGGCGCTGCCGAGGTGCTGCCCTACGAGGGTTCGCGCGAGCCCGACCCACGCCGCGCTGGGTGATGGGCTACGTCGCACCTGCCGTGCGAGCGCAACTATTGGCGGCCACCATCCCGTAGATCACACCTGCGGTGGCTTCCTTGTCCAGTTGCACCCGCAATGGCCTCCAGCCAGCCGTGGCCGAAGCGTTGGTCGGGTTCGATGTAGTGCCCCTCGCTCCATTCGTTGAGCGACGCGACAAACACGAGCGGGTCGTCGACGGAGACCCTCGCGCGGAACGAGCGCGCGCGACCGAGGGCTTCATGGAACAGCTCTGGGTGCTCACCGACGACCACTGGAGACCACGGGTACTTGTCGGACTGTTCGTCGCCGAAGTCCGCGGCGCGGGGCGAAGCGTCCCAACCAGGCGCGACGCTTGGCATGTAGGGCAGCCCGGAGCCTGCCGCGAATTCACTCCACTCCGCCGCACGCGCCTGCGCATGCTCGCGGTAGTCTTGCCGCGGCGGTCCCTTCCAGTCCGGGAGAAAGACGTAGTGCGTGACGCTGTCGAACCCGGCTTCGCGGACGAGCGGAAGGCACGCGGCGTTGGGCTCGATGGCGGCGAGGTGGATGTCGCGGTGGCCGTGCGACGTGAGCCAGCGGCGGGCTTCGGCGATCGCCTTCTGTGCATTGTCGACACCCAACTCGCGCAGGAAGAAGGTCGAGTCGTAGATCGAGAAGTAGGACCGGCCCTCGACGGTCAAGTAGTTCGCCCGGACGAAGTAGGACTCAGCCAAGACTTCCACGAAGCGCACGAAGTCGTCGACGTCGGAGGGCACAAGGCGCGTCGCGTCGATGACTGGCGCATGGGTGCGTCGCACCGGTAGGACCCGGCGCGGCATGCGATTGGCCCACATGCAAGCGAACGGAACGGTCTGTCCCTCGGGCGACCCGAGGAACCCACGGTCGAGCCCCGCCTCGAACACGCGCTTGCCGCGGCACCAGAACACGCCGTAGACGAGCGCGTCGACGCCGTAGCTCGTGGCCAGCCGCACGCGGGCGCCAACTTCGGTCGGGTCGCGATCATCGTATTCGCCGAGCAACGGCACGCGCGGTTGCGCATGGCCCTCGAAGCGTGGCCGGCAGTCGCGAACGAGCTGCCACTCGGTGAAGCCTTCGTGAAAGCTCTCGTCGCGCTCGGGGATCGGGTGCCAACCGGAGTAGACGTAAGCGGCGATGCGCATTGCTGCTACTCGCCGATCGTGGGGACGGCGACTAGCAGCCACCGGGTCCGAGGGCAGAACTTCATGGAGCGTGCGGATCGTAAGGGCTCACGAAGCGGGTAGCCTAGCGCGGCATGACGCCCATACGCCTGTTCAGGATCTACGCGTTCGGCCTGCCGACGCTGGCAGTCGCCGTGTTACTCGAGGGTTTGCCAGCGCAGCGGCGCGCCCGGCCGGTTTTCCGCGACGGTCAGGCGCAAGTCGTCGACGGCTTCAAGAGCCCCGGCAAGTGGATCCAACACGACCTGTGGGTCGAGACCGAGTTCGACACTGACGGCGATGGCAAGCTCGACCGTGTGCACGTCGACGTGACGAGACAGGGGCAGACCGACTCGCAGAAGCTCAAGGTCCCGGTCGTCTACGAGACGAGCCCATACTTTTCGGGAACCTCGTCGACAGACCGTCGGTTCTTCTGGAACCCAAGACAAGAGGTCGGCGCGCAGCCGAAGAAACGCCCGAATCCGCCGCAGATCAAGGCGCGCAACAACCGACCACTCATGAACCGTTCGCAAGTCCGGGTCTGGGTGCCGCGCGGTTTCGCGGTCGTTCACTCGGCATCTCCGGGTACCGGCCTGTCGCAAGGCTGCCCGACCGTCGGCGGCAAGAACGAGTCGCTGGCGCCAAAGGCTGTCATCGACTGGCTGAACGGGCGCGCCAAGGGGTACACGGAGCCTTTCGGTGGTGAAGAGGTGAATGCGTTCTGGTGTACCGGCAAGGTTGGCATGACCGGCACGTCGTACAACGGCACGCTGCCGATCGCGGCTGCGACGACTGGAGTCGATGGTCTCGAGGCGGTCATTCCTGTCGCGCCGAATACGTCCTACTACCACTACTACCGCTCGAACGGCCTGGTCCGGCACCCGGGTGGATGGATGGGGGAGGACATCGATGTGTTGTTCAACTTCATCCACAGCGGCAACCCCGAACGGCGTGAGCATTGCGACTGCGAGGTGCGGGACAAGGTGCTCGCAGAGGGGTTCGACCGCGTCACTGGCGACTACAACGACTTCTGGGCCGGTCGCAACTACCGCATTCAGCTGCAGAAGTACAAGGCCGCTACCCTGATAGCGCATGGGTTCAACGACTGGAACGTCATGCCCGCGCATAGCACGTCCATCTACACGTCGCTCAGGAAAAAGGGTGTGCCGGTGCAATGCTACTTCCACCAGGGAGGCCACGGCGGCGCGCCGCCGCTCAAGCTCATGAACCGCTGGTTCACGCGCTACCTCTACGGTGTCGAGAACGGCGTCGAGAAGGACCCACGTGCCTGGATCGTGCGTGAGGACGAGCGTCGCACCAAGCCAACGCCCTACGCCGACTACCCGAACCCGAAGGCTGCGCCGGTGATGCTATATCCGCGCAAGGGCGGCGGCGGCCTCGCCAAGATGGGCACCAAGCGCAAACCCAAGCAAGGGAAGGAGACGCTCGTCGACGACGTGACCTTTCCAGGCGCGGAGCTTGCGCAGGTCGACTTGTCGCACCGACTGCTCTACGCGACGCCAAAGTTGACGAAAGCCGTGCACTTGTCGGGGACGCCTAGCATCAAGATTCGCGTCGCGAGCAGCAAGGCCGCAGCGAACCTGTCTGTCTGGCTCGTGTCGCTGCCGTGGGATCCGGCGCAGCGTCGTCGTCCCAACCGCAACCTGATCACTCGCGGTTGGGCTGACCCGCAGAATTACGCGTCACTGAACCAGAGCGCGCCGCTCGAGCCCGGCAAGTTCTATGACCTGGCCTTCGACCTGCAGCCCGACGACCAGATCATCCCGGTCGGGCAGAAGATCGGCCTGATGATCTTCTCGAGCGATCGCGACTTCACGTTGTGGCCGCAGCCTGGCACGGAATTGACCATCGACCTGGATGCGACTTCGCTTGAGTTGCCGGTCGTCGGTGGCGCCGCAGCGCTGAAGAGGGCGGGCACCAAGTGATGCAAGCAGCGCTGTTTTTCGCGCTTCTCGTCCTGCAGGGAGGGGGCGTTGTTTGGCACGATGTGCACGCCTTCGGCGTCGAGGGCAAGGCGTGGAAGGGCACCAAGGCGCCGTTCGATCGCCTGCCGGCGAAGGCCGAGGCCAAGGTGCGTAAGGCGGTGTGGGATCTGAGTCGTGATTCGGCTGGCATGTGTGTGCGTTTCGCGACGGACGCGACGGCAATCCATGTGCGGTGGAAGCTGACCAAGAAGAGGTTGGCGATGTCGCAGATGCCGGCGACGGGTGTCAGCGGCGTCGACCTCTACGTGCGACACGAAGGCCAGTGGCGGTGGCTCGCGGTCGGGTGGCCCGAGTTCCCGGTCAGTTCGGCCCGGCTCGTCGCCCATCTCGCCAAGACGCAGCGGCAATACCTGCTGTACCTTCCGCTCTACAACGGCGTGAGCTCGGTCGAAATCGGCGTGCCCTCCGACGCGAAGATCGAGAAGGGGAAGGCGCCCAAGCACAAACCGATCGTTTTCTACGGAACGTCGATCACGCACGGTGCATGCGCTTCGCGGCCCGGGATGGCGCACCCGGCGATTGTCGGTCGCCGTCTCGGCTACCCGATCGTCAACCTCGGCTTCTCGGGCAACGGCCGCCTCGAGACCGAAGTCGCCGAACTCATGGCCGAGGTAGATGCCGCCGTCTACATCCTCGACTGTTGTCCCAATCTCAGTGGCGACGAGGCGGGCAAGCGGCTTGGCCCTTGCGTGCGTGCGCTCCGCGCCAAGCACCCCGCGACGCCGATCCTCGTGGTCGAGGATCGTACGTATCCGAGCAGCTTCCTCGTGAGCCATCTACGCAAGCGCAACTCCGAGAACCGCAAGTCACTGCGCGCGGCCTTCGACGTGCTCGTCACGGCTGGGCAAAAGAACCTGCACTACCTGCGTGGTGAAGAGTTGCTCGGCGTCGACGGCGACGACACTGTGGACGGTTCGCATCCGACCGACCTCGGGTTCCAGCGGCAGGCCGCGGCGTTCTTGCGTGTGCTGCGCGGCATCCTGCCACGATAGCGACGCAAGTTCTCACGTGCTGCGCCGCCTGTTCCTGGATCGTCGGAACGAGTGGATGGCCGGCGATACGTTGCTCGAACTTGGTGCGCGAGCGTCACGTCTAGCCACTCAGTATCGCGGCGCTACGACGGTGCGGATTCGAGTCATGGATGTGATCCAGCGTAGGCTGGAGGGAAGTAGACTGAGCGGCGTGATGTTCCGACTGGCGATCACTCCGATCGGGCTGCTCGTGTTGAGCGCATGCGCCAGCGGCGACGCTGTGCCAGCTGACGATTCGTTCCGGGTCATGAGTTTCAATATTCGCTACGGCACCGCGCGGGACGGCGCCAATCACTGGAACAAGCGCAAGGGGCTCGTCGTTCGCACCGTGCGGACCTACGACCCCGATCTGCTCGGCTTGCAGGAGGTGCTGCCGTTCCAGGCGCGGCACATGCAACGGGCTCTGACGGGCCACGACTCGTACGGCCCGAGCCGACAGGGCGCGAATGGAGAATCGTGCACGCTCTTCTGGCGCCGCGACCGTTTCGAGGTCATGGCCAAGGCCACCTTCTGGCTGTCGCCGACGCCGGACAAGACGGCGAGCCGTGGGTGGGATGCCGCGCTACCGAGGATCTGTAGCTGGGTGCGCTTGCACGATCGTCGTACGGGGTGTGAGTTCGTGTTCGCGAATACCCACTTCGACCATCGTGGTCGTCAGGCCCGCCGAGAGAGTGCCGATCTGATCGCACAGCGACTGCTTGCTCAGCGACCCGGCGGCAAGACCTTGATCCTCACTGGTGATTTCAACGCCGCCGAAAGCAGCCGGCCACTGGAGCGCCTGCGAAGCGCGGGGTTCCGTGACGCGTTCCGCGTGGCGCATCCGACAGCCAAGGACGTCGGCACGTTCACCGGTTTCAAGCCAAGGTCCGGCGGTCGCAAGATCGACTATGTGCTCGTGCACGGTGCCGGGACCGTGATCGAAGCTGCGATCGACCGTTCGTGCTTCGAGGGTCGCTGGCCGTCCGACCACCTGCCTGTCACGGCTAGCCTGCGGATTCCCCGCTAACAAGGCCCCGGGGTCCTCGAGATTCAGGATTTCAAGAGATGCACTCGCCGCACTTTCGGTGCTGGCGCGCTTGGACGGTGGCGGGTCTGGGCGACCGGGGTCGATCCGCGGGGAATACAAGTGGTACGCCCGGCAGGATTCGAACCTGCGACCCCGGCATTAGGAATGCCGTGCTCTATCCAGCTGAGCTACGGGCGCCCGCCGTCACGATGCTACTCGACGGTGTTTTGTAGGGAAGGGGAGGTGTTGACGTTCTGTCTCTAGCAGTGAGGCAAGAGCTCCATGATCGGCAGGCCATGGGGAGCGGCCTCCTTCTCGACCCGGCCACGACGTCGCTCGTAGCGATCGGTCGGCGCCAGACCTGCCCCGTCAAACCGTGCGTCATCGCCACCTGTGCCACCGGCGTTTCATGGAAAGCGACCTCGGTTACGAGGATCTCGCGGGTGAGCTGGCGGCCGCTGACCGTGGAAGACGTTATTCTGAAGAAGTGACCCCGAAGCGCTTCCTCTGTCCCCTGGGCTGTGCCCTCGCCCTGCTCGCCGGAGCCTGCTCCAACGGCTCGACGACGGCGGAGAATCGCGCGGATCTGCTCACCCTGAGGCGTGTCGCTGGCCGGCTCCCGTCCGGTGGTGCCTTCGGGCTCGCGGCGGCCCTGTTGGCGGGCGACGTGGCCCGGCCGGGTGGAACAGGGGCCAAGTTGCCGCCGATCGACGCGGTGCTGGCGCGAGAACTCGTGCTGACGGCGAGCGGTGCGCTGCGGTTTCTGACCCTCGAGAGCGGTGCCGGGATCGACCCGGTTTGGTCGCCGCTCGTCGCGGAGCTCTCGCAACGTTCTGGTGCGCCCGGCGATGACAACAAGAACGGCACCAACCGCGATGAAACGCTGACCAAGCTCCGCGACCGCTTCGTGTTTCGCAGCAACGCTCCAGTGCCCGCCGGTCTCGGTCAGGGCTTCGTGCTGCCGACGCTGCTGCCCGACCGACTCGCCGGGACTCCCGCCTCACGCACCGACGCCAAGGGGCTGCGCCTTTCGTCGACCCCGGCTACCGACCTGAACTTCACGCCCGGCGACGTCGGTGCAGCGATCCTCGCGCTGACGCGGCGCGCCGCCGGCCTGCTGTCGTTCGGCCGCGGTGACCTCTACGGACGCACACCGGAAGAAGGCATGCGCGGCCTGCTCCTGCTCGAGAAGGCGATCGCTGCCGAGCGGTTGATGATCCAAGAGCTCGCCTTCGACGGCGCAACGGTTGGCGGCATCGCCGATCCCCAGGCTTATGATCCGGCCAAGAACGCCATCGTCTTCCCTGCGCGCATCTCCTACACGCTTGCCGATGAAGGCCCCGGACTGCCGCAGCGACCTTCGTTCTATCTCAAGGATCGTGGTTCCAATCTGATCGACCAGGCTCGTCTCCTGCGTGGCTTCGCCGAGCTCGCCTGGCTTGCGTCGCCGCAACAGCCGAACCATCTCCTGCGCCGGTTGTTCGAAGGCGATCCGTTCGGGAAAGGCCCGCAGACTCTCAACGGCAACAGTGACGAGGGCAGCGGCACGGGCCAAGTATCGCCGGTCGCCGAGGCGATCACTTGGAACACCCACCTCAAAGGCCTCCTGGCCGGCAGTTGTAGCGGGAGTTTCTGCCACAACCCGGGCAACCAGGGCGGCTTCTCCGTCAAGGACTACGCATCCGTGCTCGCCGGTGGCGACCACGCGAGCACCAACCCCACAGTGGTCAAGACTCAGTCGGCGCAGAGCCTGCTCTGGCAGATCACTGCGCTCGCCAAGCCGCCCGTTTCACGACGCATGCCGGACGGCGGACCCTACCTGTCGAAGGCCTCGACGGATCTGATCGCCGAGTGGATCGATACCGGCGCCCTCGAGAAGGATCCGAACAAGAAACAAGTCGATGCGAAACACGGCCTCGACGGCGTCGTCGTCGTCGTGCGCAACCTGGTCACGCAGCACCTCGACAGTAAGTCCGGCGCCTTGATCGATCGGGCCGATCTCACCGGTCCCGGCGTGCTCGTCATGGCCGACTCGGCTGGGGAAGCGCTGCAGGCCCTCGCAGGCGCGCACGAAGCTTCGCCCCAGCTAGCGATGACGATAGAGCCCGTCCTGCGTTCGCATGCGACCTTCGTTGCCGAGAAGCTCGTCGCCCTCGACGGCACGATCCACGAGAGCTACCGAATCGACACCGACGAACTGGCGACCGCGCCCGCATCGATCGGCGGCGCCGCCGCCGTCGTTGCTGGTCTCTTCGAAGCCGCACGCGTGCTTGACAGCTCCGCGCTCGAAAACGCGGCCGAGCGAGCCGGGAAGTATCTCCTGCGGTATCTCGACGGGCGTCCGCGGACCTTCGTCGGAGCGCGTTCCAGTCGGATTACGCCTGCCGACGCCGCGCGCCTCTTCGAAGCGTTTTCCGCGTGGTACGCACGTACCAACAACAGCGCCCGCCTCGCTGACGTCGAGCAGCTCTATCTCACCCTGCGTTCGGCCGGCATCGTGCTATCCGAGTGGCCTGCGACTGGCGAAGTGTTCGCCGACGGCAATCCCGACACCGATGGCGATGGTGTCGTCGAAGTTGGAACGGGCTCCTTGCCGCCGCTCTTCGCCAACGCCCTCGAGAATGGAGCGCAACGGGCAGGCCTCGACATCCCGACGCGGCGCGTGCACTACAGCCGAGACGTTCTGCCGCTCCTGATCCTGCACTGCGCCGACTGTCACACCGGTGGCGCCAACCAGGGCGAGTTCCAGTGCGATACCTGGGGCGACCTGCTGCGCGGCGGGGCGTTCCGTGACCAGATGAAGATCGTCGTGCCGGCCGATCCCGCGGCGAGCTTGTTCTGGCGCAAGGTGGAAGACCGTTTTCCGCCGTTCGGCGTGCAGATGCCCGAGAACAGACCGCCGATGTCACCAACTGCGCGCAGGATCATCAAGCTCTGGATCGAGCAAGGCGCTATCAAGGACTGAGTGTTCGGCCCCCGCCTCGTCCCGTTCGTCTGCTTGGCACTCGTCGCTGCCGCGCTCGCGCTGCACTGGCCCGGCGGCGCCGAGCTCAAGTCCGATGACTACGTCGCGATCCGCTACGCTTCCGACCTGACCAACTGCCTCGCCGACTTCGCTGGCCCGCAGTACGACCTGACCTTCTTCAGCTTCTACCGGCCGTTCATCACGCTGTCGTTTGGGCTCGACAACCTGTTGTTTGGCGCCGATCCGTTCGGTTTTCTGCTCATGAACGCACTCGCGGTCGGCGTCGCCGCAGTGCTGCTGTTCACACTCCTTCGTGAACTCGTCGGCGGGGCCACCGGCCTGGCGCTCGCTGCAGCCGTCGCGCTGCTGTGGATCGCGCACCCGATCGTTGTTCCGTCCGCTGCTTGGGGTGCCGGACGCGTCGACACGCACGTTGCACCGCCGTTGTTGCTCGCGCTGTGGTTCCACCTGCGCCTGCGCCGCGGCGGCAAGCGCTGGCCCGTTTGGGCGGCCGTCCTCGTTGCCCTTGCCACGAAGGAATCTGCGATAGGTTTTCCGTTGCTTGCGCTCGGTATCGACCTGCTCGATCCACATCCGAGCTACCGCCCAGCGCCGGCGCTGTTCGGGCGAGCGCTACCGGCGTTGCCATACTTGCTCCTGATCCCCGCCTTCCTGCTGCTACGGCTCGTCGTGCTTGGTCACATCGTTGGCGGCTATCGCTTCCAGGCGCTGGCCGGCTTCGATCTCGCTGGCATGACCGGCGGCTTGCTGAATACGATTGGCGGCGCGCTCAACCCGGGGCTGCCCGATCAGGGCCGCAAGCTCGTGGCAGTTGCAGTCCTTGCTCTGCTCGGCGTCCTGATGGTGCGCTCGGCGTGGAAGCGACAACTCGCCGGTGTGTTGTTGCTCGCCGGTGGCCTGTTCGGACCACTGGCCCAGGTCCTGCCGGCAATGCGCAGCGGCGACCAACGGTTCGCATATCTTGCATGTGCCGGCGTGCTAGCCGTTTGGGCAGTGGCTGCGGCACGCTTCACGCGCGGACGGCCGCTGCCGACCCTGGTCTTGGCGATGCTGCCGATCATCTTCCTCTGGCCCGCGCATCGCGACCGCCGCGCCGAGTTTCGCGTGCACGATGGCTTTGTTCGAGCCGTGCTCGACAGCGCGGCCACCTGCGCCGAGCAACTCGAGCCAGGGGACCCGGTCGTGCTCGCCGATGCGGGACGTGACCCGTATCGCTTCCTGTGGGGGCTTGGCTCGTGTGCCAAACCGCCGTTCGCCGAACGCGCGCGCGAGCTCGTGACGCTCACCCCTCTACACCCTCGGTTCCCGCCCGCAACACGGGCGCTCGTATGCGGTGGGCTGAAGGCGTGGATCCGCGCCGGCCGCACCGACGTCGAGCCAGTGCTTGCACCGGACAGCACGCGGGAGGTTGCCGTGCCGGTCGGTTTCGATGGAACCCTCGACGAACCGGCAGTGCATGCGCTGGCGAAGAAGACCATCGGCTACCGCGTTGGCCCCGACTTCGCCGGACAGGTTGCGATCGCCAGCTCTATTGGTGCCGCCCAGGTTGAGGTGCAGGCCAAGGACGGCCTCCTTCCGCTCAACCGCGTGCTTGTCCCGTCGAAGGATGCCTTCATCTTGCAGGTCCTCTGGAACCACTTCGACCTGGCGAAGGGCAGTCCGGTCTTCCTGTTCTGGAAGGAAGGAGATCGCTACGTGAGGGCCAGCTTCAGCGTGACCCCGGCCTTCGCGGACGCGATCAAGAAGTTTCTCGGCGGCTAGGCGGGCTACGACGTCGCCATGGTGTGGGGCATCGCACGGCCGGTCTTGATCACTCTGCTTGCCGGCGTTGGGAAGACCGCTGGCTCGACGGGAGTTGCCGGAGGTAAGCCCTCTACCCGCCTGACTCGTTCGGGACCTGCTCGAGACTCGCGTAGTGCGTCTTGACGATCTTCCAGTCCTTGCCGAAGCGGACGAGCGAATACGTCACATGACCGCCCGTGTCTTGCTCCCGTCCCGAGGGGTCAACCGTGACCAAGCGCCACTCGGCGAACACGACGGCGAACTTGTCCTCAAACACCTGGATCTGGGGCCCACGCACCGTCAGATCGACCTTGTCGAGATAACGGAACTCCTGATCGAGCACCTCTTCGAACGCCCCCCAGCCCTTGTCGACCCGACCGGACGAGTCGACGTGCAGGAAGCGAGGGTTGGTCCAGAAGAAGCTGCGGTAGGACTTCATGTCCTGGTTGTTGTAGGCCTGTCGCATCGACCGAAGGATGTCTTCGATCTCGCGGATGATCTCTGGGTTCATCCTAAGGATGCTCCTTGAGGGGGCTCCCCCGGTGTCTTGGGTCAGGGACGCGGATCTGGGATCGTGACGGGGTTGTCGTTTGAGAGACGTCAGTTCCGCGGTCGGACGTGGCGGTAGAAGGGCTCCTTGGCCTTCTCGTAGACCACTTTACCGTTTACCACGGCCGTTTGTACGAAGGTCTTATAGTGCAACGGGTCGCCGTCCAGGATCAAGAGGTCGGCGTCCTTGCCCACCTCCAGGGAGCCGATTCGGTCGTCGACGCCGGCGAGCATGGCCGGATAGAGCGTAATCGTGGACAGTGCTTCCTTGGCGTCCATGCCACCGCGGATCGCAAAGCAAGGGTCCAGTGTTGGCGTGTTCAAATCCTGGCCCAGAATCCCGCCGTTGCCGATGCCGCTGCCGAACATGCCGCCACCGGGCAAGACGGCGACTGGCACGCCGGCTTCGGACAGAATCGCACAGGCGTGGATCGTCGAGCCGTTTGGCTCGGAGACCTTGGGATCTGGTGCGACCTGCGAGCGGGGCAGGAGCACGCAGGCGCCCTTTGCTGCAGCTATCTCGTCGGCGACGATCCAAGCCTCGCTCGGGTTGTCGAGCACGACCGGGGCACCAAAGAGCTTGCCGACCTGCAGCGCCTCACGGATATGCGGCACGCGCATGCTCATCGCGGATCCGCCGAAGCGCATTCTGCCACCGGAGCGGAACATCGGTGTCGATGACGAGTTGATCTGTAGCCTCGTCTTGCCGTCCATGACCGAGAGCAGCGCGGCAAGCGACTTGTCTTCCTTGGGCTTCTTCGCAGCCTTGTCGCCGGCGGCCTTTTTCTTCTCGTAGTCGGCCAGTTCCTTCTTGTACTTCTTGGCCTTCTCGACGCTCGCCTTGAGTTTGCGCCATCCCTCCGGTCCGAGCGGCACTGACATCGCGTGGATCGCCGGCGACTTGACCACGATGCCTTCGATCGAGCCCGGCACGAGCTTGATCACCGCCGACGAACCAGTCGGCGCTTTGCCGCTCGTTGCAGACATCGTCAGGTAACTCGTGATGCCGACCGCGAGCGCCCGCTTCATCATCGGGTGGAACGGGTTGATGCCGTCCCCGTACTTCTCCTCGCCGCGCACGCTACGCGGAGCGCCGACGTTCACACCCTTGAGAATGAAGAAGCCCGGGCAGATGTGCTGCCCCTTGCAGTCGATGGTCTTCGCCCTCTTCGGGATCTCGACCTGCGGTCCGACCTCGGAGATCTTGTCTCCTTCGAGCAGGACGGTCGCGCGCCGGTAGACCGTGGTGTCACCGACATGCACGGTCGCGTTCGTGTAGGCGACGAGAGGCTTGGGCTTCTTCGGCGCTGCCTTCTTCTTCTCCGGTTTGGTCGGGACCTGGGCGGTCGGGGGACCGCCGCGGTCGCCCCGGCGGCCACGGCGCCGCTGAGCGGAGAGGTCGGCGACGACGAGCGACGTCGCGCAGAGTGCAGTCAACAGGGTCGTGTATCGCATGATGCTCTCGGTTAGTGCTTCGTCGAGACGCCTTTGACGGCGCGTCCTTCGAAGTAGACGCGCACGAGGTGCGTGGCCGGACTGAATGGATCGCGGCTGAAGTGCAGGAGATTGGCGTCCATACCCTTCGCGATCGTGCCAACTCTGTTCTGTACGCCGACGAGCTTGGCCGGTGCACCGCTGATGGCCTCCACCAGCTTCGCCCGCGAGATGCCCGCGCGGGCCAGTTCGTTCAGTCGGAACCAGAGCGTTTTGAGTTCGTGTTGCCGTCCCGGCACCAACACGACCTCGACGCCGGCCTTCATGAGCTTGGCGATAGGGTTGACGAAGTAGCGCGTGTTGGGGGCGTAGCCGAGGTCGGCTGACAGCACGCAACGCACCTTGCGCTTCTTCAACTGCGCCACCATGTGGTCGGGCGTGTCTGTGGCACCACGGCTGAACTGGTGCATGAGGACCAACGGGAAGTCGGTGTCGCTGAGCGCGTCCAGCGCGTGAAGCAAGTCACCGCCGCTGTTGATGCTCAGCATGACCGCGAGCTTCTTCTCGATCGCCTTGGCGAGCACGACCAGCTTGGGGTCTTCGGGCTTCTTCTTCGGTGCGGCCGGCTTCTTAGCCGTCGTGGGTGTCGCCTGCGTGGGCTTGCTCTGTACCGGCTTCGGCTTGTCGCCGCCGGGCTTGGGCTGCGGCTTGGGCTGCGGCACCGCCTTCGTTGTCGCTGCCTTCGGCGTCGTCGTCGGCTTGGCGCCGGGCTTCGTAGCTGGCTTGGCCGGGGTCTTGGCGGCGGGTTTCTTCTTGCGCGCCTCGATCAGCTCCTTGGCCTTCTTGAAGTTGTCCCTGAGGAGCTTCTTGTGCGCGGTGTTGCTTGCCATGCCGATGTAGAGGTAGCGCTCGTCGGCGAGCACCATGTCTTCGACCTTGCGACCGAGCGGGCGCACGACGCCGCCGAGTCCGGACAGGCCGCTCTTTACCGGCCTGACCGCGTGCGTGGTCACGCCGGCCTTGAGGAACTCAGCCCAGCCGCCGTCCATCGGACGCAGCTTCGACGTGACTTTCACGTTGGGCGTGTAGGTTGCGCGCGAACTGCCGCCGCGCGACGGCATGCCACGGAAGCGGCGACCTCGGACCACAAATGACCTCGCGGCCGCCGGCCGCGAGCCGGACTGGCCGACCGTGCTGCCGAGCATGACGATGCCTGGCGTGAGACAACCGCCTACGACGCGCTCGTAGGATGGCGGCACCGAAAGGTCCTTGCCGACCTCCTTCACTTTGCCGTCCTCGACGAGCACGGTGACGCCGGTCAGCTTCTTCTTGCCGTCCCCGACCCAGACGTCGACGCCGATGAATGCCGTCGCCTTTGCCTCGGACAGCAGCTTCTCGGCCGGAGTCTTGAGCACATCGCTGTCCTGTGCCGTCACCGGCAAAGGAACCGACAGCGCCGCGACGAGGGCGAGCGAAACTCGGAGCGTGAGCATCACAGTCTCCTCTTCCCGTGGTCCTTGCCACCTGGATCGCAGTCGTAGTAGATCGTCCCCGATACCATCATCTTGCGCACGTGGCTGCGCGGGTCGATCGGATCCCCTGTCCAGAGCACCATGTCGGCGTCCTTGCCTACTGTGATGCTGCCGACCTTGTGGTCGATACCGACGAAGCGTGCCGCGTTGATCGTGAGACCGCGCAGCGCCCACTCGTCCGGGAGGCCGAGGCGAACCGCCATTGCCGCCTGCACCGTCAGTTGCTCTTCTGGCACCACCGGCGAGTCGGTGTTGATCGAGATGCCGTCACGACCGACGCCAAGGACGTCCTTGTCCCAGCCGTGCCGGCCGCCCAGCGCCCATGCCGCTGCGTTGCCGATCACCGCGCCGGTGTCGTAGTCGAGTTGGAACTGGCGCGGCCCGTTGCACACCGGCACGCCACGCTTGCGCGCTTCGCCTGACATGCGGTAGGCATCGAAGGTGCCGTGATCGATGAACACCCACAGTCCCAGTTCGTCGTGCAGCAAGCGCAACGTCTCAAGGCACACCTGGTAGATCTGCGTGTGTACGCTGCACGGGAACTCGTGACGGAACAGCCCGCGCAGGTAATGCAGGTCGGCCCGGAACTTGGGCTTTTCGGTGCGCTTGCCGGCGTCGTAGTCCTCCCACGCTTGGTAGTAGTCCCGTCCGCGTGTCAGCATCGAGCGTAGCCCGAAGTTCATACCGATGCGGCCAGCGCCCATGTCACCCATGCGGCGCTCAGGGTTGCCGGCCTGGGCGATCTTCAGGCTGCCCGGGAAGCGTACGAGCGCCTCCTCGACGTTCTTGCCGGCGGTCTTGGTCAGCGTGCCGAAGCCACCCATGTTCGTGCCCGAACCGGGGATGTAGAGCACGCAGGTCACGCCGCCCTGAATCGCGAGCTTGATCTGATCGTGGTGGAGACCCACGAGGTCGACCGTGCGCATCTCCGGGTTGGTCGGGTGGACCATGTCATTGAGGTCGAAACCGTCACCCGCCACGTGGCAGTGCAGGTCGATGAAGCCGGGCACGAGCCAACCGTCGCCACCGTCGATCTTCTGGTAGCCGTCGGGCACCTCGACCTCGCCTTGCTTGCCGATGGCCGTGACCTTGCCGCGGTGCACGAGCACGATGCCGTCGATGATCGGCTGGCCGGTCACCGTCAGGATCTTTTTGGAGTAGACGGCGTAGTCCGGGGAGTCGTAGTCGTCAGGACCCCACTTGGCGACCTTGCAGTCCTTCGGCGCCGGGCGGTTGCCGTAGTCGATCTTGAAGGGCGGCGGATCGTCCGGCTTCTTGTTTGCCGGAGTGGCCTTTGCGGCGGCGGTCTGTGCTGCCAACGGTGCGGTGCACAACAGCGCGGCTAGTAGGTGATGAAGCCTCATCGGCCCTCCTTGTTCTCGTTGTCGACGTGCCTGACGCCGTCGACCCACACACCGAGGATCCGCGACCGAAGGTCGAATGGATCGCTGGACATCAGCACGAAGTCTGCATCGGCACCCTCGACGAGGCGGCCGATCCGGTCACCGAGGCCGAAGCAGGTTGCTGGCGTGCCGGTGATGGCTTGCAGTGCTCTGCGTGCATCGAAACCCGTTGCCACGGCCCAAGCCGCATGCACTGGGAGGTAACGCGTGCCCAACTGGGCGCGCGTTACGAGCACAACCTCGAAGCCGAGCTGCGCCAGCTCCTGCGCGAGGTTGCGCTTCTTGCCCTTGGACTCGTGGAGGACCTCGTTGGTCGCGATCAGGAATCCGACCGGCGTGCCCTTCGGTGGACGCACGCCCTTCTGCACGAGCATCAATGGACTGCCTGCGAGCACCAGCTTGAGCTTGCTCTCGACTGCGACGGCGGCGATCGCCGCCAAGGCCGCCGTGTCGCTGCTGACGCGGACAACGACCGGCGCGTCGCCGGCGAGGACCGGGCGCCATGGCTCGAGGGCTTCGTTCTTCTTCTTGGTCTCGTCCTTCTTCGTGGCCTTCTTGGCGACCGCGGCACTGGCGCGAGTCATCGTGAACTGCAAGGTCCCTTGTGCGCTCGCGATGGTCCCGGACAGGGTCACTCCGACGAGCGTTCCGTTGCAGGTGATTTCGCCGAGCGGCGTGTCGCCTTTCATGGCCAGCTCTTTCTTGGCCTTGTCCCATGTGCCCTTGAACGTGATCGGCACCGGAATCGCCTGCGTCACCAACGTCGCGTTGACGGTGTCGCCCTCGAGTTTCATCTCGCAGTCGAAGGGCGACGGTGTCGGCAGCGGGCCGCCACTTACCGTGCCCTCCCAGCTGCCGGTGATCGGATCGAGATCTTCTTTGGTGGCGGTCGGTTTCGGTGTTGGCTTCTTCACTGCCGTCTTGGGTGGCGTGATGTAGTCGCGGGCCTTCTTGATGGCGCCGAGTAGCTGCTTCTTGCCGGCATCGCCGCCAGCCGACAGCGTCAGGCGCAGTGCGGTGACGCTGCGGACCACGAAGTTGTCCTTGTTACCATGGGTCTTGACCGCACAGACACGCGGTCCGACCAACCCTTGGTCGCCAGGGGTCACGAACAGAGTCGTGACGCCTGCCTTCAGTGCGTGTCGGAACGCGGGATCGTCGTAATCGAGCGCGCCGGCGACGTCGACCGTCGTCGCAGTCGCGAAGCGGGCCTTCGTGTCGCCGTGCAAGCCGAGCTTGGACGCAGCGGCGACGAAGCCGGGCACGATGACCGCGTCACCGGCGTCGACGATGTCCGAACCCGCCGGCACGTAGGCGTGGGCGCCAACGTCGACGATCTTGCCGTTGGCGACGACGATCATCGCGTCGTGGTGCGCCGTGCCGTCACCTACGAGGATGCGCTTGGCGCGGATCGCGAACGGCACGCTTGGCCGTTCACGCTTGAATACCGTCGAGCCGTCGACGATCACGCGCTCGACGAGGCTGCGCGCATCGAACGGCGGCCCCGACAGCGCGACGAAGTCGGCATCCTTGCCGACTTCGATCGAGCCTACGCGATCGGCGACACCGAGGATCCGCGCCGCTTCCGCGGTCACGGCCGCGAGCGCGTCCTTGTCCTGCATGCCCCAGCGGCAGGCCAGCCCGGCGAGCAGGCGCAGCTTATCGAGGTCGTTGTCGGTCGGTGGCACGATCGCGACGCGCACGCCTGCGTTGGCGAGTTTGCCGGGCGCATCGGGCGTCGGCCGCGGCGTCCGCTCGTCACCACGCCGCCAGTCGCCACGCTCTGCGCGCGCTGGTTCTAGTGGCATTTGCAGTACGGCTGCGACGCCTTCCTTGGCCAATCGTGAGGCTAGCGGCAGCGGTTGCGCCAGCTGTTCGACGATCGCGGTGCCGCCGAGTTCGCGAACGAGATCGAGCCCGGTCGCGAGGTCGGCTGCGGTCCATGCCGCGAGTCGAATCGGGAGCTCGCGGCGCATCACCGAACGCAGGGCGGTCAGGTCGTAGGCCCGCTTGCCTTCGCCACCTTCGGTTCGCTCGGCATCGCGGGCTTCGTCGAACACCCGCTCGAGTACGGCGATCTGGCTGTGCCGCGTGGCGCCGCGTTGCCGGCGTGCCGCCTTCAGCGGGTCGTCGGACGTTGGCTCCGGAGTCGGCTCGAAGATCGCTGGGATCGAGCGGCGCGAGGCCGGCAGCAGGTTGAAGTGCAGCGCCGACCCTTCCTTGAGCAGGCGCGTGCCCGGGTTCTTGCCGGCCAGTTTCACGACCGAGCCTTGACCCGGCACGAGCCGCGCCTTGCCCGGCGCGAGGTAGACAGTCGTCAGTCCCGACGCGACCAGCCGCGGGTACTTCTTGTAGAAGTCGAACTGGTCGGCCGCGATGACATCGGGAGACACGTTGGGCGCCTGGTCCAACGCGGCGAGGCTCGTGTGCGTCGCGACGAGACCGGGGATCAGCGTCTGCTTGCGCAGGTCCAGAAGCTTGACGCCGGTGGGTAGCGGTCCTTGGTCCTTCTCGATGGCAATGATGCGGCCGTCCTGGATGCGCACGCGCGTGTTCTCAAGCACGCGGCCGTCACCTACGTGGAGGCGGCCAGCTCGAATCACGGTTTGCTGCTGCGCCGAGAGACAAGTCGCCAGCGCTAGCGCAAAGAGAAGCAGACGTTTCACTTCTGCTCCTTGCTCGCACCGGTCGTGGTCTGGCCGGTCAGTTCACTGACGCGCGGGTCACGTTTGCGGTCGTAGATCAGTATGCCGTCGACGACGAGGTTCTCGACCTGACACTCTGGTTCCATGGGCGCGGCCGACAACACCTGCAGGTTGGCGTCGAGACCTTCGCTGATCTGGCCGACGCGCTTGGTCAGACCGAGGATGCGCGCGGGAATGGTGGTGAAGGCTTCGAGCGCCGCCCGCTCCGGTACCCCGTGGCGCACGCAGGTTGCGACCTGCCACCAAGGCATCGCCATTGCCGGGTGAGTGCCGCCCGATGCGCCGCGCCCTCGAGAGCCACGGCCACCCGAACCGGTCGCCGTCAACGCGAACGGGATGCCGGCGTCGTAGAGGATGCGCGCCGGGCAGACGATCTTCTCTTCTTCGGTGACCGGGTCCTTGTCGGTGATCTCAAGCGTTTCGCCGAGGATCAACGGAATAGCCTGCCGATGGGCTGCAGTGAGCAGGTCGATCGCCTTGTAGCAGTCGCCGCCGAGCACGAACACCGCCGACAACCGGTAGGTCTTGACCAGCTCGAGGGCTGCCGGAACGTCGGACGCGCGCGGTATGTAGAGATACGCCGTGGTCTTGCGGTCGAGCAGATCGAGCAGGGGCTGCTTGAGCTTGTCGATCTTGTCCTCGAACTCCTTCTTGGTCGTCGCGCCGTTCTTCTTGTCCTCGTCGAACTCCTTCTTCTTGCGCTCCCACTCGGCGCGGTGCGCCTTGGCGTCCTCGAAGGCCTTCATGATCTCGGCGATGTGCCGGCTGCGGCTGCTACCGCGCTTGGGTTGCAGCGACATCTTCATTCCCGCGCGCAACACGAGTGCCATTTGCTCCGGCGTCTTGCCCGCGGGGCGCACGACCATGCCGCGTCCACCGACGGCGCAGGCGTTGCCCGGCACGACGTGCAGGGTTCCGACGCCGTAGCGGCGGCTCGCCTCGAAGAAGGCCTGCGACGGATCGACCGAGTCGAGCACGGTCAGGTACGGAGTGACCTGGATGTTCTCGTTCGCCTGGTCCATGCCGCCCGACGTGTGGGCGTTTACCCATGCCGGCATGACCCAACGCTTGCCCGCGTCGAGGACCTTGGCGTTCCAGGGAATCTCAAGGCCCTGCCCGACCTTCTCGATGCGGCCGTCCTTGATCAGGATGACGGCGTTCTTGAGCGTCTTGCCGTTGCCGATCCAGACCGTGCCCGCCTTGATGGCGGTGATCTCTTCGGCGACGCGCTGTGCAGGGGTGAGAGAAACGAGAGCGGCGTTGGCCGCGATCAGCAGGGTGATACGCATCATCTTCTTGTCACTATCTACTCGGTTTCGTGACCGGAACTCCGTCTACCCAAACACGAACGGCGCGGCTGTACGGGCTCAGCGGGTGCCGCGACCAAAGAACAATATCGGCGTCCTTACCTTTGTCGAGAGAGCCGACGCGGGCGTCGACTCCGAGGATCTTGGCGGGCACCGAGGTCACCGCAGCGAGCGCTGCGGCACGGTCCATACCCCCGCGCACGGCGAAGCCGGCTTCGCGCACGAGTGGCAGTGCGTCGGGGCGCTGTGCGGTGGAAATCGCCACCTCGACGCCAGCCCTGGCCAACAGCGCCAGGGTGTCAAGGTGGGGGGTCGAGCCGTCGAAGCCGGCTTGTACCGACGGCGGACCGGCGACCACTGGCACGCCTGCCGCAACGACGTAGTCGAGCGTCTTGTAGGCCTCGGTGGCGTCGTCGAGGATCACTGCGATGCCGAACTCCTCTGCCAGGCGAAGCGCCGTGCGGATGTCCTGGCCGTGGCGCGCGGTCGTGCGCACCTTCATCTTCCTGTCGAGAGCCGAGATCAGCACGCGCTGGGCGGCGGTCGGCTCGAGCTGTGGGCCGAGGTTGGTTTCACGCACATCCATGGCGTCATAGAACGCGCGTCGCACTTCCCAGATCGTACCCATGCGGTTGTTCGGCCGGCGGTAGTAGATGCTGGTCGGGCTGCCACCGAAGCCGCGGAACGATCGGTTGCCGGAGCCGGGCATCTGCCCGAGCGTCATGCGCACGCCGGCGTCTTCGCGCACGACGCGGCTCTTGCCGGCCGTCTTGTAGACGACGCCGAGGCCGCCGAAGACGTTCATCTGTCCGGGCATGATGTAGGCCGTGGTCACGCCGCCAGCGACGGCACGCTTGAAGTTCTGCGCCTCGGGGTCGATCGCGTTGATCGCCCGCACCTGTGGCGTGACTTCGTTCGACTCCTCGTTCTCGTTCATCGAGGTGAGACCGAGGGCGGTCATGGCATCGACGAAACCCGGAGTGATCCACTTGTCCTTGCAGTCGACTTCCTTGGCGCCCTGCGGCACCGGGATGTCGCGGCCGATTGCCGCGATCTTGCCGTCCTTGACGATGACAACGAGCCCCTTCTGGAAGTCGCCTTGGCCCGTGAAGACGCGCGCGCCGCGCAGGACCAGGGTGTCACCTTGAGCGGCGAGCGCCGAGCTCAGCAGCAGGAGAGCTAGAGCGATTCTCATTGCTTGTTCTCGTGGAGGATGGTGCCGTTGCGGATGACCGCCAACAGGCGCGAGCGCAGGTCCCACGGCTCGCCGGACCAGACCAGAATGTCGGCGTCGCGGCCGGTGAAGAGAGTGCCGACGCGCTCGGACTGTCCAGCGATCTGAGCTGGGCGGGTGGTGACTGAGGCGAGTGCATCGGCGGCAGTGATGCCCTGTCGGACCGCGATCGCGAGACTCGTTTGCAGGCCCGGCAGGCCGCTGTCCTGGTCGTTCTCGCCCGCGAATGCGAACGCGACGCCGGCCTTCTGCAAGACGCCGGGCAACCGTAGCTGCTTGCGTGACGACTGCAGGCCGAGCGGACGCAACACGACCGGGACCTTGGCGCCGACGATGCGCGCGAGGCACTCTTCGGCTTCGTCAGCGTGGATCAGGAAAGTCCGTAGCTGGTAGGTCGTGGTCGCGTCCAGCGCGGCGTGGATCTCGCGTACGGTGCTGCAAGCGATGCCAACCGACTGGCCGCCGCCGATCACTGCGGCGAGGGCGCGCTGCGCCGGCGTCATCTTGGCTGGTGCCAAGTTCTGTAGCTCGGTAGCGCGTTCGCGCAGGTAGTCGGCCGCGCCCATGAGGCTGGTCGGCCGTCGTTCCCGGTTGAGGGCCGCCCCGGTGAGCGACATCTTGAAGTAGTTGTCGGCGTCGCTGCCGGCCGCCAGTCCGGGGTCGACGAAGGCCGCGATACCTCCGGCGAGGTTGCGGTCGTCGGGCGCGAGCACGGCGGAGGTCACGCCGCGCGCCGTGATGCGCTTCCAAGCGCTCGCCCAGGCGTCGTACGCGCGTGACGCGCGCAGCTCCGGCGTGAACGACTCGACCGGCTCGGCGAGTTCACCGTCGCTGCCGGCGTGCGTGTGCACGTCGACGAATCCGGCGGTCAGCACCGCGTTCTTGCCGAAGTCGCGCACGCTGTCGGCTTGATCGAGAAAGGTCTCTTTGGCGTCGTTCGTCGGACGTGCAACCGCATCGACGATCTTGCCGTTCTTGACGAGGAGACTCGCGCGCACGAGCGCCTGGCCCGGAGCGACCCATGCCTTGCCGGCTCGGATCAGCAGTCCGTTCGGCGCGGCGTTCTGTGCAGTCGCACTCTGCGCCAGCAGCGCCAGTGCACCCCCGACCACCAAGCCGAAGGCGATGCGTCGCGATACCACTACTTGTCTCCTTGCAGTCGGACGACTTGGCTACCGCGGATCAGGCAGAGCACGTGTGCCGTGGGCGACAGCGGGTTGGCCGAGAACACGACCATGCCGGTGTCGACCTTCGAGGTCCCAGCTGCGTCGATCGCGTTCTGGGTCAGGGCTTGCAGGGCTTGCGCCTCGGGCATCCCGTGCGCGACCGAGCGAGCGGCGTAGAGCGACAGCATTGCGCCCTGTTCCTTGCCTCGCGAGCCGAACGCGACCGGCACGCCGGCGGCGGCGAGCTTGGCTGCGTTCGCCGCGAAGTGTTCTTCGAGCGTGTCCATGCCTTGTCTCGGCAGGGTCTGGGGCGTGATCACGACCAAGGCGCCTGCCTTGCGCAGTTCGTCGGCGGCCTTGAAGGCCTCCGTTGCGCCGACGAGCACGATCCGCGGCAGCTTGAACTCGAGCGCGAGCTTGGTCACGGCCTTGATCTCAGCGGCGCGGTGCGCCTCGATGCGCAGCACGGTCTTGCCGTCGAGGATGCGCAGCAACGCCTCCTTGGTGCGGTCGTGCTTGGGCTTCTTCGGGTACTTGGGCCGCGGTGGCGCCTTCTTCTTGTCGTCGGGCTTGGCCTTGTCTCCTGTCTTTTTCGGGGCTTTGGCGGCGTCGGCTTTCGCCTTGTCGGCGGCCGCCTTCATGCGCGCCTCCATCTGCTTGCGGATGCGATCCCGCATCGCCGGCGGCACGCGCTCAAGCATCTTCTCAAGCTCTTCCTTTGTCCTCGGAATCCTGCCGCGCCCGCGGCCGCGCCGTGTCGGACGGGCCGGGGCAGCCTTGACCTCTTCGCCTGCCTTCAGGGGGTTCTTCTTGTAGTGGGCAAGGAAGTCCTTGCGCTTTTTCTGGTACGCCTCGAAGTCCTTCTTCCACTTCTCGTCGGCCTTCTTGTAGTTCTTGGCGCCCTCGAGGGCCTTGCGCAGCGACTTGACGACCGCGCCGCGGGTCAGGTTGGTGCTACGCGTAGCGAGCCGCTCGAGCTGGTAGTAGCTGGCGCCGGGGCGACCAAGCTGCGTCGCGCCCTTCTCGGGGTCCAGCTTGACCAGCACGCCGGGACCGGACGTGCCGACGGCGCCGCCGGCAGGCACGAAGACCGTCGTGATGCCCGATTTCAAGACGAGGTCCTTCCACCCCTCCTGCCAGATTTCGAGCTGACCCTTGGCGCCGACCGACAGGTCGCCGGCGTCGCTGGCGACGAACCACCGGCTGTCCGCGTCACACAGCCCTGGCCCGGCAAAGCTGTCCGGCTTGTCCGAGAAGTCGAGCATCTTGGCTTTGACTTCGTTGGCAGCGATCTCCAGCGGCTGATCCGGTGCCGCGAAGAGGCCGACCACGCCGCCGGCGCGATAGGCCAGCCAAGATTTCTTGCCATCGACGATGCGGGGCGTCTTGCCCAGCTTCCCCGGGAGGAACAGCTTGCCGGCGCGGACGAGCGTGACGCTCGCATCGCCGAGCAGCTTGCGCAACGCGGCGGTGTCCTTGGTGGCGCCGGGCTTCTTGGCCGCCTTCTTGGTCTTACCCGCTTCGGGCCACGTTTCTGGCAGCTTGTCGGGCTTGAAGGCTCCCTGGGCGGCCGTAGAGGCAATGGGGAGGAAGAGAGCGAGCAGTGGATTGAGTAGGAGGCGGTTCATCGAGTGGCGTAGATAGCGAGACACGCCGGGAGACGCCGGCGGGTCCGTAGTTACGGAATCCGGGCTGGCAGGAGGAGCTGTTTTCCCCTTGCCGGCGTGACCTCTCCGTGGGCGATGGGAGAGCCGCGGCACAGCCTATCGTCGACATCATCGATGTGTCGACCCGTGACCTGCCGAGCGGGGTAGCATACAGAGGGCTGGCCTTCCCTTCCGGTGAACGAGCATGCAAACCACCCTCCGTACGGCGATTCTTTTCCTGGTGGCGCCGGTCCTCGGCTTGGCGCTGAACGCCTCCCTGGCAGCGCAGGAGCGGGTTCTGACCGCCGGCTTGCGTACTCATACCGACCCGAGCTTCTCGCCTGATGGTGTGTGGGTGGCCTACCAGGCTCTGGGCAAGCTCCACGTCAAGCCAGCCGCGGGTGGCATCGAGCTGACGGCCTTTGATGCAGGTCAGCAAATGACCTACCTGTGGCAGGCCAACAGCGCCTCGTTGCTCGTGTTCTCCAAGGACGAGCTATTTCAGACCAGCCGCGACGGCGGTACGACCAGGCGCCTGGCCAAGCTCGATGGCAAGGGCGTGTCGGACTTCTTCTTCATCGGTCCGACCCAGACCTTCGTCTACGGCGTGCGCCGCGTGGGCTTCAAGACGTTTGTCATACGCGTTCGGCTCGGCAACGGTGCGCTGGAGGATCTGATCACGGTCATTCCCGGGGTCAGCAGTGTCGACGTGGATCCGTCGGGCAAGAAACTGCTGATCACGGCCACCGAGTTCTTGTGGACGTATCGCTTCTTCACGGCGGACCTCGACGGGAAGAACGTCGTCACGCTCAACACCAAAGCGTTGGCGTCGGTGACCAACCACGGGCGCTGGCTCGACGATGGCAAGAACTTCGTGTTCTCGCACACGGGTGCCTACGCCGCGCTCCACTCGGGCTTCCAGGTGTGGCAGATGGCAGTCGCGACGGGCACAGCAAGGCCGTTGGGCTGGATGCCGCATCAGGTCAGGGGAGTGCCGATGCTCTCGAGCGATCGCAAGTCGATCGTGATCCCCGAGCACCGTCCCGGCCTGGGCACCTCGCGCGCGGTGATCCTGCCGGCCGATGGCGGTGGCCTGACGCTGCTGAGTGACATCTACTTCCAGATGGGGGATCGCATTCGCTGGTCGCCCAACGGCAAGTCGGTCGTCTATGTCGGGCACCCGCAGCGCAACAAGGGCGCGGACGTCCGCCTCTATGACCTGTCGCGGTTGACCCGCCTCGCGCCAGCGGTGCGGCCGGGCAAGGTCAGCCAAGTGACGCTGCCGCTCAACCCGCGCGAAGTCGGCGCCATGTTCATGGGCTTCGGCCTCGCCAAGACGCCGATCACGCTGCCCGGCCTGAAGGGTCAGTTCGAACTGGACCTGGTAAAGGGCCTGTTCGTGCTCGGCTCCGGGGCCAATAGCGAGCTCAAGCTGTCGTTCGGTGTGCCGAACGACAACAAGCTGATCGGTCTGCCGATCTACGTGCAGGGCCTGCGCGTCTTGTTCGGCGGCGCCAGCGGTGACTTCCCGCGGCCGATGGTCGTGCCGATCGTCCCTAACTGACCGCGTCAGGCGATGAGCGGAACTTGCGACAGGTGCCCGACACGAGCACCGAGAAGCCGCGTGCGCCGACGCCGGCGACCCTGAGATCCGGTAGGCGCAACCGATCGAGGCGCGGGTCGTCGAGGACCTGTCGGCTGAGGGGTGTAGCTAGCGCGCTGTCAAGCGTGCTGCATCCGACAGCCGGAGGTTCAAGGTCTTTGCGTCGAGGAACATCGTTTGCATCGCCAATGTGATGCCGCGCACGAGGGGGAGGGGCCTCATCAGTGCGTCGCCCTTGGCGTCGAGGTTGGCTGGGGGCAGGACGAACAGTAGCGCGGGGTTGACCAAAAGGGTGCCGAACGGTGCCGGCAACGGCGGCGCGTAGCCGACGCTCAGGATGGGGATGGCCAACTTGTTCTTGAAGCCCGCGTGCGACAGCGACAGCCCGAACGTGTCGCCGCGCGTCGGATCCGGGAAGGGCGACTCGGCGCCGAAGAGGTTCTCGCGCGGACCGTAGGCAGTCGAACTGACGTAGAAGCGCTGCGCGCCTTCCTCGTAGAGGCCGCCGAGATAGAGGGTCGAGCCCGGGGTGGCGAAGGTCTGCACGTTGCTGGAGGAAGCAGCGTACTCGAATGCGATGCACACGCCGTAGTTTCNGGCCGANCGTGCCAGTCGTCGCCGTCGGGCCGGTGCCCCACATGCGGGAGACGTTGGTGTTGCCGCTNACCGCGTTCGGGNAGTACGNNACGCTGTTGGTGTTCGAGCAGCGGTACTCGTAGAGCAGGTTCTGCCCCGATGCTCCACTCCAGGCCCAGGTGCTGGNCCACGGAACCTTGANCGCGAACNCGCTCGGNGTGGTCGAGGGCACCATGGTCGGCATGGTGACGGTCTTGTTGAGGACCAGGGTCTGCGNGCTCGTGATGTTCGAGGCGAAGCTGGTCGTNAGNNTGGCCGGCGTCNTTGTCGTATGGCCCATCCGGATCTGGATGGTACGGNTAANCGCNNNGTCCGNCCTGGNTCCTGGACGGAACGCGTGCCCCTTGAAGGTGCGCNCGGAACCGACNTCCTTGCCAGTGTGGACCTGGTGGTAGCGCTGGTTGTGGTAGGCGCTGCCGAAGATGTTGTTGCTGTTACCAATCGCCGTGCGGCTGGCCGCTGGCAGGATGACGGAGCTGGCGTTGACGAGACGCCAGGTCCACTGCGGCTTGGTGACCGGAATGCGGGTCAGGTTGCCGTTTTGGTAGTGGATCGAGACGCCGTCCGCGGGCCAAGCGTTGGGCGGCGGCAGAGTCGCGCGGATGCCCGAGTGGGTCGGCAGGCTGACCGGTGCCGGGAGCCAGAAGCTCAACAGGTAGGAGCGGATGCCGGCCTTGCCGGACGGCAGAACATAGGTCGCCTCGGTGATGACGTTGCCCGGCCGCAGGTTGTCGTTGGCGTAGTCGACGAAGGCCAGGCGCACGCTTTCGCTGGTCAGGTTGTTCTGGTCCTGGAAGACGCCGCGGAACCCGACGGCGCTTCCGTAGCCTGCGCGGAAGGCCTGCGGCTGCATGAAGTAGATCTGGTCGACGTCGGTGGCCGTGTCGCGCACCGACCCGGTGGTCTTGTTCACATTGTGGAAGATCTTCTCGTTCACGGCTTGCGCACGGCTGGTGCAGGGCAGAGTCACGACGCCGAGGGCGGCCCCGCAGAAGAGGAGGCAGGTCAGGTTGTGCATGGCCGACCAGCCTAGCCGGAAATCTTGTGGCCGGGGCTTCTGCCCACGGCGCCAGCTCCGGCTACCGGGTCACAAAGTTGACGAGGCGGCCCGGCACGACGATTTCCTTGACCACCTGGGCGCCGTCCAGGAACTCCGAGACCGCGCTGCGAGCACGCACCAAGATCACCGCCTTGTCCGCGTCGGCGGGAACGACGATGCGCGTGCGGACCTTGCCCTGGATCTGCACGGCGAGCTCCACCTCGTCGTCTAGCAAGAGTCCCTTGTCGAAGCTTGGCCACGGTTCGTAGGTGAGTGTCTTGTCGTGACCGAGCCGCGCCCACAGTTCCTCGCCGATGTGCGGCGCGAACGGGGCGAGCATCAGCACGAAGCGTTCGGCCTGCGATCGCGTCAGCGTTTCGCCAGCTTTGGTCGCCTCGTTGACGAACACCATCATTGCCGAGACCGCCGTGTTGAAGCGCATGCCGGCCAAGTCGTCGGTGACCTTGGCGATCGCCTTGTGCAACGCCTTCTCGAGCGTCGGCTCAACGTTGCGGTCGGCGTTGAGCCAGTCGTGGCAGGTGATCGTGTCCTCGTCGGAACCGCCATCCTCCCCGTCGGGCACCACGGGGTTCGGCACGACGAGACGCCAGCTGCGGTGCAGGAAACGGTGCACGCCCGGCAGATCGTCGGGGTTCCATGGCGTCGACGTCTCGAGCGGACCCATGAACATCTCGTAAAGCCGCATCGTGTCGGCTCCCCACTCGTCGACAATCGTGTCCGGCGACTGCACGTTCTTGAGCGACTTCGACATCTTGGCGACGATCCGTTCGAGTTCCTCGCCCGTCTCCGTGTGGAAGAACTGCCCGTCGCGTTCCTCGGCCAAGTCAATGGCGATTGTCGCGCCGCGCGTGGTCTTGTACGCGAACGACTGCACCATGCCCTGGTTGAACAGCTTCTGGAACGGCTCCTCTGTCCGCACCAGTCCCGCATCGAACAACACCTTGTGCCAGAACCGCGCGTACAAGAGGTGCAACACCGCATGCTCGGCGCCGCCGACGTAGAGGTCGACGGGCATCCAGTACTGCTCCGCCTCGGCTGCGAAGGCCGCGGACTCGTTGTGCGGATCACAGAAGCGCAGGTAGTACCAGCACGATCCAGCCCACTGCGGCATCGTGTTGGTCTCACGCCGTGCTGGCGCGCCAGTCGTTGGATCGGTTGTCGCCACCCAATCGGTCGCCTTGCCGAGCGGCGGCTCCATGCTGCCACTCGGCGCGTAGTCGGTCATTTCTGGCGGCATCACCGGCAGCGCATCGTCGGGGACAATCGTGTGCGAGCCATCGGCGAGGTGTAGCACCGGGAAGGGCTCTCCCCAGTAACGTTGGCGCGAGAACAACCAGTCGCGCAGCTTGTAGTTGGTCTTGCCGGTGCCGATGCCGCGTTTCTCCAGCCAGGCGATCGTGTTGGAGATCGCTTTGCCCTTGGGTTGTCCATCGATTGAGAAGTCATCGACGCTCGACCTGCAGTTGACCGCGCGGCCGTCGCCGACGAAGCACTCGAGCGTCTCGCCGCCGCGTTCGGCCTGGCGCCGGAAACCGCACTTCTCGGCCTCCTTGGGATCGTCGGGTCGCTCCAGGCCCGCAACCGGTGCGACGACCCGCCAGATCGGCAGGTCGTGGGCGATCGCGAAGTCGAAGTCGCGGTCGTCGCTGCCCGGCACCGACATGATCGCGCCGGTGCCGTAGCTCATCAGCACGTAGTCGGCGACCCAGATCGGCACGCGCGCGCGTGGGTCGTCATCGGCGAACACGGGGTTGACCGCGAAGGCGCCGGTGAACACGCCG
>NYZE01000008.1 GCA_002685965.1 Planctomycetota bacterium | reverse complement strand
TCCGATCGGGACGCTCGTCGTCAACATCTGTGGCTGTCTGGCCATAGGGCTTGTGGCCGGGGCAGCCGAGGCACGCGGAGCGCTTTCTCCCGAGCTGCGCCTCCTCGTCGTCGTGGGCCTGCTCGGCGGCTTCACGACCTTTTCCGCATTTGGCTTCGAGACCCACGACTTGCTGCGCCGCGAGCCGCTGCTCGCGCTGCTCAACGTGTCACTGCATCTGATCGTCGGGGTCGCGGCAGTCTGGCTCGGACTCCGCGTCACCTCGTAGCGCGGCTTACTTCGAGCCGGCGACGATGCGCATCGCGTTGGTGAACGCGACTTTGAGGGGGCGTGAGACGGCGCTGTCCATGACGACGAATTGCATGAAGAACGGTAGGCCGAGGAAGACCGGGCAGTTGCACATCAGCATGGGAATCGTGCCCTCGCCGTTCGAGAGCCCGGCGATGTCAATCAGTTCGATCGACACGAATAGCGAGCAACCGGTTGCGCCAGCCCCCGTGAGATCGAGCGGAAGTGGGATGGGGCCCCACTTCTTGTCGGAGATGCCGAAGAGGAAGACGCCGCCGACGGCGGCCTTGGCGGCGTTGGTAATGCGCAGATCGAAGCGCTCACCGAGCCACGGCAGCAGATATGGGGTTTGCTCGAGCTTTGGCACACCTGCGCTGCCGGCGCAGCCCTTGCCGAACGGCGTCAGGGTCGCCGGACGCACCGGGGCGAGCGCCCACGTATCTGTAAGCGTCGAGGGCACCGCATTGGTTCCACCGAACATGATGATGCGGCTCAGCTTGGGGTCATAGGCCGCGTGCCCGGACGATCGGTCCGGCGGCTTCGTGGTTGCCGGACTGCGCGAGACCCAATCTTTTCCGTTCCAGTCCCAGAGGTCCCCGAGGGTGTAGTGGATCGTGCCGGTGTCCTTGAGGCCGCCATACAGACAGATGCGTCCGCGGGCAGCATCGAAGACGAGAGACTGGTCACGACGGTCGTTCGGTACGTTGAACGGCTTGATCTCGGTCCAGTTCGACCCGTCGTAGCTCCACATGTCGCGGAGCGTTCGGCCCAGGGTCGTGCGGAAGCCACCGTGCAAGATCGTGACCTTGTTGACCGGGTCGTAGACCATCCGGTGGGCGCCGCGGATGGCGGGCCGCTTCTTGGGGAAGACTTGGGTCCAGTTGGCTCCGTTCCATTCCCACGTGTCATTCAGGTCGCCGGTCGTGCCGAAGCCGCCGAACAAGACGACGACGTCGCGCGCGCTGTCGTAGACCATCGCCGCACCCTGGCGAGGCGACGGTTCAACCCCGATGTAGCCGATGTATCCCGTGGCTTGATTCCAAGCGGTGCCATCCCAGGTCCATGTGTCGCTGTACTCGGAGCGCGAGGTGCCGCCGCCGAACAACACCATTTCGCCACGCTTGCTGTCGTAGGCCATCGCGGCGCGCCAGCGCTTGGACGGGCCAGTGCTAGCAACCTTCGCCCACCCCACGCCGTCCCATTCGTACGTCGTGTTATACGACGAAGACCCGTTCTGGCCGCCGAACACGACGAGCCGGTCACGATCCGTGTCGAAGGCGTGGGCCGCGAGAGTCTGCTTGGGTCCTTTGGTGTCGAGTCGCTTCCAGTCGAGCTGTCCGGAGAGCGGGGCGGCGAGCAAGAAGGCCCACAAGAGAGAGCGATTCATGTTTACACCTCGAGGCTTGGTGTTTGGCTGGGTGGGCGAATGGTGGGTAGCTCGCCCCTTAGCGTCCCGCTTAGCGTCCCAGAGGCGTCCGATTCCCGCAAGTAGACCAGCCTGAGAATGACGGATTCTTCTGCTCCACGCCGACAAGTTGTGTCCAGAACGTGATCGGCCCTTTGCTCGACGGACATGGTTGAGGATGTCCGAGCCCAGCCCGCGCTTCTCTCGCATGATGGGTTTGTTCGCCGACAACGTGGGCAGCGACTCGCGAATGCGCAGTAGCCGCACGACGACATCTTCGCCATGCAGCCGCTGGCTGCCGCCCGTTGGGGCATCAGGCTTGCTCTGCTCTACCTACGCCCCAGTGTAGATATCCATGATCGCGTGCAGCAGCTTGACCGCCTCGTCCTTAGGGCGCTGGAAGCTGTTGCGACCGACGATCGAGCCGAAGGCGCCGCCGGCGGCCAAGTCGCGGATCTCGCCGAGCACCGCCTCCGTTCTCTTGGCGGCGCCGCCGGAGAAGATCACGATCCGCTTGCCGTTGAAGGCCGATTGCACCACATGCTCGACGCGCTGTGCCAGCGTCTCGACCGGGATGCCCTCGGACTCGTAGACCTTGCGCGCTGCGTCGTGCTCGATGTCGGCTGCCGGTGGCTTGACCTTGACCACGTGCGCACCGAGCTGGCATGCGACCTGCGCCGCATACGCGATGATGTCGACTGCCGTCTCGCCGGTCTTGCTCAGCGAGCTACCGCGCGGGTAGCTCCACACGACCGTCGGCAGCCCGACGTCCTTCGCCTCCTGAATCAGGATGCGCAGGTTCTCATACATCGCGTTGCGGTGTTCGCTGCCCGGGTAGATCGTGTAACCGATCGCGCAGCAGCCGAGCCGTAGCGCGTCTTCCACCGACCCCGTCACGGCCGGGCACGGGTCAGCACCACCGAGCATGCTGTCGGAGTTGTTCAGCTTGAGGATGGTTGGGATCTTGCCGGCGTAGCTGCGACCGCCCTGCTCCAGGAACCCGAGCGGTGCTGCATACGCATTGCAGCCGGCGTCGATTGCTAACTGGTAGTGGAAGTGCGGGTCGTAGCTTGGTGCGTTCTTGGCAAAGGACCGCGCGGGTCCGTGCTCGAAGCCCTGGTCCACCGGCAGGATCACCATCTTGCCGCTGCCGCCCGTGCGGCCGTGCATCAGCATGCGGCGCAGGTTGGACAGGATGCCCGGGGGGTCGGATTCGTACCAAGACAGGATCTGGTCAACGCGTTCAGTCATCAGCCGTTTCTCTGTTTGTCGCTTTCGGTTTCTTCGATCTCATCGGCCCGAGGATCGCTACTTCTTCACCTTTGGCAACTCTGGCAACTCTTTTTCGTGGCTCCACCCGCGCATCGGCCCGCGGTAGCAGAAGAGATAGAACTTGTGCGTGATCTCTGCCCAGGCGTCGTCGTCCTGGATGCCGTAGGCCTTCTCGAGCCGCTCGCGACTGAAACGGTGTCGCAGTTCGAGCCCGAGCACGGTGTGGAAGGGCCTGATGTACTTGTGATTCTCAGCGTAGTGCGACCAGAAGATGAACGCCCAGCCGAGGGCATAGGTGTAGCTGACGATGCGTTGTGCTTCCGCCTTCTCCCGTGCGGTGCCGCCACCGCCTTCCACGATCTGGCGCGCGCGGCTGAAGCGGATTCGATCGATGCCGACGATCTCCTTGGCGGTCATGAAGGAGCGGGCGTAGTCCTTGCGCTGCTCCGGAGACCTGCTCTTCCACGCGAAGTAGTCCTTGGCCGCGCCCTGGATCGTGGTGTAGCGCTCGAACAGGAACTTGCGGAACTTGAACCCGCCGGTCCTGTTGCCCTCGTAGGCACCCCAGAACTCGGCGATGCCTTCCTCGAGCCATGGCGTCGGTGGCATGACCGGAATGGAGGCTGCGTTGTGCATGATCTGGTGAGTTGCTTCGTGGAACAACGCGTGATGGAAGGTCTTCTCGTCAGACCCCTGCCAGACATAGAGCGTGCCGCGACAGATGTTCTCCAGGCCTTCTAGCGGGGCAGGCACGTAGAAGGCGCCGACCTGTTTCAGCGGGAAGTACTTGTGCCCGTGGTCGCGGTAGTTTTCGTAGCTCTTCTTGTTGGAGAACACCAACACCGGAACGATGCGGTCTGTGTCGTCCCAACTCGGTAGTACCTTGTCGCCGTATTCCTCACGGAACTGTTTGCGCAGTGAACCAAGGCCCGGCCCCATCACTCGCGCCGTTGCCGCGGGATCGGGCGTCGGAACGTCCTCCACGGCGATCATGTAGGGCTTGGGGATTCGCGGCGTATCGAAGTAGAACTTCAGCTTCAGGCCGGGGACATTCTTGATGTCCCGCAGGAAGTAGTCGCGCACATGGGCGCACCGCTTCGCGAACGCGTCCTTGGTCCAGCGTTCCTTCTCGAGTTGCTCTGCTTTCGCGGCCGCCTCGGCGAGTCTCCGCTTCTCCCACTCGCTGACGACCGAGTCGTACTTTTCGCGCGTCAGCCACTTGTCCTTGTAGTCCGGGTGATCCCCCGTGTAGTGCAGGTGGTCGAGCTTCTTGTGTGCTCCGGCGTGATTTGGATCGACCGCGACAATCTCGTTCGCCAGGTCTTCGACGGACTTGGCGCCTGACCAGTCGGACTCGTCGCCCTGCTCCTTCTCGCGCATGAGGAGGGCTTGCCAGAGTGCATGGAGCTTGTCCTGACCGCTCGCCGAATCGGCCGCCGCGTGTTGGTCATCGAACAGCTGCCGCGGCGTCTTCGGTTCCTCTGGCTGTGGGTCGGCCTTCTTGGTCGTCCCCTTGCCAGCCGTCTTGTTGTCTGCCTTTACCGTGTTGCTCTCGTCGCCACCGCGGGTTGCAAACAACACGCCGACGGCCGCGAGAACGACGACAACCACACCGATCAGAACCGGGTGGAACTTGCTGTTGCTCGCTTTGGTGTCGCGTGCCCGGCCGCGGCCGCGCGTGGCCGCGCTACTGCGTCCGGAGCGGCGCCCCGCACTGCGTGCCGAGATGCGCGTCACGGGCGCGGGCTGCTGTCCTGCCATTGCGCCCCCAACGGTGATGATGGTCTCACAACTGCGGCACTTCACTTTCTTGCCGGCCGAGATCCCCTGACGCTTGTAGCTAGCGCCACACTCCGGGCAGGAAAACGTGGTTGGGTCGGTCATGCAGCGCCAGTGTAGCGCCAGCAGCGGCCTGGCTCGCTGCCAGTGCTACTTGCCGGGTGTCGCGGCCTCGAAGGCCGACCTCTGGAGCGTTCGGGCGAGCTTGTGCAGGGATACGGGCAGGGTGCGACTCTCTGCCACACTCGTCACCTACCAGAGCACTACCAGAGCACCGTGGCGTCCCGGAGCAGCCTGGCGCGGTGACGGCCGGAGTTGACAGTAACGGCGGTCATCCGGCCGGTCGATTGTGACTGCCCGCGCCCTACCGCGGATCAGGAAGGAGTGGCACCCTGCGGTGCGGTATCTTCGTCGTGATGGGTCATCGGATCGCGCGGGTCGTTCTGCTCGCTCTCTGTCTCCCGGTAGCTTGCGCCGGTGAGACCAAGGAGAAGGAGCCCGAGCGCGTCAGGCCCCCGGCTGGTGAGTTGGAGCAGCAGGTTGCTGCGATCGTCGCCAAGGATGGGGCGCTGACGGTCACCGCTTCGTTCGTGCCCGACGACGGTGCCGGGGACACGTCCGGGTTCGCCGACATTCTGGCGAGTGTCCGCTCCGACACTCGGGCGCTGCTTGCACGCATGCGCAAGGCGGGTGCGGCGGTGACCGAGCAGGCGACGCCAGCGACCGAGCGCGCCACGATCGCGCTGGTGGTCGGTGAACGGCGGCGCGATCTCACCATGCTCACTGACCTGGCCGACGTGGAGCTCGGCCCCAAGCCCGTGCTGCATCGCTTCCTCGGTGCGGAGGTGATGGCCTGGCAGCTCCGGGCGCTCGTGGCGCCCGCCAAGGCCTACTGGTTGACCGGTGATGGAAAGTTGCCGGGCGGCTATTCGCGCATCGTAAAACGGCTGGCCAGGCAGGGCTTCGACAGCGTCGCGTGTGGCGGTCGTCCGCCCGCGGATTGTGCGATCCTGATCGCGGCGCAACCGACCTGGCTCACGGTGGAACAGTTGCAAGAGCTGCACGCTTGGATCAAGGCTGGTGGTTGCATGCTCATGACGATCGCTCACTCGAGCGAGCTGTTCGAGCGGTCCCGGCGGTTCCTGACCGACGTTGGCATCGAGCCCGGGCAGCAGCAGGCGTTCAACGCGGTCAAGGATCCGATGTCCGGCGATACGACCTTCGGTAGTCAGAACGCGCGCATCGTTGTGCTGAAGGGCTTCGCGTCCGACAACCTGTGCACGTTGCCGTTCGCGCGCGACTCGGAGTCGCTGGTCGAGCTGGTAGATGCCCGGGCCATCCGCACCGAAAAGGGGGCAAGCCTGCTCACGACGGAGCCGTATGCCTGGGAAGGCGAGCTGCCGAGGAAGGACGGCAAGCCCGATCTCGACAAGCTCGGCAAGCTGACCGTGGGTGCCTTCGTGAGGGTCGGCCAAGGCAGGCTCGGGATCATCAGTGGGCGCGGCTTCGACAACGGCATGCTCAATGTCGCCAATGCCAACTGCGACTTGTTCGTGCGTCTCGTCGACTGGATGGCCTTCGGCCTCAGCGGCTGAACGAGACCGCCATCCCCTGACCGCCCGACATGCAGAGCGTTGCGAGCCCGAGCTTGCCGTCACGGCGGGCGAGCTCGTGCAGCAGGGTCACGACGATGCGCGCGCCGCTGCAGCCGATCGGGTGACCGAGTGCGATTGCGCCCCCATTGACGTTGAGGCGGTCGCGTGGCAGTGCGAGCTCGCGATCGCAGGCGATGGCCTGGGCCGCGAAGGCCTCGTTGAGCTCGATGAGGTCGAAGTCGTCGACGCACTTGTCGATCTGCGCGCACAGCGCGCCGACGGCCGGCACGGGTCCGATACCCATGCGTTTGGGGTCGACGCCGGCGAGCTTGGCGCCGCCGACGGTTGCAAGGACTGGCAAGTCACGGCGCTCGGCCTCGGCGCGACTCATGACGAGCACCGCGGCTGCGCCATCGGCGATCCCCGAGGAGTTGCCGGCGTGCACGGTGCCGCCGTGGGGGCGAAACACCGGCGGCAGCTTGCTGAGACTCGCTGCCGTGATATCGCGTCGCGCGTGCTCGTCGGCGTCGAACACCGTGACCGAGCCCTTCCTGCCCGCGATCTCCATCGGCAAGCGTTCGTCGGCGAAGCGCCCGCCGTCCTCCGCTTCTTGCCTGCACGCGGAGGAATGTGCGGCCCAGGCGTCTTGCTCGTCGCGACCGATCCCATACTCGTCGGCGAGGTACTCGGCGGTCATGCCCATCGGGACATCGGCGAGCTTGCAGTGGAAGCCATCTTCGTAGCTGCCGTCGATCAGAGGTGCATGGCCGAGCCGGTATCCCGTGCGCATCTTCGGGAGCAGGAAGGGCATGTTGCTCATCGACTCGGTTCCGCCCGCGACGGCGATCGTGGCCTCGCCGGTCACGATCGACTGCCGAGCCGACCAGATCGCCTGCAGGCCGCTGCCGCAGGCACGATTGAGAGTCATCGCCGGCACCGACACCGGTAATCCGGCGCGAATCGTGATCTGCCGTGCCGGGTTCGGCCCCGAGCCGAGCTGACGCGCTTGGCCGAACAGGACCTCGTCAACGTCAGCGCCAGCAACGCCGGAGCGTTCGAGCAGCGCAGCGACGACGTGGGTACCTAGCTCCACGGCGCTGGTGTTGGCCAGCGTCCCGAGGAACTTGCCGATCGGCGTTCGGTAGGCGTGCGTGACGACGACTTCGGTGGAGACTTTGGGCACCTGAATCACAGAGCGTAAGTCATAAGCCAGACCGGGGGTTGCGACTTACAACTTACGACCTAGGAATAACCGCTCTCGATGACATTCTCGCCTCGCCCCTGCTCCGGATGACCCTGCCGCGGGTGTTTCCGATCTTTCCGTTGGATCAGGTGATTCTGGTCCCGGGTGCGATGCTGCCCTTGCACATCTTCGAGCCGCGCTATCGCGACATGGTTGCCGATGCGCTGGCCGGGGACCGTTCGATTGCGATGGGGATGCCGGCTAACCAAGGGCAGACCGGCGCTGGTCTCGACCCGCAGTTACACCCGGTTTGCGGCCTCGGGCGAATCGTGCACCACCAGCAATACCCGGATGGCCGCTCCGACATCCTGCTCGAGGGACTGTCGCGAATGATGATCGAAGCCGAACTCGACAGCGGCAAGAGCTACCGAGTTGTGCGCGCTGGTAGGCTCGAAGAGATCGTCCCTGCTGATGACGTGACTGAACGAGCGAGTCTGCTGCTCAGTCGTGCCGTGGCCTTCGACGACGACGAATGCGCACTCCTTGCCAAGCTGCCGCTTGGCCGCATGCTCGACTCGGTCTTGCTGCGCATCCCCGTGCCGATGAACGTCAAGCAGGAGATCTTCGCCGCCGCCCACCTCGGCGATCGGCTCGATGCACTGGAGGTCGTTCTCGACAAGCTCGACGAGCCACCGTCGTTGCTGTGCTTCGACGCGGATGACCCGCGGCTCAACTGACTCGTCGCCTAACCGCGGACCGCCGCCACCGCCTCACTGGCCGAAATCTCCTGCTTCTCAAGGTCCTTGCGCGTCGAGAACTCGACGATGCCGTCGGCTGCCTTACGGCCGACAACGATGCGGAGTGGGAAGCCGATCAGTTCGAGGTCCTTGAACTTGGCGCCCGCCGACATCTTGCGGTCGTCGAAGCACACGTCGGTGCCAGTAGCGCGTAGCTCGTCGTAGAGCTTCGTCGCAAGCTCCACTTGGTCGTTCTTCTTGGCGTCGAGTACCGCGACGACGACTTCGAACGGTGCGATCGGGCGCGGCCAGATGATTCCGAGTTCGTCGTGGTTCTGCTCCACGGCGGAAGCGGCCGTCCGCGTCACACCGATGCCGTAGCAGCCCATGTGGAATGGCGCGAGCTTGCCGCTCTCGGCCGTGAACTGCGCTTCCATCTTCTCCGAGTAGACAGTGCCGAGCTTGAAGATGTGGCCGACCTCTATGCCGCGCGTCTCGACCAGTTCACCCTTGCCGTCAGGTGACAGTTCGCCAGCGCGCGCCGTGCGCACGTCGTGCCACTCGGGCTCGGGACAGTCCCGGCCGAGGTTGACGTTGAGACAGTGGTAGTCGGTCTCGCAGCAGCCGGTCAGGAGATTGGTAGCCTTGCGCAGCGTCTTGTCACCGATGATCCTTGTGCCCTCCGGCAAGCCGATCGGCCCGGCGAAGCCGACGTCGGCGCCGGTGGCCTTCTTGATCGCTTCCTCGTCGGCCAGTGTTACCGCCAGCGCGCCGAGCGCGTTGGTCAGCTTGACATTGTTGACCTCGAGGTCGCCGCGTACCAACACGGCGACGGTCTCCTCACGGTCGACCCAGGTCGCGTTGTAGAGAATGGTCTTGGCCATGCGGATGGCCTTCATGTCGAAGAACTCTTCGAGTTGTTCGACGGTGCGCACGTTCGGTGTCTCGCGCTTGTCCAATGCTTGCGCCTCGCCAGCATCGGGGCTCGGCTCGACGCGTGAGCCGGCCTTCTCGACGTTGGCGGCGTAGCCGCTCTCGGGGCAGTAGAGGATCGCGTCCTCGCCGGTCGCGGCGATCACCATGAACTCCTCGGAACCGCCTTCGCCGCCGATCGCCCCGGCGTCCGCCTGGACACTGCGGAAGTCGAGTCCGCACCGCGTGAAGATCGCAGTGTAGGCGCGCTTCATGGCGTCGTAACTCGCGTCGAGGCCCTTGCTCGTGGCATCGAACGAATACGCGTCCTTCATCATGAACTCGCGGCCGCGCATGAGCCCGAAGCGCGGGCGGATCTCGTCCCGGAACTTGTCCTGGATCTGATAGAAGTTGACCGGCAGCTGCTTGTAGGAATGCAGTACGCGCTTGGCATACGTCGTCACGACTTCCTCGTGCGTCGGGCCGAGACACACTTCCGTGCCACGCTTGTCCTTGAGGTGGAACATGATTCCCTCGGCGACGTAGCGCGCCCAGCGCCCGGATTCCTCCCAGAGTTCCCTGGGCTGCATGATCGGCATCAGGATCTCCTGACCGCCCTCCCGATCGAGCTCCTCGCGCACGATGTTCTTGATCTTCTTGATCACGCGCCACATCAGCGGTGAGTAGCTGTAGATCCCGGCGGCGATCTTGTGGATCAACCCGGCGCGTGCCAGCAGCCGGTGCGAGGGCACGTCGGCGTCAGCGGGGTCCTCGCGCAGTGTACCGAGCGGTGTCTTGGACAGTCGCATGCGCGGGAGGATAGCGCACCTTGTGGGTCACGCCACTAGACCGCGCTACGGCCCTGCGCTGTCTCTTCGCGCGAGTAGAGCCGGGCCACGCGTGTCTCGTGGGCGCTGACGTAGAACTCGCTCAGTTCGAGCAAGACCCCGTCGGCGATCCGCACCGAGAGGTAGTGTCGCTCGATCACGCCGTTGCTGTTTTCGACGATCCGTGGGACTCGCGCCGGGTTGACGTAGACCGTGTCCGGCTTGACCAAGCAGTGACGTCGGTGCTCACCGCGGGGGTAGTGCAACCGGTGGTGCATGTGGCCCGCAATGACGAGCGGGATCTGGAATCCAAGTGACTTGAGGCGCCGGATGGCCAGCCGCAAGTCGAGGTCGCCCCAGTCGCCGCCGGGCTTGCCGAAGTCCTTGCCGTAGATGTCGGATGGTCGGCTGCCGAGGCCGTGCGGCCCGTTGTGGGCGAGCAGCACGATCTGCTGGAAGCGGCTTCTGGTTGCCGCCTCAACGATCGCCTCGGCCGACGACTCATGGTCAGTGACGCCATACAGGTCCTCGTAGACCTCGGGGCTGCGCAGCGAGGGGCCACCCCACGAAAACGGGCGGCAGCCGACGATGCCGACGCCAGCCTGCGGAAGGTCGAGGACGTCGTAGGCCAGGTGCCGCCTGCCGATCGCGTCGAGGCAGGCGCGCAGCCGCGGTAGCACTTCCTTGTGACGGAAGCTCTCCCAGGCGTCGTGATTGCCCAGGATGACCCGGAAGTTGGTGCCGAGCGTAGCGACGCGCTCCGCCATATCCGGATCCTCATCCCCGAGGTCGCCGACGAAGAGGCACAAGTCGGCCTTCCGTTCGATGAGGAATCGCTCATCCTCTTCGTCGTAGTGGCCATGCAAGTCGCCGAGCACGATAATCTCCGGCGAACAGCGGCGGGCGGCCATGGGGAACGAGCGTAGCCTGTGTTCTCCTGGATGTAACCGAAGGAACAAAGATCGTTCTTGAACCGAATAACGGCGTCACGCTCGTCCTTTGCAGGCACGGCAACACGTTTGACCCGGGCGACGATGTCGTCTGGGTCGGCGCGCGCAACGACCTGCCCTTGGTTGCGAAGGGATGCGAGCAGGCGCAGCTCATGGCCGATGCGATCATCGCTGCGGGTGTGGTCCCCACGGTCATCCGCTGCGGATCGCTGTCGCGTACACACAAGCACGCCGACATCATTGCGCGTGCATTCGACAGTGAGGCCATCGTTGACCACCGGCTCGACGAGATCGACTATGGCGAGTGGAGCGGGCTCACTGACCAGCAAGTCGTCGCTCGCTTCGGCGAGGCTGCACTGGCTAGATGGCGCGACGACGGCGTGTGGCCGCAGGACGCAGGTTGGCAACCCGGTGAGGATCGAGTCACTAGCGACGTCGCGTCGTTCGTCAGTGAGCTCCGCGAGTCACACGAGTCCGGCGACATCGTGATCGCAGTCACGAGCAACGGTCGCCTACGCTACTTTCTTCGGGAGGTGAATGGCGAGTTCGAGCGGCGTCGAGACGATCGAGTTTTGAGTGTGCGCACGGGCAACGCCTGTCGCATGACGCTCGCTGCAGAGTCGTCGATCGAACGCTGGGACGTTGCCCCGAGCGCGGTCTGGGAGGGCTGATCATGAGTGTTGCCGTCGTGATTCCTGCTCGCTGGGGGTCGACCCGCTTCCCGGGCAAGCCGCTGGAACTCGTCGCAGGTCGTTCTCTGATCGAGCGGATGTGGCAAATCGCGAGTGCGGTCGTATCGGCCGACACGGTTGTCGTGGCGACGGATGACGATCGCATCGTCGAACACGTCGTGTCGTTCGGTGGCCGGGCGGTTCTGACGTCGCCCGACTGCGCGAATGGCACTGAGCGCGTCCGCGAAGCGGTCGACGAGTTGGGGCTGGACTCCGACATCGTCGTCAACTTGCAGGGCGATGCAGTCCTGACGCCGCCTGACGTCGTCGACGATCTCGTTCGAGTCATGTTGGCCGACGCCAACATCGAGATGGCAACGCCGGCCGTGCGGCTGAATCGTGAGCAGCACGAGGCTCTGTTGGCGCAGCAGGCCGCGGGGCAAGTGGGCGGTACGACCGTCACCTTCGATTTGCGTGGCAACGCACTCTACTTCTCGAAGTCCGTGATCCCGCGCTGTCGTGGCCAGCAGGATCCACCGCCGGTCTGGCGGCACCTCGGCATCTACGCATACCGGCGGGCCATGTTGAATCGCTACCTCGAGTTGGCACCCGGTCGATTCGAGCAGGCGGAGAAGCTCGAACAGCTTCGCGCGATCGAGCACGGCATTACGATCCGTGTCGTCGAGGTTGACTGCGGCGGTCGCACGTTCTGGTCGGTCGACAATCCCTCCGATGTCGCGGTTGTCGAGCGCATCCTCGCTAGCGAGTGATCAGTCGGGCAGTTTGCTCAACACCTTGCGGGCGACGGTAGAGAACGGGAGGTCGGAGTTCTTCGGATGTTCCCAGAGGAGTTCCTCACCGATGCCGTCCACGGCGAAGGAATACACCTCGACGCGAATGCGATACCGGGTGATCGAGTGGCGCACCGTCAACAGGTGCGGGCCGAGGCGGCCGCGTAAGCCGAGCCCGGCGACGTGCGCGGCGAGATCGTCGCTGACCGGGACCGGTAGCCCCAAACCCGGCAGGCAGAGCTGGCCCTCGTTGACTTCACCGGCGGGGATGCGACGGCACAGCACGCGGTCGCCGTGTCGTGCTACGCACACCTTGGTCGTGATGTCGATCGGCTTGGGGCGGGGCTTCGTCATGGGCCAGCGTTCGACCTCACCGCGCAGCCGTGCAGCGCAGTCGTCGTGCCATGGACAGACGAGGCAGCGCGGTTTCTTCGGTGTGCACACCGTGGCGCCGAGTTCCATGAGGGCCTGATTGACCATCCCCGGCTGGCTGGTCTGGTGCAGTTCGCCGACGAACTCGCGCAAGCGTGCCGTGACGGGCTGCCGGCGCGGGTCGCCGTCGAGGGCGAGCAGCCTGGTCACGACGCGTTCGACGTTGCCATCGACGGCCGGCAAGGGCGTATCGAACGCGATCGAGAGGACCGCACCCTTGGTGTACTCGCCGACACCAGGAAGTGCGCCGAACGTAGCCGCATCACGCGGCACGATTCCGTCGTACTCGTCGGCGACGCGGCGTGCGGCTTCCCGCAGGAAGCGCGCGCGGCGGTAGTAGCCGAGGCCACGCCAGGCCGACAGGAGATCGTCGTCGCTCGCGGCGGCGAACGCCGCGGGGGCCGGGAAGCGTGCAACGAACTGGGTCCAGGCATCGCGCACGGCTTCGACGCGCGTCTGCTGCAGCATCACCTCGCTGACCCAGATCGCCCACGGATCGCGCGTGCGGCGCCACGGTAGGTCGCGTTGCGCGTGGTGGTACCAGGTACCGAGGCGGTCGACGAGGGCAGGATGGGCCATGCGCCACCAGGCTACGGCTTGTGGCGGCTGCGGTGTGCCCGAGAAACAAGGCGCTGGGCACGATGGCTCACAAAGCGGCGACTGCGTCCTTGCTCCTGGTCCCCGACGAGAACGAGCAACTGCGGATTGGGGTCAACCCGAAGACAGGGCACGCCCTGGAGCAGTCGGCAAGCGTTGCTGGTTAGCGTTGATAGCCAAAGGCCGGTGGCTTGTCACCGTCGCCTTCGTCGAGCTTGGGCGCATCGCCGAGGCTTGGAGTATTCCCCTCTTCCGTCGTGTCCGGATCCGTAGGCGTGAACTCGGCGTCGATTGTGTCGGTGGCATGCTCGGCGTTGTCGATGTCGTTGCGAACATCCAGCGCCGCGTCGTGGAAATCGCGGCGGATGTCATCGATCTCGTCGAGGCCGGCCTCGTCCCTGAGGCCGCGCAGTCCCTTGCGGAACTCGACGAGGCTGCGCCCGAGTGATTTGCCGACCTCGGGAAGGCGGCCACCGAACAGCAGCAAGCCGATCGCCAGGACGACGATCACCTCCCAGCCGCCGGGCATCCCCAGGATCGCTAGCGAAGAAGGCATGCACGGATCTTGGTTGTGCCGGGGAATGCTGTCAACGCCACCAAGCCTCTTCCTTGTACCAGGGCGTAACAGGGCCGGGCCGGCGACGAACAGCCGCGCCGACCCAGCAAGCGATTGTCACGCTCTGGTCTAGCATCGGCCTGCGTTGGGCGGATTGTCGGCGCCCTGCGGTGTTCCGGCGCTGCCAAGGCGAGGAGGCGGATTCGGAAGCCGCTAAAGCTCCCGGATGGCGGCCACCAGACCGACTGGGATGACTCGTGAAGCGACAGTGACACCGTCCGGGCCTATGTCTTCGAGCCTGCCGCGCACGATTTCGTTCTCGGTTTCGACTGCGACTTCGTGTCCGACGAGGCCGAGGCCGCGGTGATAGCGATCGAGCGTCTCCTCGTGCAAGCCCTGCTCGGCCGCCTCCAGCAGATCGGCGAGGTTGGTGAGCAACGACGCGCAGACTCTCGCGCGTTCGACTCTCTGCTCCCCTACGGCGGCGATGCTCGTCGCGTGGTCGGCCAGGTAGGGCGGGAAGTCGGTGCGATTGACGTTGATGCCGAACCCGGCGATCCACAGCGGACCGTGGTTCTCGATCAGAATGCCGGCGATCTTCCGCTCGCCCACGAGCACGTCGTTGGGCCATTTGATCCGGGCTTCGTCCACGAGGCCCCACACGCAGCCGTGCGTTGCGGCCGCAGAGAGAAAGGGCAGCAGCAGGTCGGGATACCGCTCACGGGGATCCAGCACGAGGCTGAGGCTCACGTCGTCGTGCAACGATTGCGACCAGTCACGACCACGCGTACCACGCCCAGCCGTCTGGCCGGACGCGATGAGCGCCATGTGATCGCCGGCGTCAGTGCGCGCGAGTTCCTTGCAAACGTCCTGCGTCGAGGCGACGACGTCGCGAAACTCGATACGCCAGTTCGGTCGGTCCGTCAGTGCGCCGCGGATGACACTCTGTTCTGCTGCGTTGTAGCCCACGGCCTACAGATCGACCTGCAGGCGAAGCTGGGCGATCACTGCCGTGTCGGCGCCGGCAAGGCGCGCAGCGGTCAGGTTCCACATGATGCGCATGTTGCGGTCAGCGTACCAGTTGACACCGAGCGTCGCGTCCGTTAGCCGGCCGCCCTGAACGCGACCATCATCGAGGTCGAGGTGAGACAGGCGCACCGCGACTTCCCAGGCGCCCCTGGCGGCCCGCGGCACGACCCGGCCAAACGTGGCGGTTGCGCTGCGATAGGCGCGCCGCTCGCCGGTGAGGAATACGCTGCCTTGCACGTAGCCTGACGTCAGGTCGGCCACGCCACCGCCGTCGAGGTCGTGCCTAGCGTGCACGGCCTCGGCCTGTACGGACCACCGCCCGAGCACGATCGCGACTTCGATGCCGAGGAGGTCGGCCTGGATTGCCGCGATGTTTCCTGTGTCGACGAGATGGGAGACCGAGTGCGCCTCCGGTCGTGCGCGGATGCGGACGACGTTGCCTTCGAAGCGCCGGTGGCTGTAACCGGTTCCGACATGCACGACGTCGCCGGCCGCGTTGCGCCACGGGGCCACGGTTGCGCGGGCAGTGAAGTGCACGCCAGCTGTGCCGACAGCGAGCCCTTGTGGTGTGGCGTCCTTGAACACGCCTGCGGCCAGGGTCGTGTCGAACTCTGGCAGCGTGCCGTGCAGCATCGCTCCCGCGTTACGTCCTGGCATGAGAGTGTCAGCCAGAGAACGTTCCAGGAAGGTCACGTGCCGCGTGCTCGTGCGCCGTTCGAGACCGAACGGCTCGGTCATGTATCCGGCGCGCAGTGCCGCTCCTTCCGCCAAGCGCTGTTCGAGCCAAGCGTTCTTGAACTCGGTTATGCCAGAGGCGAAGTCGAGCATGACTCGGTACGAGGTGCCGCCCGGCACATCACCGCGGGCGTCGAGCCGGGCCCGGCGCAGTTCGAAGGTCGTCACTGGTGGTCCCGCGATGGCCTCGATCCGCTTCGGCAGTGATGTCGAGGTGAAGTCGCCGTCGATCCGCGCGGCCAACCGCAACTGGGGCGTTGCACTACACCCAGCGAGCACGACCAATGGGACGAACGCAGTCGCTCTGATCATGCTCGAGGTTGCACGTAGTGATGTCCTGCGGTGGAAGTACGCCCTGGTCTGGCCGAGTGTTCCGACGGGATGCGGCTACGATAGCGTTGCCGCACACGAGCCATGAGAAACGCCCGGATCTCGATCGCCGCCGCCGCGCTCTGCGCACTCTCTACGGTGGTCGCACAGGATGCCCGTGGTCGAGTGCGCGGCACCGTCAAAACCACCGAAGGCACGCCGTGGCCGGGCGCGCAGGTGGTACTCGTCTCGACGCCATTCCAGGCTGATCGGCGCGCCGGGGCGCCCGACGTGGTGCGGGTGGCTAGCGACGCCGAGGGCCGTTTCGCTGCCAAGTTGTTGCGTGGGCGGCCCTACAGCACGTGGGCCCACTCGAGCGTCGAGAAGGGTCTCTACAGGGTGACCCCAGTGCGTGAAGGGGTCATGCCTGGCCTCCCCGTGCATCTGCAGGAGGAGGTCGGCAAGCGTGCTGTTGCTCGGGTCAGGATCCTCCTCAGTGAGCGCTGGATGGACCGCGCGCCGCTCCGCTTCGAAGCCTTGGCCGAGATCGACAACTCGTTNGCCATTCCGCTCGTGTTCGACAAAGACGGTGTAACNACNCTGCCGCCACTGCCGGCGGGTCGCTGTCACATCGAGGCTTNTGGNAGCGATGGGCGNGCGTTNTTCAGCCGCGCGNTNGCGCTCCCGCGTGCGTTCACAGCGTCGCCGACCGNGTTCGAGCTTCCCGTGCGCTATCCGCTGCTCGTCCAGCTGCGGACCAAGAAAGGCCGGAAACCGGTCGGCGGGATCAAGCTGTTCGAGCGGACCTACCATCGCACCGATGGTCGTTCCCACGTCTACTACTGGAGCCACGCCGGAACGACAGACGAGGAGGGCCTTGCGCGCTGCCGGGTAATCGGTGACCAGAGCAACGCGACTGCGAGCCGCACCTACATCTTCATCCGCACCCAGGGCAAGGCATGCGGCCTGCGTCAGTTCGGCAAGAACATGCGGCTTCGCGCCAACCGCAAGATCAACGAAGCCAAGCCCGATTTCAGCTCGTTTGTCGAAGACGGCCACACGATCCGCGGTCGCCTGCTTCGACCGGATGGAACGCCTGCGGCGGGACTGTCGATCGTTGTCTGGGGATCGCTCGGCAACAGCCGGGCGCGCGCCTTCTACCTGAACATCGAGCCGGTGTTCTTGGAGACGGATGCCGATGGCAAGTTCGAGTCTCCCGGGTGGGGACCGCGCTTTCAGTATCGCGTTTGCGCACTCGCCGGTGAGGCCCTGGCCGCGCAGCTCGGCAGCAGCGCGCGGACGCCTTGCTCGCCGGTTCTGTGGCTGGCCCACGGGGTTGGAGAGGGCGATGTCGACCTCGGCAACTTCGATCTCGGCAAGCTGGCTGCGATCGACATCGAGGTACGCCAGGCTGACGGGTTCCCGGCCGTCGGTGCCGAGTTGTTGCTCGGGGAACACACGGTGGCCAAGCTCGGCAAGGAGAAGGTAACCCTGCGCACCAACCTGCCGCTGCGGTTTCTACTCGGCCGGCGTGGACGCCTGAGGCTCCTGCTGCCAGCGGTCGGCGCGCTGAACTTGGTCGCAGCCCTCGGCGGTAGCGTCGCGTCCCGTGAACTCGCGGAGCCACGCAAGTCAGGGGCGCTCGCGTTACGTTTGGACCGGGGCCGCGTGCTGCGCGGCAAGGTGGTCAACCCGACCGGCAAGCCCGTGCCGGGTGCAATGATCTACGCCAATCCGGCGAGACCCCCGCGCGTCGTCGATCAGGCCCTCATGACCTGGGTGTTTCCACGTCCACACCGTGCCGACCGAAACGGGCTCTTTGCCATTCCGTTGGCCTTCGATGACATGTCTTACTGGGTGACCGCTCGCATTCAGATCGGCAAGGTGTGGCACAAGACGCAGCAGGTGATCGTCGAAGTGCTCGAGGGCGAGGCGTTGCAGGCCGTGGAACTCGTGGTGCCGGTGTCGGACGACGACTTGGGGCTGGGCAAGAAGAAGTGAGTGCCGACTAGCGTCGCGCCCAGGACAACACACGCTGGAATGGGAAGAAGAAAGGGCGCGCACGTTCCTGCTTGAAGCGTTCGTAGTGCTGTGGTTCCCAGGCGTCGGTCATCGCCGGTGCGCTAGAGGTCGGAATTTCCGGTCCGGAAATCCACCTGCATGCGGACGAGGTTACCATGGGGCTTGCTGCAGACCGTGGCCCGGCCTACAAGGCAACGCGCAACCTCGAGGCGACCATGACTGATCAAATCCGTATCACCGCTCAGCCTGACACCAACCCGAACCGCTTTCAGTTCCTCGTCGACCGCGATGTGTGGAGCGAGCACATCCTGTTCGTCGATCGAGCCAACGCTGAGAAGGGCTCACCGCTGGCGCTCAAGCTGTTCGATCTGAGCGGCGTTGTGCGCGTCGAGTTTCACGGGCGGCAGGTGCTCGTGACACAGGACGGCAATGCGGACTGGACGATCTTGGCCAAGGAGGTTGGCGGCGTCGTTCGTGAACACATCGGGGCCGGCGAGACAGTTGTCGTCGAGGGATTCGAGCCTGATCTGACCGACGAGGAGAAGTTGCGCATCAAGGTGCAGGTCGTCGTCGACAAGGAGATCAACCCCGGGATCGCCATGCACGGCGGTTTCGTGACCATCCTCGACGTCCAAGGTCAGAAGGTGTTCATCAAGATGGGGGGCGGCTGCCAGGGCTGTGGCTCGGCGGACGTCACGCTCAAGCAGGGCGTCGAACGGATGATCCGCGATAACGTGCCCGAGGTCGAAGCGGTGCTCGACAGTACGGATCACGCTTCTGGGCTAAACCCCTATTACCAACCGGGCGCGGCGCCGATGTAACACTCATGCTGGGTGTTGTAGGGGCGGCAGCCCTTGCCAGCGGACTGCTGGCGGTCTATCTGGTGCTCGGCCAGAGCACGTTCTACCGTACCGACGGTTTCCAGCTCGTCTTCCTGTATCTCGAGCGGCACGCGTGGGCGCGCGGCGATCATCCGCTCTATCTGACGGTAGCCGGGCCCTTCGTCGAAGCTCTACGGGACACCGGTCTCGGGTCGCACCGGCTCGCGACAGTCTTCTCGGCCCTGTGCACGTCCTTGGCGACTTGCATCGTGTGGTTGCACGCACGCTACGCCCGCCTCACTCGTGCAGCGACCGTCCGTTGGATGCTGCTCGTCGGCTTGTGTCCTGCGGTGTTGCTGTTTGCGACCGTCGTCGAGTTCCATGCCTTCTTCCTGCCGTTCGCTGCCTTGGCGTTCCTCGTTGCCGAGGTCCTGCTGCGTCAGCGCGGTGGCCGGGCGCTGCTGGTTGCAGTCGTGCTGGCGTTGGTAACGTTCATGGCGTCGCTCGCGCACGGCACGGGCAATCTTCTCGTGCCATTGCTCGGCGCCTGGATCATGGGGCGCAGCGATCCAGGTCTGCGCAAGCACCGTTTCGCGTTGCTGTGCGCGTTTGCGGCGGCGCATACCGTATTCCTGTTTCTTGGTCGGCCGTTGTTCCTTTGCTGGATCGGCGATCCGCCGGGCTCGGGGCTCGTCGCCTGGCTACAGCAGTGGTTCGATGCCGAAGGGTGGGCCGAGCGGGTCGTGCATCTGGCGTTGTGGGAAGTGCTCGTGCCCTTCCTTCCTCTATCGCTGATCGTGCTGTTGCCATTCGTCCGCAAGCATCGCTGGCATACCGGCTGGGCGATTGCTGGCTTTGTGCCGTACGGGCTCCTGTGCGTCCTGGTGTTGCGCGATCCGGAGATCGACGAGCCGATGTGGGAGCACGGCAGCTATCTACTACCGCTCGCGATCCCCGCGGGCTGGATCGTCGTCCACTCGCTCGGACACCTGAGTCATCGCGCGTGGGCAGGCGTCCTGGCGCTGTCCTTGGTGGCGTCGGTGACGTTCACGCTTCAACACGACACACGACCCGGCGAGGAATGGGGAAGCGATGCCCGGGCTATCCTCGACGAACGGTCGACGATCCTGTGGGCTGGATCGATCGAGCTGCCCTGGGCGTTGATCGAGACGCCTAGAGTGCGGGTGCTGCACACGATCGAAGGGTGGGCCTCGGCCGCGAAGGACTTCGGCGCCTGGCAGTCGGCTACACGTAGGTTGATTGATGAACACCTTGCTGGCGGTGGCCGCATGTTGCTGTCGCGACATGCTCGCTCCGACCTGGAGAACCCACAGTTCAAGTTGATCGGTGCGCCGATGTGGGCGTTTTTCGAGAAGACCTGGAAGCTGCAGCCGCTGCAATCAGGCGGTTTCGAAGGCTGGGAGATGGTGCGATAGAAGCTGGAGCGCCCCATTGCGCGCCGGGTCATCCCAGCGGCGGCTGTCCGCTTACACGCCGCCGATCTTGGCCGTGCCGCCGTTCGTGAAGACAACGCCGAGCGTGTTGGCGGTCGGATCGAACACCATGTACTGGTTGTGCCACGAAAAGCCGTAGAGGGCCGGCACGTTCGGAATGAAGTAGGAGAACCTGGCCTCGTGAGATGCGTTGACCACCACGCCGAAGGCCGCGTCGTACGACACTAGCAGGCCGCAGCCCGGGGCGCCGATCGGTGTCAGGTCGAGTGGTAACGGGATGGGGCCCCACTTCGTCTTGCTGAAGCCCATGATCAGCAGTGCGACGCCCGGCGTCGATTGGGCGCTCGTCAGCGTGACATCAAAGCTCGTATTGATGACCGGCTGGCCGGTGTTGCCCAGGACCGGGATGTTGCTGGCCTTGCCCTGGTAGCCGAAGCAGATGCAGAGGCCGAAGGGGGCGGCGGAAACGGTGCCCCAATATGCCGCCGGACCGGGGGACGACAGACTCCTGACGTCGACGTTGCCCTGTATGGCGTCCGGGAAATAATAGGGGGCGGCGTTGGTCGGGTCCGAGCACTGGTATTCGTAGAGGATGTTGTCGCCTGGCGTCGGCCACCAGAGCCACGTGGCCATCCACGGCACGACCAGCTTGAACTCGAGCGGGTTTTTCGACGGCACCATGTTCGGGTACTTGTGCGTGCCGTTGAAGACGGTCGTTTGTGTGTTGGTGCCGATGTTGGTCGCGAACGTCTTGGACATGGCCAGCGGAGCGACCTGACTCTTGCTCATGAGGATCTTGATGGTACGCGTCGGGCCTATATCCGAGCGCGTGCCGGAACGGAACGCGTGGTTGACGAAGACGCGGCCTGGGCCGGCTTCCTTGCCGTCCATTAACTGGTGGTAGCGCTGGTTGGCCCACGCGACACCGAAGCTGCTGTTGCTGTTGCCCATCGCGGTGCGCATGGCTGCCGGCAGGATGACGCCGGCCTTGCCGCCGGTGCCTGGGCAACCCTTGCCGAACGTGTCAAAGGACGAGAGGGGCCTATCGAAGAGGCACATGACGAGGCCGTAGCGGAGGTCGACGTTACCCACCGAGGGGTTGCCGCGTGCCCACGAGCGGGACATCGTCGCGTCGCCGGAATCGGCGTCGACGTAGTAGTTACCGCTGACGGTGCTCGTGTTGAGCGTCTCGAACAGCAGGCCCTTTCCCGTCGGGTTGGTCCAAAGCCACGGCGCCGCCCACGGGAAGACGATGTTGAACTTCGTCGGGTCCGTGTTCGGCATCATGTTGGGGTACTTGTAGTTCCCCTTGAACACGGTTGTCTGCTTGTTGGTGCCGATGTTCGTCGCGAAGGTCGCACTGTGCGTCGCCGGCGTCGTGTCAGAGTTGCTCAACTTGATCTCGAGCGTCTGCGTCGGACCAATGTGATAGTTGTTGCGGAAGCGCAGCGCGTGCGCGAAGAAGAGCCTTGCGTTGCCGACCTGTGCGCCCGAGTGCTGCTGCTGGACGCGTGAGTTCGCCCAGGCGACACCGAAGATGTTGTTGCTGTTGCCCATCCTCCTCTTGCACGAGTTGGGCAGAACCACAGAGGCGCCCGCCAGAGCTATGGTGCCGCTGGTTGTGGTCTGTCCTGCGATCGCCTTGATCGGGGCGTTCGGGTCGGTGCCAGCCTGCGCCATCAGAGACGCGGCGAGAAAGAGAACTGCAGTTAGAGCGCCTGAGCTGGAATGCACGTTAGGTCTTCGGTATCGAGGAGCAGCAGGAGGAGTTCGACCACGATCAGGCAGGGGTCAGGCAGAAACCCGGTCATCGCTCACCGCTGC
>NYZE01000007.1 GCA_002685965.1 Planctomycetota bacterium | reverse complement strand
GCGGCGTCTCTTGACCCGAGAGGAAGTGAGCTCCCTCACTGCGTTCTTCAAGGCGCTCACCGGCGAACCGCCGGCATTCCTACGCCAGTAGCCACCGTTGCCCCAGGGGCACCGACGCCCAGCGAGCCTCTCCACGTGGATTTGTCGAGAGCACCCGACCCGGACGAATAGTCGTCTACGATGGCGGGACATGCGGCCCTGCGCCCTTCCATGCTTCGTCCTTGCTGTTGCTCTGGCTGTCCTGTGTCCGCTCGTGGGCAGCCAAACGCCGGTCTTGACCGAGTTCATGGCCTCGAACGGCAACTCCATCAAGGATCAGGACGGCGACAGTTCCGACTGGGCCGAGGTCCACAACCCCAGCGCCAGCACGATTGACCTCGGTGGCTGGCACCTCACGGACGATGCGAGCTCGCTGACGAAGTGGAAGTTTCCGAGCCCGACACCGATCCCGGCGGGCGGCTTCCTCGTCGTGTATTGCTCGAACAAGAACCGTGCGATCTCCGGCAAGCAGCTGCATACGAACTTCAAGCTCTCCTCCGTCGGCGAGTACTTCGCGCTGACGGACTCCCTCGGCAAGGTCATGTCGGCGTTCGCGCCGAGCTTCCCGCAACAAGTGACCGACGTCTCGTATGGCTTCTCATTCAACCCGAAGCTGACCACGACCCAGGTCTACTTCACAATTTCGACACCGGGAGGCGCCAACAACGTTGGCGGCGCGGTGTTCCGGTCGGTCACCGCGATGCCCAAGGCGCCGAAGACAACGGATGACATCGTCGTCGAGGCAGAGCTCATCCTGGCACCGGCGTCGAAGGCGGTCTCGGTAACGCTGGTCTCCCGCATCGATTTCGCCTTGGAGAAAAACGCGGCGATGCTCGACGACGGGAAGGGGCGAGATCGCCAGGCGAACGATGGCATCTGGACCGGCGTGATCGGGAGCGCCGCACACGCTCCGGGGCAGATGGTGCGGTGGAAGGTGTTTGCGTGGCTGCAGCCGCTCGGCATCGCTCAAGCGCCGGTCAACCGCAACTCGTACAACGCGCCGGAGTACTTCGGCGCGATGATCGCGGATCCGTCCGTGGCGTCCAAGCTACCGATCCTCCACTGGTTCGTGCAGAACCCGTCGCTCGCCGAAACGGCGACCGGCACGCGGTGCTCACTCTGGTTCAACGGCGAGTTCTATGACAATATCGCGGTGCGCCGCCGCGGCGGCAGCTCTACCGGCTGGGCGAAGAAGAACTTCAAGTTCGACTTCAACTCAGGCTTCCACTTCCAGTTCGACGTGGCCGAGGGCGCGGCCGAGGAGTTCAACCTCAACTCGACCTGGTCCGACAAGTCCTACGTCCGCCGGATCCTGTCCTGGGACACGTATGAGCAGGCGGGGTCGCCGTACTGCATTTGCTTCCCGATGCGGGTACAGCAGAACGGACGGTTCTTCAGCGTCGCGACCTTCGTCGAGCAGCCGGACATCCGGCTACTGGACCGGATCGGGCTCGACCCGTCCGGCGCCCTCTACAAGATGTTCAATCCGATCACGTCGGCGACGAGCAGGGTCGAGAAAAAGACCCGCCAGTCGGAGAGCAACGCAGATCTGCAGCAACTGGTCAGCGGTATCCAGCTGAGCGGATCGGCGCTCGAGCACTATCTTTTCGACAACGTCGACATACCTGCGACGCTCAGCTACATGGTCGCGACGGTCGTCGTGCACGACAACGACCACGTGCACAAGAACCACTACCTCTACCGCGACACCGAAGGGGACGGGGAGTGGATGTTCCTACCGTGGGACAAGGACCTGACACTCGGTCGCAACTACATCAGAGGCCTGGGGGTGCTCAACGACACTATCTGGGCTCGCCACGACCCGCAGAGCCATCCGCTCTACGGGCATCGCAGCTATCCCAAGACAGATGGCTTCTGGAACCGCTTGATCGACGCGTGCCACCGCATACCACGCATCCGCGAGATGTACCTGCGCCGGCTGCGTTCGGTCATGGACGACCTGCTGCAAGACCCGACGGTGCCGCGAACATCCCTCAAGTACGAGAAATACATGGACGGGCTCCGCGCCAGCATGGGCCCGGACGTCGCGCTCGATCGGCAGCGCTGGGGCATACCGAGTTGGGGCAATCGGACGATCGACTTCGCGACTGCGCTGGGCCGACTCGAGAACGAGTACTTCAAGATCCGCCGCCAGCACCTCTTCGTCACGCATAGCTCGTCGGTCAGCGGGATCATTCCTCCACCGCAGCCGAAAGTCGTCCAGGCAGATTTCGGCCAGATCGTCGCGAGCCCCGCCTCCAACAACCAGGACGAGGAGTTCATCGAGATCGTCAACTGCGCGACGAGGGCAATCGACATCACCGGGTGGCACCTCAAGGGTGGAGTGACCTTCACGTTCTCACCGGGCACCGTCATCCCCGCGGGGGGCTCGGTCTTTGCTTCGCCGAACCTGAAGGCCTTCCGGGCTCGCACGACCGGCCCGCGCGGCGGGCAGGGGCTCTTTGTTGTCGGGCCGTACGAGGGCAAGCTCGGCGCCACCGAAGAGCTCTTCCTCGAGGACGCAAACGACGTGCGCGTCTCGTTCGTCGGCGGACCGTCGTTCGACTTCACGACGCAAGGCAACGGCGACATGCGGATCGCGATCGCCGGGGCCAAACCGCTGTCGCACTTGTTCATCCTGTACTCGGCAATCACAACCCACCGGATCGGCTGCGGACCGGTCCTCGGGCTGGGCTTCGATGGGTTGTTCTCGACCGGGTTCCCGGTCGGCACCCATCCGTTCCACGTGCTTGCGAGCGCGACTGGGACGTACAACTTCACGGCGCCACCGGCGACCTTGCCCAAGGGGCTTACGCTCGACGCACGCGTTGCTGAGGTGGCGCTTCCGCTCTCCATCCGCCTGAGCCGCATCGTGCGGCTGCGCTTCTGAGGGCCAGGGAAGTCCCGGTAGGCCTCCGAGAAGCTCTGGCCAATCCCATGAGTCGAGCACTTCGGCTTGGGCGTCGACAGCGGCCGCAGACCCCGAGTGTTGATGCGTTCTGCATCAACACCACCCAAGGGAACGGCAACGACGATAACAAAGCGATCGGCGGGCGGTGGCCGTCCACGCGCCAAGCTGGCCCATCTAAGGCGCGGCAACTCTTCGATCACTTATGTCTACGGCCCTCTTCCGTCTACGGCGCCGACACCTGTCCGCGGTTCGCGAAAAGTAACGCGACACGCCGCACTCACTTACGCCTCTTCGGCAGCACCTTGAGGTCGTGCTTCACATCGATCGCGTCGCCGAAGTAGACGTAGCGGAAGAAGTGGTAACCCGCGAGCTTCGGGTCATTACGTTGCACTGCGAGGCGAATGTAGATGTTCTCGACCCGCTCGAACGCCGCGCTGCCGTCGGCACACCGGAACGGGTCGAAGCTGACCCAGCCGTGCTCACCGAGCCAGACCTCGGCCCAGTTGTGCCTGGGGGTGTCTTTCCAGGGGATCGTATAGCCCTCGACGACGCGAGCCGGGATGCGTTTCGCGCGGCACAAAGCGACGAAGAGGTCCGCGTACTCGGTGCAGTCTCCCTTCTTCCGTGCGAGCGCTTGCACCGCGCCGCGGTCTTTCGGGTCGTACGACCCCGGCGACATCGTCCGCTGCACGAAGCGGTGGACCTCTCGGACGATCTGCTGGTGCCCGCTGCCCTTGATGCTCCTCGCCGCCGCGCGGATCGACGGGTCCTCGTGGCGGAGATAACGCTCACTGGCGAGCCATGCGGATCGGTCGGTGATCGCCTCGGTCCGCCGGCTGGCGGGCCGACGGCTCTGATGCTGCTTCAGGTCGTGGCGCCGTAGCTCGACCTCGGCCTCGATACGGATCGGCACCTCACGCTTGCTCCCGTCGAACTCGAAGTGCGCGTAGCGAGAGCCGTTCTTCGTGAAGAGGTCCTTTGGCTTGGGCGTGATCTGCAACGAGCGAACGCCCAGCTGGTCCGGAATGTCCTGGGGCACCAGGATCCACATGTGCACGGCTCGGGTCTTCTTCTGCAAGTTCACGAGGTAGTCGGTGCAGTAGCGCACGAGTCGCGGCGCCGTGCGCGCGCCTTGCTGCTGCGCAGGCGCAGCTTGCACCAGCAAAGCAGCCGCGAGCGGCCACAGCGCACGAGAGAAGATTCCGTTCATGCTTGCTGCAGTGATTCTAGACCAATCCAACTCCTACAACATGGAGGAGAGGACGCGACTTCGGGTCCTGAGCCGGGGTCGCCACGAGCGGTGGGAGAACGGCGAGGGTCAGCAGGCGGTGTGGCTTGCGCCCGGGCCGGACACCATCCACCAAGAGCCTCTATCAGCAGGCCGTCTGGCGTCGAGGGCTCGCCATCGAGACGGGTCCGCTTCGTGTATGGAGGATACCCCGGTCGTGACCAGTCGATCGCGACCCTCGATTGCGCGAGAAGAAGGTCAGGTCCTCGCCGGCCGCGACCCTAGAATCCGCGGCCGCCAGCGATGGACAAAGTCGACCAGTTCGAGAGCGCGTTTCGGGCCGCGGCCAGAGTGGTCTTCCACTACCGACTCATGTCCATCCGCTCCGCCATGGTCGTCACCGATCTCGATGCGACGGCCGCCGAGAAGTTCGCCGCTGACGCGCAGGCCTTCACCGCAGCGCTTGCGGGACGCAACGAAGTCAGCTGGCTGACCATCACGAAGGACCGCTTCGAGACAGCGAAGGACCTGCTGAGCCTCGTCGAAGAGCAACACCCGGATCTGATCGTCACCTACCGCTGTCTGCACTCGACGGCGTGGCAGCTCGGCTTCACGCTCGGCGCCTACATCGACGTGCTGACGCAGGCGACGACGACACCGGTCTTGTTGCTGCCGCACCCAGCGCGCGACTCCGCCGCGGCCGGCCACACCGACAAAGTCATGGCGATCACCGACCACCTCGTCGGTGATCAACGACTCGTCAATACGGCGCTGGCCTTCGTCGCACCGCATGGAACCCTCTATCTGACCCACGTCGAGGACGACGCGGACTTCGAACGCTACATCGACGCGGTCGGCAAGATCCCGGACATCAACACCGACTCGGCCCGCAAGCTGATCAGCGAACAGTTGCTCAAGGAGCCGCGCGACTACATCCACTCCGTCGCCACCGCACTCGACACTGCCGGCGTGACCTGCACGACGGAGGCAGTCGTCACGATCGGGCACCGCGTCAATGAGTACCGCTCGCTCATCGAAAAGCACGGGGTTGACCTGCTCGTCATGAATACCAAGGACGAGGATCACAGCGCGATGCACGGCCTCGCCTACGCGCTGGCCGTCGAACTGCGCCACACACCGCTACTGATGCTCTAGTGCCCGCCCTGTTGACCTCCATCTGCCTGCGATTCGAGGACGCGGCCCACAGCGTCGCCCCGGGCACCACGTATCTCTTCTGCGCCATCCTCGCCGGGCTGATCGTCTGCCTCGCGCTCGAAGAGAAGCTGCACGCCAAGAAGTCGGTCATCGCCGGGGCGTATGCAGTGCTGTGCCTCTTCCTCGGCACCGCACTCGGCGTACTGCCCTTCGATCCGGTCCTCGTCGGCGGACACGAGGTCGCGCTACCGACCGGGCTCTTGCCGGCAAACCTGAGACCACTGGTGGACCACGTCTACGACGGCGGCCACGAACTGCTGATGCCGGTCTACATCCCGGCCGTCAACTGGGGCGTGATCGCGATCATCCTCGGGTCGAGCCTGTTCGTCGACGTGACGTCCCGGTCGGGTCTCTTCACATGGATCGCGATCAAGCTCACCAANCTCTCGCGCGGCAACCCGCGCAAGCTCCTGTGGTTCTACGGTGNGATGACGGTCGTGTTCTCGGCTGTGTTGAACAACGTCACGGCGATGATCATCGTCGGTTCGCTGAGCGCTGTGTCGCTCGGCAAGCTCAAGCGCTCGAACCTGCTGCTCGGCTTCCTGCTGATCGAAGGCCTGCTCACCAACATCGGCGGTCTACTCACCCTGATTAGCTCCGTGCCCAACATCATCGTCGGCGAAGCGGCAGGGATCAGCTTCGTTCGCTTCTTCATCGTCGCCGGCCCCTTCGTCGTCGTTGGCACGGTGGCCACCCTCCTGCTCGGCGCCAAGCTCTTCGCCATCCCCGGACTTGAAGGGGAAGCGGAGCGCGCTGAGGCCACCGACCTCGTTGCCGCCTTCGATGAGAACGACGGCATCTCGAGCCGCAGCTTCTTCTGGTTCAGCACCTGGGCCCTGCTCGCCTTCATTGCGGTCATCGCCACCACCTCGGTCCTGCCGGTGGTCTCGAGCCTCGGCATGGGCTACGTCGCGCTCTCGTTCGCCCTGATCATGCTGCTGCGCTACAAGTCGACCGTCGATCGCTTCTACCAAGCCGTCGACTGGGACCTGCTCGGGTTCTTCTGCGCCCTGTTCGTCGTCGTCTACGTCATGGAGCACGCGCAGGTGCTCACCATGCTCGGCGCGGGTGTCAAACAACTGATCTCGCTCGGCGACACAGCCGGCACAGCCTCGCTGCTCGTTTCCGCCGCCGCCATCAGCTCGGTCACCGACAACATCCCGCTCGCCGCGATGCTGGCCAACATCCTCAAGGCGGAAGCGGCGTCCGGCAGCGGCCTGATCCAGTCCGAACACTGGTGGGCCGTCATCTTCGGCGCCAATCTCGGCGGCAACCTCACTCCGATCGGCTCGGCATCGACGCTCGTCGCGGTGACGGTCATGCACAAGCACGGCGTACCGATGAGCTTCGCCGGCTTCGTCAAGAAGGCGCTGCCCTACGCCCTACTGCACCTGCTGGCCGCGGTGGTCTACGTATTGCTCTTGGTTCCGCTCCTTGCCTGACCCAGCATCGAGCATCCGCACACACCGCCTCGACTCTCTCCACGTCTTTGTCAGCTTACAGGCGCCGCGCGGCTAGATTGTTGAGCGTCGATGAAACCTGCTGAGACCCCAAACGGCCTCACCTGGGCCATCCTCTTGGCCGTGCTGGCGCTCGGCTTCGGCCTGCGCGCGTATGGCCTCGGCACCTACTGGGTCAACCCGGATGAGGGCATCTACTTCTCGACAGTCACCTCGCAGGACTCCTCGATCTTCTGGCAAGAGGTCGGCGAGAACGCGCACCCACCGCTCTTCTACTTGCTGCTGCGAACCTTCGCGACGCTGACGAGTGACTTCGTCGTCCTGCGCAGCCTCTCCTGCCTGCTCGGCTGCCTGGCGATCTTCGGCGCCTTCCTCGCCGTCCGTGAAGTGTGCGGCCGCGATACGACGGGCGCCGTCGCTGGCATCGCGACCGCGCTGGCAGTCGCCGTGTCGCCGGCAATGATCGAGCTATCGACCCTCATCCGGCCATACATGCTGCAAGTCTCAGCGCTGTTCTTCGCGCTGTACTACCTCGCACGCTGCTTGAAGGACGGCAGCAGTCGCGCCGTCGCGGGCTACGCGGTCTCCATCAGCATCGCGTTGCTCACTCACTACAGCTCGTTGCTCGCCCTTGGCGCGATCGGCATTACCCTCGCCTTGCTGCTGATCTGCAAGCAACTCAACCGCCGACAGGTGCGGTTGCTCGCCATCGCCCACGCCGGACCCTTCCTGCTCATCCTCGGGCTCTACTGCTTCCACCTGCGCCCCAACCTGATGGGCAGCGCCCTGCAGCAAGACGCCTTCGCCTCATGGCTCAGGCCCTTCACCGTGCAAACGTGGACCGACCCCTGGCGGCTGCTCTTCTCGTTCTTCACCTTCCTGTCGCGCGAACTGGCCGACATCGGCGTGTTACTCCTGTTCGTGGCGATAGGGCTCGCCATCCGCAAACGGCGCCCACTCGTGTTAGGCCTGCCGCTGGCAGCGCTATTGGTCGCGATCGCCGCGGCAGCCGCCAAGAAGTACCCACTCGGCTCGACACGCCATTCGATCTACCTGGCCGTCTTCCTCCTGCCACCCGTGGCGTGGCTCTTGGCGCGCGGCCTCACATCCGGCAAGCGAGCCTTGATCGCCACGCTGGCCGCAGCTGGCCTGCTGGGCCTGGCCCGTAATCACATCGCTCCACTCCTCGGCAGCAGCAAGACGGACCGCCAGCTCCTCGTTTCCGAACACCTGCTCACCGTTGCCGACTGCTTCAAGATGCAGGACGTCTTCGAGCGCATCCGCCGTTCGCCGGACATCCTCCTGATGAGCAAGCAGAGCTACTACCTACTGATGCCGCTCTATCACCGCGAACGCGAGAAGGCGGTCTGGAGCGAGGATCGCAAGTTCTTCCGCTTCCGCTGGGGCAAGACCGATGTCTTCGTCGCCGACATCTGGGAGTTCCGCGTCGAGATTAATCGTGTCGCCGACAAGATCCACCTGATGCAGCTTGTCAACGCGGTCGACCGCGCTTCGCCGGAAGTGCGACTGTCCAAGCGCCGCGCGGTCTGGATGCTGTTCGGCGGCTGGTCCGAACGCACGCCGCTGACCCTGCTCGACAACGACAAGCGGGTCCCCGAGTCATCCAAGCTTCTCGAGTCGGTGCGCAGCGTGCCTGGCCTACAGGCGCTGCGCTTCAGGCTCTCTCGCTACGTGCGCGGGATTCGCTCGCGCTGATCTCGGCCGTGCAAGCAACTACAACCTCGAACGCTCGCGCTTGGGTCGCCTTGGTGGCGATCCTCAAGCACGATCAGACGGCACCCGAGGACTTCAAACTACTCGCGCGATCCCGAACCGTACCCAGGATCCACGCCTTCGAGTTCAGGCTCGCTCACTACGTTCGCGCGCTTCGAGATCGCTGACCGTCCGCTTCAGGAGGTCGTCGAGGCGGTCGAGTCGTCGCGCCTCGACGACGAACTGATAGCTGAACATGCGCGGCCACACCCGCGCCATGAAGCTCGCACAGCGGTCCAACACCCGGAACGGCCACGACCTGGACACCATGTCCTCGACCGGTGGCCCGAAGCCGCGCACCGATAGAACCTCGAAACCCTCACCCTCGAGCGTGCGACAGAACGACCGGACCGTGAACAGGCGCTTGTGCGTCAGGTCTAGGATGCCCCTCTTGCCGTAGTTGAACTGGCCAAGGCTCAGCATCAGACGCAACAGGATGAACGCGATGTTTCCAGTGCTCGCGACCAACTTTCCCCCGGGCGCAAGCACGCGGCCGATCTCACCCAGTCCGTGTTCGGGTCGCTTCAAGTGCTCGATCATGTCGAGTGCCAGGACGACGTCGGCCGACCCGCCGAGCGCGTCACGCGCCTGGTCGGCGAAGCCGTTGTCCAGGTCATGCTCGAGGTATGGATACGGAAAGTCGCCGTCCGGCCGCGCTTGGTCGACGCCCACCACCGTGACGCCCTGGTCACAAAGCGCGCGCCCAACATCGCCATGCCCAGCGCCGAGCTCCAACACGCGCGTCTGCGGCGCCCAATCACGATTCAAGACGTAGTGGTGCACCGAGGTCGGCGCAGTCTTGAAGGTGTAAGGCTCGGCCGCCGTCAGGTCGAACTTGGGGTGATAGACCAGGTACACGCGGTTGGCCTTGGCGCGCAGGACCGTGCCGATGCACCGGAACGCGTAGGCGATGCCGTTGACGTGGCAGATCTCGTCGCCGTAGTAGGTCGGGATCGGCACCTCGACGATCCGCCTCCGACTACCGAGCAACTGCACGATGATCTCGGTGTCGAAGTGGAAATCGTTGGTGTTGTAGCGGAACGGTAGCTCTGCGAGGACCGACACGCGATAGGCCCGATATCCGGAGTGAAACTCGGACAGATCGGCCCGGAGCAGCTTGTTCTCCGCCCAGGTCAGGACGCGGTTGCCGACACGCTTGTAGAACGGCATGCCACCGCGCCGCGCCGCTCCCGGCACCAGCATCCGTGACCCGAAGACGGCGGCCGTCTCCGGGTCGGCGAACGGCGCCAGAATGCGTGGCAAGACCTCGGGTGCGTACTGACCATCGCCATGCAAGAGCACGACCACGTCGTAGCCGCGCTCGATCGCGTACAGGTACCCGAGCTTCTGGTTGCCACCGTAGCCCTGGTTGTAGGGCGTCGTGAACACCTCGAGCTGCGGCATCTCCGCGCGCAGGCTGCGCGCGACGTCGGTGCTCGCATCCGTGCTGCTGTCGTCGATCACGTAGATGCTGGCCAGATGCGGCAGCAACGCGGACGGAATCCGCCGCAGGGTCTCGCGGATGTGCGACTCGGCGTTGTAGGCGACCACGAAGACCGCCACTCGCATCGACTTGGCGACACGCAGTCCGGCATCCTGCTCCTCGGGGGTCAGTTCGTAAAGTGGCGCATTGCGAGACGGTGCCATGCGACGACTATCGAGCTAGGGTCCGCAGGAATCGAGTCAGGAAACGGTTCGACAGCACGTGAATCGGCACGTCGCGCGACGGATCGGCATCGGGAAGTCGCCCGAGCGCGAGCGGCTGGTGGTCACCGAGCACGATGACGAGTGATGGGCGCGGGAGTGCGAGGGCGTAGCCGAACATGGTGCGAAGACTGTACTGAATGGTGTCGATGTAGCCCGCCTCGACGTCGGGGTGCCAGGGGGAGTTGTTCACCAAGATGCCGTAGTCCTTCACCGGTGGGCTGCTGGCCGCCGCCGCTGAGGCGGCCCCCCACTCCTCGACGTCGGGAGGGGTCTCGCTGAACGGCGCATGCCTGGTGACAGACACGTAGAACACAAAGACCGGATTCTCGGCCGGCAGGACACGCTCGTGCAGCACCTTGGGCAGGGTCTCGGCGTCGCTGGAAACCAGGACGATGTCCAAACTGCCATCCTGCCCCGCCTCTTCGAGCCCCGTTTCCACATCGACGGCGCGGACGGTGCACGACGTGCGCTGCAACGCTGCGATGAGACGACTGTTGTAGAGGTTGCCGCCAGACACCGCGGCGTGGTCTGGAGGCACGGTGAAGGGCAGGGAAAGGCCGACCATGCCCAGGCATTATCCGCTGTGAAGGTGCCGTTGCCAACGGACCTTGCCGGAGCGTGTTTACCGGCTTTCAACGCGCCCACGCCCAGAACGCAGCTCCATGAGGATCGCTTGACCCAGGCAAGCTCAGCGGCGAACATCCTGCCCTTCGTTCCTTTCAATCAAGACGGGCGCACGAGGTGGGAAGTCCGGTGCAAGACCGGCGCGGGCCCGCCACTGTGAGCGACGACGAAGCAGACAACGGCCACCGGTTCCCCCGGGAAGGCGTCTGCCGAGGATGACTCGTGAGCCAGGAGACCCCTCGCACCCACCAGCGACTCTGACCGCGTTTTCGAGGAGGTGAAATGCAGTCACGCACCCACGCCATGTGGGCACTATTGGCTCTCGTCCCGGCTGTCCGTTCGCAGATCACGACCGTTGACGGCTTCCGCGCCACCAGCTTCGCCTTGCCTAAAGCGAGCAAGGGAGCTTGGTCCGGTCTGACCGTTCTGCCGAACGGCGATGTCGTTTCGTTCGACGGGCAGAAGCTCACGTCGATCGATCCGACCACAGGCAAGATCAAGGCAACGCTGGCGATGATTGCCGTGTCGTCCTTCGGCACCGACGTCGCGCTCGGTCCCACCGGCAAGACCGTCTTCTTCGGCGAGTCGACCACCGGCGGGTTGTTCGTCCACGACCTTGTGAACCACACGACCCGCCGGTTCGCGACGCTCGGCGGTAACTACTCGTTCGCCTTCCACCCAGGACAAGGCGAACGCTACCTCTGGTGTTCGGCGCACCCGGGATTCCAGGGCACCGTCAAGGTGTTTCGCATCAACGTACTGACCGGTGTCGCCGACCTGATCGCCGAAGCGGACGGATACGCGGGGCCGATCGCGATCGACGAAACCGGCGCGCTGTTCTTCGCGCCGGCACCGAAGAACCTGAGCACGCCGAAGCTGGGCAAGATCCTGCGCTGGAGCGCCACCGACGTGCTCACCGCCATCGGTCCCAAGAGCCTCGCCGAAAAGGACGCCACGGTTTTCGCGCGCGGCTTCAACAACGCCTTCGACCTGTTACGCGACGGCCAGGGCACCTTCTACGCGGCCGATATCTTCAGCAACGCAACCCATTCTCCATCGCTGCTCGAGATCGGCCCGGGCGGCGGCGGCTTTGCCGCGGGACTCCTGCGCCTAAAGGGCTGGGCACCGACCTCGCTCCACCTGGAGCGCGCAGCGCAGCCATTCGAGCGCTTTGGCCGCGCGGGTGCCAAGCTCTGGATGATCATGTCCGACTTCGTCAACGGCAAGGAGGCGCTGATCGCCATGACGGCGCACCGGCCCACACTGACTGTAACGCCCTCGATGCGCCCCAAGCCCAACACGCTGCTCGCCTTCCAGGCCAGTCGACTGCCGGCCAACGCCCTTGCCGTCTGGATGTTCGGTGCGCCACTGCTACCAGAACGCCCGCTCTTCGCGCTCGGCGCTGGCGGTCTGATGTTCCCCGGCTTCGGGGTCATCCTCACCGCACCTCACTTACTGTTGGTCGGACCGACCACGGCACAAGGTACGGCCCGCTTCGATATACGAGCACCGAACGTCGTCAACCTGGCATGGACGACCCAGGTGTTGACTGGTCCTGTGCGCAAGCTCCCGGGTGGCACTCCCGCTTCCGTGTGGGTGACCACCGATGCGATCGAGGTCATCACACAATAGAGGGGCGACTCGGGCTCGAGGGTAGATGTAGACGGCGACGCAAGCCTCGCCGATACTCACCGCGTGCTCACCGCAGCCCTGCTGCTCCCTTTGCTTTTGCAAGACCCAGGCAATCGCCCGCGCGTCCGCGAGACCGGCATCACCATCGGCCGGCTGCCGGTGGGCAAGCTGAACGCGATCACGGACGTTGCTGGCGTCCGGGTAGGCCACGTGACTCTGATCGAGGGCGACGCGATCCGCACCGGCGTCACGGTCATCTTGCCGCACGGCGGCAACCCGTTCCGCGGCAAGGTTCCTGCTGCGGCGGTGATCGGTAACGGCTACGGCAAGTTGGTCGGCTACACGCAGATCAAGGAACTCGGCGAGCTCGAGTCACCCATCGCGCTGACCAACACCCTCAACGTCGGCAAGGTCGCCGACGCGCTGGTTGGCTGGGTGCTGGCACAAAAGGGCAACGAACGCGTGCGCTCGGTCAACGTCGTCGTCGGTGAGACCAACGACGGCGTGCTCAACGACATCCGTGGGCGCCACGTCGAAGCAGAGCACGTGTTGAAGGCGATCGCCACGGCACGTGATGGACCGGTCGCCGAAGGCACGGTCGGGGCCGGTACCGGCACTCGCTGCTTCGGCTACAAGGGCGGCATCGGCACGTCGTCGCGTCTTGTCGCCGGCTACACCGTGGGCGCACTCGTGCAGACCAACTTCGGCGGCACACTGCGTATCGCCGGCCGCGAGGTGCCGGCCTCGGCCCTCGAGAAGCGCGACGACCGCGATCCGGAAGAGGGCTCGTGCATGATGGTGCTGGCGACGGATGCGCCGTTGTGCGCCCGGAACCTGGAGAGGTTGGCGCGTCGCGCTCTCGCCGGGATGGCACGAACCGGCGCCTCGTTCTCGAACGGAAGCGGCGACTACGTGATCGCGTTCTCGACGGCAGAGTCGCTGCGCATTCGCTCGCCAGCCAAGTCGCCACTTACCGGCGGCTCGGTGCTACGCAATGACCGCACCTCCGCGCTGTTCGTCGCTGCTGCGGAGGCAACCGAGGAGGCCATCCTCAACTCGATGTTCCGCGCCACGGCGGTCGAGAGCAAGTCGGGCAAAGCACGGGCGCTGCCAGTCGATCGAGTCATCGACTGGTGGAAGAAGCAGTGAGCCGCTTCTACTTCCGTCAGCTCCTATCGGGGCGTGACTTCGCGAAGGCGGATCCGATCGCCGGGCAGATGGTGAACTTCGTCTACCTGATCGGAGATCGCGACACCGGCGAGTGTGTGGCGGTCGATCCGGCGTATGGGGTGGACGATATCCTCGCCATCGTCGAAGCCGACGGCATGCACCTCACCGGCATCCTGGCGACCCACTATCACCCGGACCACATCGGCGGCGACATGTTCGGGCACGGCGTCGAAGGCGTGCGCGAACTGCTCGAGCGACAACCGGTCAAGATCCACCTGCAACGCGAGGAAATCCCCTGGGTGAAGCGCGTCACCGGCGTCTCCGACAGCGACATCGAGGCGCATGATTCGGGCGACGTGGTGGAGGTGGGCGCTGTGCGTTGCACGCTGATCCACACGCCCGGCCACACCCCCGGCAGCCAGTGCTTCCTGGTCGAGAACAACCTCGTGGCCGGTGACACGCTGTTCCTCGACGGCTGCGGCCGCACCGATCTCCCCGGTGGCGACCCCAGGCAACTCTACCTGTCGCTGACCCAGAAACTCGCGCACATCCCCGACGACGCCTTGCTGTATCCAGGGCACTTGTACTCGCAGGCCGGATCTGCGCCGCTGGGTGACACGCGTCGCGACAACGTCGTCTTTCGTCCCAAGACGGAAGACGAGTGGCTGCGCGCGTTTGGCTAATCGGCCGGGTCGGGGCGATGGTTACCCGGCCAGGACTCGAACCTGAACTAGAAGGACCAAAACCTTCTGTGCTGCCGATTACACCACCGGGTAGTCGGTGGTTACCCCGCCTGGACTCGAACCAGAACTAGAAGAACCAGAATCTTCTGTGCTACCAATTACACCACGGGGCAGCGAGCGGGGGAGGTTAGCGCGGGGGGGCCACGGGGCAAGGGGGCTGGCGGTATGAGGTATAAGGGTGCGCCGAGAGCGGCGTGCTGCTTCGTTGGCTGGAAGCAGATCGTGGAGGTGATCGGACGGCCGCTGGTGCGGCCGGTGCCCCACCCCCTACTTCCCCAGCACCGCCTCGGCCCGCTCGACCCAGTCCTCGTCCAACTTCTCACGCTCTTCCAGCGCGCGCTTGGCGTCGTCCTCGGCCTCATCTACTCGGCCGCACTTCAACAGCGCCTCGGCGCGGCGAACGCGCATCTCGGCCTGGTACAGCTTCTCGTCCTTCGCGGGCGGCGCCGGCCCTTGGTTGGGACCGCCGGCATTGCGCTTGGCCCGGTCCTTCTCGGGTCGGATGGCAATGCAGATCCCGTAACAGAACGCGGCCTCCTCGTGCTTGTTGCGCAACCCATAGATCTCGCCCAGCCGCTGATGCAGCTTGCGATCGAACGGGTCGATGTCGCGCGCGTACTCGAGGTGGCGCAGCTCAGTGTGCAACTCACCAGCCTTGCGGTAATGCTCGGCCAGCATCACGTGCGCCCCATAGTCCTTGCCGTTGATGCGCAGGTAGCGCGACAGCGCTTGCGCCGACTCGTCGGTCCGCCCCATCGCCTTGAGCAGCGCCGACTTGGCCAAGAACGGCGAACCTGTGCCCTTCTCGGAGCAGGTCGGCCAGCACCGGATCGCGGCGTCGAACTGCTCGAGCGCCGACTTCTTGCGGCCAGCAGCCATCAAGATCGACGCGTACAACATGCGTGAGTCGAAGTCGTCGCCGCCGTTGGCGAAGCCCTTCACGAGCAGCTCACGCGCCTCCTTGGTCTTGCGGCGGCGCCGCTGCAACTGCGCACGAATCAGGAAGGCATCCCCGTTGTTTGGATCGAGGCGCTTGAGCGCTGCCAGCTGCTGGCCGGCATCGACCCCGTTGCCGCGCTGCACGAAGCCCTGCGCGAGGGTGACCCGAGCGGCGACATCGTCGGGCTCGCGCGCAACGCGCATGAGCAACCGATTCATCGTCTCCTCCTCCACCGGCGCCACGAGCGCGTAGCTGCCGACCATGTCCTCCAGGAACCTGCGGAACTTCATGTCGTACTCACGCGGCGTCAGCGACAAGGCCTGCTCGAACACCTGCTCCGTGCTGAGGTCACTCGCGTATCCCTTGATGATCGTGACGACCTTGTCGAAGCCCCACTCCTTGGCGATGTGCCGACAGATCAACCCGCCCTGGTAGTAGCCGAGCAGGATCTGCGGGCCACGGAACACGCTGTTGAGCTCTTCGAGCTGGATCACGCTGTCATTGGCGAGTGCCGAGTGAACCTCGCGCTCCATCCGTCGGTCGAAGGACCGATCCAGGGAGATCTCTTCATAGACGGCCGCACCTTCGGTCAACCACCGGGGCACCCGCGCCTTCGACAGTTCGAGGTGCAACACGTGCGCGAACTCGTGCCAAGCCGTGACCTTCCACGAAAACTGCGAACGCAGCTCGGGCGCAGCCGGTGACACCGAAGTGATGAAGCAGCCAAAACACGCGCCGAGAGCCCCGAAGCCCTTGAAGCCGATCGTCCGCACCGAGAAGTCGCCGAAGCGTTCGAAGTCCTCGACGTGCACCTTGCAGTTGGGCAGCACGCCGTACTTGGTACCGAGCTTGGCCCACGCCGCCTCGTACTCGCGCTTCAGATACGGCAGAAGTACGTCCTTCTCGGACGGGTGCAGCCGGAACACGAAGTTGCCCACCGCGACCTCCTCGTAGCGCTCGCGCAGCCGCTTCTGCAGGAAGAGCTGATTCTCGCGCCACGGGTTGAGGAAGCCCTTCTGCAGCTCCTTGGTCCGCTCGAGCACCTTGGCCGCCGCCTCGCCATCCCCGGCATAGATGAGAGCGCGGCCGAGCGCGAGCAACGCGCGGACGTCGTTTGGCGCAGCCTGCTGTGCACGACGTAGCACCGGCACCGCGGCTGCGAATCGATACAATGCGACCAGGTGTTCACCGAGAACCGTGTCGAGTCGGCTGTAGCCTGGATCCACGGCGAGGGCGCGCTCGCGATATGCCTTCTCGTCCTCACGGCGATACAGCAGGTGACACGCAGCCGCCATCTCGGCCAGGGTTCGCTTGTCGCGCGGGTTGACGGTGATCGCCTTCTCTAGCAACGACCGCGCCGAAGCAAAGCGTCGGTCGTCGATCATCGACGAGGCACGCGCCCGCAAGGCCAGCACCGAGTTCTTGTTCAACGCCAGTGCACGGCGCAGGAATGCGTCGGTCTTCGACGAGTCGAGCAGGAAGTTGGTGCGCCGGGTCTCGTAGAGTCGCACGAGCGCCAACTCCTGGTCGCCACAGTGGCGCAACGCCCGCTTGTATTCGCTCTCGCCGCTCGGCCGCCCGCGCGCCTCACGGTAGACGTCGAAGAGCAGATCGCCGCGCGCCACGTAGGCTCGCGACAAGAAGGGATCCTGACGAGTGCACTCGATCAGGAGCTGCGAAGCCTCATA
>NYZE01000006.1 GCA_002685965.1 Planctomycetota bacterium | reverse complement strand
GATCATGATGGTCGATCCATTGAAAACCAGTCCAATCGAAGTTCATCCACAGGCGCTTGACCTGGATCTTTTGGGAGTTGACCGACGTCCAGTACTCGCCATTCCCGTAGGAGTTTCGGAACGGTGAAGCGGCGGTTGGTGCGTGGCATGCACCCAAGACTCCGAACCACTCACCCTTCTGGACGATGATCGGCTTCGTGGGCCTGAGAATCATGTTGGCCTTGCCGGTTGCGTGGAACCTGACCTGGGCAGCAGTCGGCGTGAAGGCAGCGGTCGGCGGCGTGGGCACGACGATGCACGTGATCGTCTGGTCCGCCTCCGGCGGCACGAAGGTATTCGGGGCCTCGAAGCCGTTCACGATGAACGTGGTCGGAGCCACGAAGAAGTAGCCGCGCACACCAGCAGCAGCACTGTAGGTGTAGGTGTAGTCCGGCATAGCGATCGGTGAAGGCGCCGGCTTGTTGGTCGAGCCCTGGCCGTAGTCAGTGGCCGTTGCCGTGGACGGATTCACGCGAATGAAGTTCTTGTAGGTCACCGTCGAGGGCTTGTGCGTAGCGTCCGTCGTCGTCAGCGAGACGCTGAAGTACTGGTCCCAGCCCTTGGCCACGTAGGTGAACGACGGGTTCTGCAGCTTCGAGTCGATCTTGCTGTCGCCGTCGAGGTCCCAGGCCCAGCTGGTGATCGGTCCTGCCGATGTGTAGGTCGTGTCGGTGTACTGAACGACCAGCGGGCTGTTCCCCTCGGTCGGCTTCGCCCTGAAGCTCGAGTAGAGACCCTTGGCCGGAATCCAAGTGATCTCAGCGGCGCAAGCGTAGCCCTCCGGGTAGGCCGTGAGGCCGGCTGCTACCGGCTGGTTGGCAGGACCGTAGGTTCGGCTCCCCTTGAGAGGGTTCGCGAGCGTTCCGGCCATTCCCGCCGTGAAGCCGCCGGTCAGGAGGCCCGTTGGCTGCCTCTCCCACTCGAAGACCAGCGGGCCCTTGGTCGGGTCAAACAGGTAAGGCGTCGTCAGCTTCAGGTCGTAACACCAACCCGCCACGGTGCTCGCCGTGAAGTTCACCGTCGCGTTGTTCACGACCGTCACGGTCTTCGCCGGCGTCATGTTGCCCGCATAGTTCGTCGTGATGGCGTTCCATGCGAGCGGGCACTGCGAGAGCTTGATCGTGACCTGCGTCGCGGACCCGCCGGCGCACGCTCCTGTGCTGCGAAAACGCAGACGCTGGATCAGGATGGGGTACGACGCGCTGATCTGCGAACCGTCGTAGATGAACTGGACGTGCTGGGCGTTCGCGGACGTACTGCCGAACGGGAAGACGTTGCCCCGGTACGTCGCAGGCAAGGGGTTCGGCATCGTCTCGACCGTTTGCGCGCCAAGGGCAGCGGTAAGGCCAAGAACGAGTGGGACCATAAGGGAGCGAGTTCGCATGGCGATTTCCTTCGGTACGAGAGAGGGTGTGTCAGGCCCAGAGAGAGGCCGAGCCCATCGGAAGCTCAGGCTCGCAGGGTAGCACTTTTTGGCGCTGCGCGCTTCCAGGTCGTAGTGCCGACAACTCGGCTGCGTTGCCGATTCCCGACTTACGTCGCGGGCTTCGAGGGACCGCGAGAATCGGCGCCCTCGTGGCCCTCGCCCGCCCGACCTGTTTTGCCTACGGCTGCCTCTGGGGTCGGCGTCCCTCGTAGTCGGTATCGCCGGTCAGGCCGTACACACACACGGCGGCGCGCAAGCGCGCCGCCGTGTGGCGTCCGCTCTGGCCGCCCGTGCGGTCAGTGCGGAGCGATCGTACGGTCTGTGGTTCGCTACTTACCGATGAACCACTCGGTGCCGTTGGACGTGCCGTAGAGGGCGTCCTTCATGTTGAAGTGCACACTCTGCCAGTTGAGAGTGAGGCCCGTGAGGCCCGCGTCGTTCGGAATCGGAATCGGCAGTGAACCCTTGTCGTTCGCCGCGAAGATCGTCATGTAGAACGGCGGCCTCACGAGGAGGTTGCCGAACGGCGTTTTGACGGCCGGCAGCCGGCCCGCGCCCATGATGACCATGCTTCCGATGGCGCCGCTGAACCCCGCGTTGTAGTCGAGCGTCGGCTTGCCGCCGAGCGTCGGCTTGCCGCCGGTCGTGAGGCCCGGCACGGAAGTGTTGCCGATGACGTGGACGAAGACGCGACCGATGGCGCCGGAGCTCGGGTTCATGGGCCCGATACCCTTGTTGAGGCGCGAGTCAGCGTTCATCCACAGGCGCTTGACCTGAATCTTGTGCGAGTTGACCGTCGTGAAGTACTCGCCATTCCCGTAGGAGTTGCGGAACGGTGAAGCGGCGGTTGGTGCGTGGCATGCACCCAAGACACCGAAGAAGTGACCCTTCGGGACGATGATCGGCTTCGCGGGCCGCATGATCGCGTTGGCCTTGCCGGTTGCGTGGTAAACGACCTCGGCGGCAGTCGGCGTGAACTGAGCGGTCGGCGGCGTTGCCAGGACGACGCACGTGACCGTCTGGTCCGTCTCCGGCGGCACGAAGGTATTCGGGGCCTCGAAGCCATTCACGATGAACTGGGCCGGAGCCGTGAAGTAGTAGCCGCGCACACCAGCAGAAGCACTGTAGGTGTAGGTGTAGTCCGGCATACCGATCGGTGAGGGCGCCGGCTTGTTGGTCGAGCCCTTGCCGTAGTCGACGGCCGTTGCCGTGGACGGATTCACGCGAATGAAGTCCTTGTAGGTGACCTTGCTCGACGGGTGGGTCTTATCAGTCGTCGTCAGCGAGACGCTGAAGTACGTGTCCCAGCCCTTTGCAGAGTAAACGTACGTCGGGTTCTGCACCTTCGAGTCGATGACGTTGTCGTTGTTGAAGTCCCAGGCCCAGCTGGTGACCGGTCCCGCCGACGAGTAGGTCGTGTCGGTGAACTGGACCTTCAGTGGACTGTTACCCTCGGTCGGCTTCGCCGAGAAGCTCGAGTAGAGACCCTTGGCCGGGTTGAAAGTGATCTCAGCGCCGCAAGCGTAGCCGTTCGCGCTCGCCGTGAGGCCGGCTGCTGTCGGGGTGTTGGCCGCACCGTAGGTCCGGCTGCCCATGAGAGGATTCGTGGCGTTTCCGCACATTCCCCCGACGAAGCCGCCGGTAATGACGCTCGTTGGCTGCCTATGCCAGTCGAAACACAGGCCGCCCTTGGTCGGATCGTACAGGTAGGGCGTCGCCAACTTCAGATCGTAGGCCCAACCCGCACCGGGGGTCACCGTGAAGTTGATCGTCGCGTTCTTCCGAACCACCACGGTCGTCGCCGGGGTCATGTTGCCGGCATAGTTCGTCGTGATGGCGTTCCATGCGAGCGGACACGTCGAGAGCGAGATCGTGACCTGCGTCATGGCCCCGCCGGGGCAGGCACCTGTGCTGTGGAAACGCAGGCGCGTGATCAGGATGGGGTACGTCGCGTTGATCTCCTTACCGGAGTAGATGAACTGGACGTGCTGGGAGTTTGCGGAGGTGGTATTTCCGAACGGGAAGTAGTTGCCACCCATCGTGGCAGGCAACGGGTTCGGCATCGTATGGGTCGTCTGCGGCCCTTGCGCAGCAAGGCCGACGGTGAGGCCAAAAACGAGTGGGGCGATGAGGGAGAGAGATCGCATTTCTATTTTCCTTTAGTGCGTGAGAGATAGTGCGTGAGAAACGTGTGTCAGGGGCAGAGAGAGCCCGAGCTTCATCCGAAGCTCCGAACCCTAGGGTAGCACTTTCTAGCCCTGCCGTCTTCCAGGGGGTAGTCCCCGAGAACCCGGCCACCCTGTCGATTCACGACTTACGTCGTCCGCTTCGCCGGACTGCGAGAAATCGCGCTTGGTCCGGAGTGGCCGAAACGAATCCCGCCGGCCGGCATGCCCCGATCCATGCGGTGCGACTGGGACCTTGCCGGGGCCCTTCTCCTGTGTGCTCCCTCGTCTGGATCTTCGCCGCCTCATTCGGCCAGGAACGCCCGATTCCTACGGCCGCCTCGGGGGTCGCTGAGCCTCGCAGTCGGCATCGCCGCTCAGGCCGTACGCACACGCGGCGGCACGCACAAGCGCGCCGCCGCGTGGCCTCCGCTCTGGCCGCCTGTGCGGTCAGACCGGAGCGAATCGTACGGTCTTTAGTTCGCTAGTTACCGAGGAACCACTCGGTGCCGTTGGACGTTCCGTTGAGCTGGTTCACGACGTTGAAGTGCACACTCTGCCAGTTGAGAGTCAGGCCCGTGAGGCCCGGGTCGTTCGGGATCGGAATGGGGAGTTGCCCCTTGGCGCTCGGCACGAAGAGCGTCAGGTAGAACGGCGGCCTCACGAGGAGGTTGCCGAACGGGGTTTTCACGGCGGGCAGGCGGCCCGCGCCCATGATGATCATGCTTCCGATGGCGCCGCTGAACTGCGCGTTGAAGTCGAGCTTCGGCGCCCCGCCGAGCTTCGGCAGGTCGATGGTCGTGAGGCTCGGTACGGAAGTGTTGCCGATGACGTGGACGAAGACCCGACCAATGGCGCCAGCGCTCGGGTTCATGAGGCCCAGACCCTTGTTGGTGCGCGGATCCAAGTTCATCCACAGGCGCTTGATCTGAATCTTGTGCGAGTTGACCGTCGTCCAGTACTCGCCATTCCCGTAGGAGTTGCGGAGCAGTGAAGCGGGGGTTGGTGCGTGGCATGCACCCAGGACACCGAAGAAGTGACCCTTCGGGACGATGATCGGCTTCGTGGGCCTCAGAATCGTGTTGGCCTTGCCGGTTGCGTGGAACACGACCTCGGAGGCCAGAGGGGTGAAGGCAGCGATCGGGGGCTGGGGCACGACGACGCACGTGATCGTCTGGTCCGTCTCCGGCGGCACGAAGGTATTCGGGGCCTCGAAGCCGTTCACGATGAACTGGGCCGGAGCCACGAAGAAGTAGCCGCGCACACCAGCAGCAGCACTGTAGGTGTAGGTGTAGTCCGACACACCGATCGGTGAGGGCGCCGGCTTGTTGGTCGAGCCATTGCCGTAGTCGATCGCGGTCGCGGTCGACGGATTGACGGTGATGAAGTCCTTCTTCGTGAGCTTGGACGCCGGGTGGGTAGCATCCGTCGTCGTCAGCGAGACGGTGAAGCGCTGATCCCAGCCCTTTGCTGTGTAGGTGTACTTCGGGTTCTGGACCTTCGAGTCGATGACGTTGTCGCCGTTGAAGTCCCAGGCCCAGCTGGTGACCGGCCCAGCCGACGTATAGGTCGCGTCGGTGAACTGAACGGTCAGCGGGCTGTTGCCCCTTTCCGGGTTCGCGTCGAAGCCGGTGAACAGGCCCTTGGCTGGCGTGTAGACGAACGAGCCGTTCCAGACGCGCGGGTTGAACAACGGAAGCGTGAACGCGACGTTGCTGGCCGTGCCGAGGGTCAGGACGAGGTCAGCGTTTTGGTACGGGCCAAGCGGACCATTCGTGTACTGGTGACCGCTACCACCTGACTCGAAGGCAATACCGTACTTGCCTGGCGTCATGATGATGGGGGTCTTCAGGTTGATGATGGTCGGTGTGTTCGTGCCAGCACCCATGGCGGTGCCATCGTCCTGGCCAACCATTGTCCAAGCACTCTTGTTGCCTTCGTTGCCGATGCTCGACGACGGGCACGTGTAGACGTTGAAGGTGACCGGCGCCAGGGTCGAGTAGTTCGTCTCGAACTGCGTGATCCGAACTGCGGTCTTGACCTCGATGTCAAAGTAGACGTTGCCGCCGGCCGACCCGCCATTGTTGGCAGCAAAGAGGGTTGTCAGCTTTTGCGCTGAGGCAGAACCGAGCGTGACGGCCAACGCCAGTCCGGTTAATAGAGAGAGAGTCTTCATGCGAAATCTCCATAGGGAGGTTAGAGACGGAGCGGCTAGCTCCAGGGCTCCGCGCCCAGCAGAGAGACACAGGGCGCGTAGAAACGGTGCCTAAAGAATAGCTGGATCTGAGTGTCTTTGCTTGCCTTCTCGTCGTTCTGGCGCCCGGTACCCGGCCAGCATCGCGGGTCAAGCGCCTCGAAGGCCTCTCCCCCGAGGAGGGGGTGATCGGCTGGAGCCCCCGTTCGGCGGGGGCAAGGGCCGCACTGTCGCTGCCATGGACGCGCAAGGCAGGTGGCAGGAGAAANCCTGNGGGCGCTGGCTCTCCNNNCGCNCTCGCGCCCTGACAGCACNCCTTGCGCCCTCNTNCTCGCCAGACGGAGCGGCCTCCAGCTGCCTGCGTGCCCCTTTTCAGGACNAGGAAAGNCCGCCCCAAAAGGCAGGCTGACTTCCTCTGCGCAGCACTAGGCTGNCCGGCATGCAACGCCTTTCGATGCTCGTCGCCGTCCTCCTTCTCGCCTCGTGTGCCAGCAGCCGAGCGAAGCAGCAACCGCAAGCTCAGGGGAAGGTGGCGACCGGCTACGTCTTCCACGACCGCAACAAGAACGGCCTGCGCGACGCCGGAGAGCCCGGCGTGGAGGATGCGCTGGTCAGCAACGGTCGCAGGGTGCGCCGCTGCGCCGTTGATGGTCGCTACGAGATTTCGATCGGCGACGACACGATCCTCTTCGTGATCAAGCCCTCTGGCTGGGCCACGCCGACCGACAGCAATCAACTCGCTGCCTTCCACTACCTGCACAAGCCCAAGGGATCGCCCAAGGCCCGCTTCCCGGGCGTCGCACCCACCGGACCGCTGCCTGCCTCGGTGGACTTCGCGCTCTACCCACAGGAGGAGAAGAAGCGCTTCAACGTCGTCCTGTTCGGCGACACCCAGCCCTACTCGAAGACCGAAGTGGACTACCTCGCCAAGGACGTGATCCCCGAACTGGTCGGCGTCGAGGCCGCGTTCGGCATCACGCTTGGCGACATCGTCGGGGACGACCTGTCGCTGTTCGAGCACGTCAACGAAGTCATCGGCTGCATCGGCATCCCGTGGTACTACGTCTACGGCAATCACGACCTCAACTACGATGCCACGAGCGACGAACTCGCCGACGAGAGCTTCGAGCGGGTCTACGGGCCGACCAACTACGCCTTCCGCTACGGCGACGCCCACTTCGTCGTGCTCGACAACGTGGTCTGGTTTCCCAAGGACGGCGAGAAGCGCGCGCACTACAAGGGCGGCTTCGACGACCGCGCTACTGACTTCCTCGAGAGCTACCTCGCCCACGTGCCTCAGGACGAACTCGTCGTGGTCTGCTTCCACATCCACCTCGATGACGTGAACATCGATCGCCAAGCTCTGTTCAGGGTGCTGGAGAAGCACCGCCATGTGGTGACGGTGTCGGCCCACACCCACGTGCATCGCACGCTCTTCTTTGGAAAGGACCAGGGTCACCCCGGCAACGAGGAGCACGTGCACCTCAACATGGTGACCACCTGCGGCAGTTGGTACAAGGGCAAGCGTGGCGAGTTGGGCATCCCGATCACGCGCATGCGCGACGGTGCACCACGCGGCTACGGCGTGCTCACCGTCGATGGCAACCAGTGGTCACTGCGCTTCAAGGCGGCGCGCCGACCCGCCGACTACCAGATGGACATCCACCTGCCGGCCAGGATCACGAAGCCCGAGCTGGCCCAGACCGAACTCGTCGTCAACGTGTTCAACGGAAGCAAGAAGTCCAAGGTGTGGGTGCGCTACGACGAAGCGGGCGACTGGCATCCGCTGGCTCATGTCTCTCGCACCGATCCGGGATTCGTCGCACTCAAGAGCGAAGAAGCTCGACACCGTGAGTACTGGCAACGAGCTCTCGACAAGGCGATCGCATTGGCTTCGACCGAGAAAAAGAGCTACGCAGACCTGAAGGGGCCACTCGAGAAGATCTGGCGCGAGCAGCAGACCAAACTGCCGTGGCGGCCCTTGCCGGACCCGGTCGAGAGCGCGCACATCTGGTCGAGCAAACTGCCCTTGACGCTGGCGCAAGGGCCGCACCTCGTGCGTGTCCGGACACTCGATATGTACGGCGAGACCTGGGAATCCTGCGCCGTTTTGCGAGTGGTAAAGTAGAGCCACGCGATGCGTTTCCCCGCCACCTGTGTCCCTGCCACCACGTCTTTCCTCTGGGCTGTCTCCGCCTTCCTTCTTCCGGCAGGTGCACAGTCCCCACGTCCGTCTGCGGGATTGACCTTCGTCGATCCCATGCGCCTCGCAACCGCCTCGCTCGTCGATTCCAACAGCCGCACGGTCCACACCTGGACCACCTCGGCCCGGGGCATTGCCTCCTACCTCGACCGCAAAGGCAACGTGCTGCGTGTGGTGAAGAACTCGTTCTCCTTCGGTGGCACGGTTGAGCGCCTTGCCCTGGACGGTACGCGGCTCTGGAAGTACAGCCCCCCCTTCGGCAACCAGCACCACGACATCCACGAGTTGCCTAACGGCAACATCCTCATGGCCGTGACGCACGACGTGTCGAAGGCTTCGGCGATTGCGCTTGGTCGTGACCCGAAGACGGTTCCCGAGATCGTCAGCGCTGAGCGGATCATCGAGGTGAAGCCAACAGGGCCGACGACCGGGAGCATCGTCTGGGAATGGCGGGTGATGGATCACCTGGTGCAGGACTTCGATTCGAAGAAGCCCAACTTCGGTCCCGTCGCCCAGCATCCGCAGCGCATCGACGTCAACTACCCCAGGTCGATCGGCGGCCTATGGCAGCACCTGAACGGCATCGACTACAACCCGCAGCTCGACCAGGTCGTCCTCAGCTGTCGTAACTGGAGCGAGTGCTGGGTCATCGACCATTCGACGACGACGACCCAGGCGCGCGGCACGACTGGCGGCAAGTCGGGCAAGGGCGGTGACCTGCTCTATCGCTGGGGCAACCCGGCGGCCTACAAGACGGCGGGGACCCAGCAGCTGCATTCGCAGCACGACGTCAACTGGATCTGGCCCGGCTACCCCGGCGCTGGCAACCTGATCTGCTTCAACAACAAGAGGGGCTTGCTGCTCAAGCTCGGCGACGCTTCTGCCGTGACCGAGTTCGCGCCCCCCATCGACCACAACGGCAACTATTCCCGTGCCGTTGGCAAGGCCTTTGGCCCGGCCGCGCCCGCCTGGGAGTACCTCGCAGCCAAGCCCACCGACTTCTACTCGGCGGTCGTGTCGAGTGCAGTGCGACTGGTGAACGGCAACACCCTCGTTTGTTCAGGGACTCAGGACCACGTCTTCGAACTCGGGGCGAGCAACAAGATCGTGTGGCAGGCGACCGTTCCGATGCCGTTCAAGGCCCGACGCTACGAACGCACCTTGTGGGCCAGTGACGAAAAGGTCTCGGCGACGAGCGGCGGCAGGATCGACTTCGACCTCATGGCCGGGACCGCGTGGGCGAACCAGGTCTACATCATGCTCGGTTCGGCTTCGGGCACGAAGCCGGGCATCAACGTCGGGCCCTTCACCATCCCGCTCAACCTCGATGTCTACCTGCTGAGCAGCCTCCAGAGCCCGCTGCTGCCCAAATCGATCGGCAAGCTCGATGCTACCGGCAATGCCCAGGCAGGCTTCGTGCTGCCAGCTTCGATCGGCCTGCCCTTCCTCGGGCTCACGCTCAACCATGCCCACGTCCTGCTCGACTCCGGCCTCGCGCTGCGGCGTGCCAGCAACGCGGTGCCGGTGACCATCGTCAAGTAGACGCATCGCGCCTAGCGCCTTCCACCAGGGTGCGGCCTACCAGCAGCACGGTGACGGTCGACGACAGCACGCCGGCGATGACCAGGCCGAACACGACCGCGGTCACTGTGCTCAGGCCAAGTGTGGGCGCTAGCCGGACGGCGAGCCAGGCAAGCGGGATCGAGAACGCCAGGTAGCGCAGCATCGAGACCAGGACACCCAGGCGCAGATGGTTGGCTGCCTCAAAGGTCGGACGCAGCACGAAGAACGGCACCAGCGCCAGTGCGCCCAGCGGCAGCAGGTGCACCGCCTCACGAGCCAAGCTAACGACATGCTCGACGTCGACGTCTTCGCGGCCGCGGATCCAGAACCGCGTGATCGGGTCGGCGAACACCCAGCCGGCGAGAAAGGTGATGAGGAGTGAGGCCCCTGTAGCCATGAGCCAGGCCCGCCAAAGGTCGTGGCGGATCCGGCGGACTTCGCCCGAGGGCAAGAGCCTGGCAACAAACGGCACGACGGCCATGGCCGTGGCGGAAGCGGGCATCATCGCAAACAGTAGTAAGCGGTCGTAGACGGCATAGGTGGCGACGGCAGTGGTCGCTTCCTTGGCTCGTAGCAGCAAGCCGTTGATGACGCCGCTCTCGAGCGCCGCCAGGAGGAAGGTCAATCCGCCCGGCACCGCGAGCCTGAGGATCGAGCCGAGCGGTGGGCTCCACGTCCTGGGCAGGGGTTCCCAGGTCTCGCGCAGCCGCGCCCGTTCGAGGGCCGCCGCGCGCCAGAGCGCGTAGGCCAGTGAAGCGAAGCGGGAGAGGATGGTCGCCAGCGCGATGCCGAAGAGCCCCCAGCCCAAGACGAGCGCGAACAGCGAGTTGAGCGCGACATTGCACACAGACGCCAACAGGCCCGCCACCATCGTATCCCGCGTTGCTTGATGTGCCTTGACGATCGAGTCGGGGTACATCGACCAGAACCCGACCAGCGGCATCCCGATCGCCAGCGTCGTCCCATAGGTAGCAAAGGCATCAGCGAGGCCCTGTTGCAGGCCGAGATGCGGAATCACGAACCAAAGCGCGACGCCGATCATCGACATGGACGGGATCAGCGTGCAAAGCAACTTGAGCATCGTTCGCTTGAGCGAGGCGACGCGGGCTTCGTCGCGACTGCCGAAGGCCTGCGACAGCGACGCAGTGAAGCCTCCCGAGAAGCCGACCCAGACTGCGATGAAGACGAACTGGACCACCGAGTAGAGGCCGATCGCCGCAATCGCGTCGTTGTTGGTCTCGTCGATGAGCCGTGCAAACACGAGGTCGACGAGTTGGAACATGAAGCGCAGCGTGAAGGAGACGATCAAAGGCAGCGCCATCGCCGGCAGGGACCTTGAGAGAACAGCCACGGGGTGCGTTCAGTCGCCTGCCTGTCGCGTCCACGCGGCGAGCTCCCCCACCGTGTGAAAGAGTTGGTGAGGGTGTTCGGCCGCCAAGGTCTCGGGCTGCGTCGTCGGGCTCCACGCTGCCGCCAATGCAAGCGTGCCGACCTCGTGCGCGCCCTGCATATCGAGCGGGTGGTCGCCAACGTAGCCCGCGTTGGCGGGCGTGATCGACCAGCTCTTCAGGATCCCGCGGATCTTGTCCGGTTTGACGAAGCCTCCCTCCGATCCGGTTTCCACCGTGGCGAAGCGACGCTCCAGCCCGAGTACGCGTAGCGACACCGCGGTGCTTGCCGGCCCCTTGCCGGTCACCACGGCGAGGCGCACGCCGCGCCCGGCCAGGTCGTCGAAGAGTTCCACCAAGCCGTCGAACGGCGCGGGGCAGCAGGCGTGACGGCGTTCGTACTCCGCCAGGTACGTCGCCAAAACCGCCTCGAAGCGGTCTGGTGCCTGCGCTCTCAAGATGCCTTCCTCGCTCGGCCCGAACAACGCCGTCACCTCTTCGGGGGTGTAGTCGCGCCCGAGGTGCTCGCGGAAGGTGTGCTGGAAGGACGCAATCGCGATCGGCAGCGTATCGGCGATGGTGCCATCCAGGTCGAAGATCAGCGCCTCCAAGGTCACAGGCCGGATGCTAGCTATGCCCCGCGCCCCGCCCCCATGCCGTTTCGGCATCAAGTGCAGCTTGATCGCGTGTCGATCGGTCCTTAACCTCCGCCGCCGCTTCGGCGGCTGTGAGGCAAGCGATCCCCGATAGCTCAATGGTAGAGCATTCGGCTGTTAACCGAAGGGTTGTAGGTTCAAGTCCTACTCGGGGAGCCACTCATCCCGCCAGGTGCGAACCGGCGGTTGACAGGGTGTGCTGGCGAGCCTGAAAGGCGATGCTGCAAGCAAGGCGCCGGGTGACCATCCCCCACCGCACGGTGGTCCCGCGATCCAGCGCCTCGATCTCGTCCTGGATGAGCACGGATCGATCCGGGCGCAGCCCCACACCGCG
>NYZE01000005.1 GCA_002685965.1 Planctomycetota bacterium | reverse complement strand
CGGGCAGCTTGATGTAGCGAACAGCCTCATCGCCCTTGCCGAGCGTGCGCACACGCTTACCGGGCGATCCCATCACCTTGGCCAGCGTCAAGAGCGCTCCCTCCACTTGATTCGGCCGCGACGGCGCCGCCCTTGCGGACGACGCGAACCGGAGGCGGACCTTCGCCTCACTTACCCCGCCCGAAAGCCGGCCAATCGCGCGCGCAAGGCACCTGCAAGACCACCACGCAGCCAAACGAGCGCTTCATCGTTGTCTTGAACGAGGACCTCACCTTCGGCTTCGGCGGCTACCAAGCGCTCAAGCTGTAACCCACGCCACAGGTCGGGCAACGCGTCCAGGAGTGGGGTAGTCTCTCCTGCCAGAAGCCTACGCACCAACACCTCCCACTGGCCCCCCAACGTTCGCCAAGATGAAAGTCAGCATCCTCGCAGGAGGCTACGGGTCGCGCCTCGCTGAAGAGACCGAGGTCAAGCCCAAGCCGATGGTCGAAATCGGCTCGAAGCCGATTCTCTGGCACATCATGAAGCACTATGCCCATTACGGGCACGAGCACTTCGTGGTCGCGCTCGGCTACAAGGGCGACCACATCAAGAAGTACATGGTCGACTTCTGCCACCTCGGCGGCAGCGTCACGGTCGAACTGGGCCGCGGCGAAGTGCGGTCGCACAGCGGCATCGAGAACGAGTGGACCGTCGACCTCATCGAAACCGGCGCGGAGACGCAGACCGGAGGCCGCATCAGACGACTGCAACCTTGGCTCGGCGATGAGACGTTCATGCTGACCTGGGGCGATGGCGTGTCCAACGTCGACCTTGACAAGCTGCTGGCCTTCCACAGGAGCCATGGCAAGCTCGCGACCGTCACTGCCGTGCGACCACCGGCGCGCTATGGCCGGCTCGAGATCGACGGCGACAAGGTCGTCGACTTCTCCGAAAAGCCACAACTCGGCGAAGGCTGGATTAACGGCGCGTTCTTCGTGCTCGAGCCCGGGATCTTCGAATACATCGAAGGCGATACGACGCAGTGGGAAAAGGAGCCGATGGAGCAGCTGACCAAAGACGGCCAGCTGATGGCCTTCAAGCACACGGGCTTCTGGCAGTGCATGGATACGCTGCGCGAGAAGGTCAAGCTGAACGGCATGTGGGAGTCGGGGAACGCTCTCTGGAAGACCTGGGAGGACTGAGGGCACACGCGGATGAGAGTCCTCTTGACCGGTCACGACGGCTACATCGGCCAGGTGCTCGTGCCGATGCTGCTTGCGGCCGGGCACAGCGTCACGGGGCTCGACAGCTGTTTGTTCGAGGACTGCGGTTTCGACGACGACACCGCGCGCCTGCCATCGCTGCGTGTCGACGTCCGCGACGTCACGGCGCAGCAACTCGACGGATTCGATGCGATCATCCACCTGGCCGGACTGTCGAACGACCCGCTCGGCGACCTCGACCCCGACCTGACCTACGACATCAACCACCTCGCGACCATTCGGTTGGCCAAGCTCGCGAAAGCGGCCGGCGTGTCCCGCTTCATCCAGTCGGGCTCGTGCAGCAACTACGGTGCTGCGGGCGACAACATGCTCGACGAGAGCGCCACCAACAACCCCGTGACGCCTTATGGCATCTCGAAGGTCCGGGTCGAACGCGACCTGGCCGAGCTCCGCGACGATGACTTCTGCCCGGTCTTCCTGCGCAACGCGACGGCCTACGGCGTCTCGGCCCGCCTGCGCGGCGACCTGGTCGTCAACAACTTGGTCGGCTACGCGTACACGACCGGCGACGTGCTGATCAAGTCGGACGGAACCCCTTGGCGACCACTCGTGCACATAGAGGACATCTCGCGCGCCTTCCTGGCAGTACTCGACGCGGACATGGACCTGGTGCGTGGTGAAGCCTTCAACGTCGGCCGGACCGATCAGAACTACCGCGTTCGTGAACTCGCCGACATCGTCCAGGAAATCGTGCCGCACTGCCGCGTGCGCTACGCCGAGGGCGGTGGCCCCGACAAGCGCTGCTACCGCGTCAACTGCGATCGGATCCGCCGAGTTCTACCCGAGTTCGAACCGGTGTGGACCGTTCGGGAAGGCGTCAAGGAACTCCTGGCCGCATACAAGACGCACGGACTGACCCAGGAAGAACTCGAAGGCTCGCGCTACTTGCGCATCAAGCACATCCGCACGCTGCGCGAAGACGGCAAGCTCGACCCGACGCTGCGCTGGACAACCGGCGATGGGCACTGAGGGTGGCTGCCGCTCCTGCGGCTCGGAACGACTGACCGATTTTCTGTCGCTGGGCAGCATGCCACTCTCGGACGGCCTGTTGCGCGCCGAGCAACTCGACCAACCCGAACAGCGCTTCCCGCTCGACGTGACGTTCTGCAACGAGTGCTCGCTGGTGCAGATCCGCGAGACGGTCGATCCAGAAGTGCTCTTCTGCGACGACTACCCTTACTACTCCTCGTTTTCGGACGCGCTCGTCGAACACTCGCGGCGGAACGTCGAAGCCCAGATCGCCGACCGCTCGCTGAGCGCGAACAGCCTGGTGATCGAGCTAGCGAGCAACGACGGCTACCTGCTGCAGTGGTATGCAAACGCCGGCATCAACGTGCTCGGCATCGACCCCGCGGAGGGGCCCGCCAAAGCGGCGATCGAGCGCGGAATCCCGACCCGCACGGCCTTCTTCTCGAGCGAACTGGCCGCGAGCCTGCGCGCCGAGACAGGCGGAGCCGACGTCATCCACGCCAACAACGTGCTCGCGCACGTCGCTGACACGAACGGCTTCGTCGCCGGCATCGCCACGGTCTTGAAGGACGACGGCATCGCGGTGGTCGAAGTGCCCTACGTCAAGGACCTGATCGACCACTGCGAGTTCGACACGATCTACCACGAGCACCTCTGCTACTTCTCCGTCACGGCGCTCGCGACCCTGTTCGCGCGACACGGACTCTCGCTCAACGACGTTGCGCCCCTGACGATCCACGGCGGCTCACTACGCCTGTTCGTCGAGAAGAAGAGCGCGCCAACCGCACGCGTCCTCGATTACTTGGAGGCCGAGCGGCGCGAGGGCCTCGACNCAATCGACTACTACGTCGGCTTTGCCGATCGCGTCACTGCGGTCAAGGCAGCGTTNCTCGACCTCATCGCGNNNGTTCGNGCGNATGGNGGTCGCCTNGCGGCGTACGGCGCCGCGGCNAAAGGNNCGATCCTGCTCAACTACGTCGGNCTTGGTAGCGCCGACGTCGACTTCGTCGTGGATCGCAACGTACACAAGCAAGGCCGCTTCATGCCCGGCGTGCACATCCCAATCGTGGACCCGAGCAAGCTGCTAGAGGCCATGCCAAGCCACGTGCTGTTGTTGCCGTGGAACTTCAGGGACGAGATCTTGGCGCAGCAGGGAAAGTACCGGGCACGTGGGGGGAAGTTCATCGTGCCGATTCCAGAACCCGTGGTCGTGTAGCCCCGTCTGTTGAGGGCACACCCTAGCTTCTGGACTTCCGCAGCGGCGCCCATCGTGAGTCCGGCCTCTGGATTGCGCGCACGGCCGCAAGAACGGCGGACAAGCGCATGGAAGTCGGGCGTGGCAATGGCTCCGACCATCGCTCGGTGGTTTGATGCGGGCAGGACCCGAAATGACCCAGTCGACGTGCTTCTCCTGTGGCTCGGAGGATCTGCGCAGCTTCTATGAGGCGGGCAACATCCCAGTGCACAGCTGCCTGATGATGGAATCGCGCGCTGAAGCAGTCGGCTACCCGACCCGCGACCTCGAGCTCGGTTTTTGCGGCACGTGCGGATTCGTGCAGAACAACGCGTTCGATCCGAGCGTCCACGAGTACTCCAAGCGCTACGAGGAGACCCAGGCCTTCTCGCCCCGCTTCCTCGACTTTCAGGACAAGCTCGTCACCAAGTTGCTCGACGATTGGGATCTTGGCGGCAAGTCAGTGCTCGAGATCGGCTGCGGCAAGGGCGAGTTCCTCGTGCGCATGTGCGAGCTCGGCGCGGGCGCAGGCATCGGTATCGACCCAGGCTATCGCCCGGAGCGAACGAAGAGTCCGGCAGCTCAGCGCATCGAGTTCATCAATGACTTCTACTCGCGGAGCTACGGCCACCTGAGCGCGGACTTCGTCTGCTGCCGCCACACTCTCGAACACATCCAGAACACGCGCGAGTTCATGTCCATGACGCGTGACGCGATCGGCGACCGCCTCGACACGGTCGTGTTCTTCGAAGTGCCCGACGTGCGGCGCGTCCTCGAGGAGCAAGCCTTCTGGGACATCTACTACGAGCACTGCTCCTACTTCAGCCTCGGGTCGCTGGCGCGCTTGTTCCGGCGCTGCCGTTTCGACGTGCTCGACCTCTGGACCGACTTCGACGATCAGTACCTGATGATCGTGGCCAAGCCCGGTGACGGCACCGGCGGCAAGACGTTTGCGAGCGAGGACGACATCGATGCCATGGAAAGCGCCGTCTTGACCTACGAGGCCGCGTTGCCGCAGAAGCGAGACCACTGGCACGGTCGCCTCCACGAGGTCACGGCGACCGGAGGCAAGGTCGTTGCCTGGGGCTCGGGCTCCAAGTGCGTCGCCTGGCTGACGACTCTCGGCATCGGCGACCAGCTGGAATACGTCGTGGACATCAACCCCAACAAGCACGGCAAATGGCTCGCCGGCACGGGACACGAGATCATCGCCCCGGAGCGGCTCACGGCCTACCAGCCGGACCTGGTCGTGGTGATGAATCCGATCTACGTCGACGAGATCCGCGCGGACTGTGAACGGCTCGGGGTGACGGCCGCCATCGAAGCCGTCTAGCCGCCCCGGAGTTGGCACGTGGATCTGAATGGTGGCAGCTCCCCGCGCGGCCACAGAGCTCATCTGGCCTCCCGGTGCTAGAAGCTGAGCAGCCCGCCGAGCCTCTCCCGGCGGTGACCGCTACGCAGCGATGTGCAGCCCGCGTAGACTCGGATTCCGGGTTCCCACCACGTACCCGCCTCCACACGGTCAGCGAGGCAGCAAGAAAGAGCTGAACATGGCAACCGGACACCGACTCTCAATCGCCTCCCGTCTCGAGCGCCTCGAGCGAGAGAACCGCCGCTGGCGCACCCTGGGTCTCACGGCGGCAGTCTGTGCCGCCTGCTTGCCGTTGCTCGCGTGGACACAGGCCGCCGTCACGTCGAAGCCCTCCGAGCTCGAGGTCGCTCGCGCTTCCAAGTTCGTCCTGGTGGACGGGGCGGGCAAGGCGCGAGCGGAGCTTCGTCTGGATGCTGGAGCGCCCGGACTGTTCCTGATCGACGCGGCTGGGAAGGCTCGTGTCCAGCTCGCTCTCATCAAGGACGATGCAGTGCTAGTCCTCGCGGACAAGGCCGCCAAGAAGCGGCTCGGACTTGCCGTCGACGACACGGGGGCCGCGCACGTCGTCTTGAGCAACAGGTTCGAGATTCCGCGTGCGCACCTCGTCACGAGCGCCGACGGCGCCCCGGGTCTCGTCCTGACCGACGCCGAGGGTCACCGCAAGGCGGGCATCGGCATCGACCCCAAGAACGAGCCGTGGCTTCTGCCCGGAACTGCGAAACGCTCCGGGCAGAAGGACGACAAATAGTCCAACGTCAGCGCTGCGACCGAAGGGCTACTGGAACACCCAGCCGCCGATCTTCGTGTCGATGTCGTTCGTCATCGTCAGACCCCAGGAGTTGGCCTTGGGGTCGACGCAGATGAACTGCGAATAGTAGTGCTGGCCGATCAGCGCCGCGATGTTCGGGAGCGGAAGCGACAGGGTCGCGTTGCCGTTCCGGTTCGTCGGGACCGCGGGCGTGAAGACGAGGTCGTTGTAGACGGCGCACTTCGTACCTGGCAGCAGGAACGGCAGCGGGATCTTGCCCCAGGCGGTCCGCGAGAACCCGAAGCTAAACAGCGCGGCGCTCTGGATCGGACCGTTCACCAGCGAGTAGACGGGGGTGAACCCGACCTCCGGGGTTCCGGAGGCCTTCTGGCTGGGAGTCCCGTTGCTGCCGGCGCAGCCCACGCCGAAGCTCGCGTAGGTCCCCACGGTCTGGTACCCGTAGACCGCATCGGCGGTGTGGGTGGCGGTCATCGACACGGACAGCGTCTTGTTGCCCGCGGGTTGGTTGGCGTTGTTCAAACGCCAGCGGTAGAAGCGCCGCCCGCCGACGATGGCCGGTGCCGTAAGCGTGAGCGCCTGGGCGTTGCGATAGAAACGCGTGAAGTTCGTCGCGCCGTTCTTCTTCCCGTTGATGTCGGTGACGCTGACCGTGATCGGCACGTTGCTCGCGTAGAGCGAGCGAACGTTCAACACACGTCGGATTACGTAGCGCGCGATTGCCGTGTCGTCGAGCGACACGATGTTCGAAACCGAGAGGTCAAGTTTCCCGATGGGTTGATTGACGAAGCCCGCGGTCGGTGCCGTCCGCAGCAACCACCGCTCGAAGGCGTATGTGGTGCGACCCACGAGATGCGTGAGCGGCGCGGTCAACTCGTAGCCTTGGTTGGGAGCGTAGCTGCGCGAGAAGTTTGTCAGACCATCCCCGCGCCCTAAGCGATCGAGTTGGGGCAGGGTGATCTTGACGCCGGTGGCAGGCGTCGACTGCACGTAGAGGTTGACCCAGGTCGGCTGGTTTACCTCACGACCGAACCAGACGTAGCGGGGCTCTCCGGAGCCGGTCGCCGATTGTTTCGTGAACCCCATCCCGCTCCAGGTCGACGTGAGATTGGAGTTGCGCCAGCAGTGGAAGTAGTCCCCCCAACGGTTGCTCGGCGGACCCGCCTTGCCCGTGCGCATCGTCTCCACCGCGGATAGACCCGCCCAGGAGGTGTAGTTGTCGATGATGAACGCGCCGGCCGAGGGGTACCACTTCCCCCCGCCGAAGCAGATCGTCACCCCGATGTGGCCGCTGCTGTTGGTCGCGGCATAGGGGAAGTGGTAGGCAACGTTCGCGCTGTGGATGTCCCGTTGGCCGATCAGCGCAAGGGTGGTCGGGTTGAACCGCGCAACGCGGACGAAGTTCCGCGGCCGCCCACTCACGCTGCCGGAGGTCCAGAGGAACCCGACCTCCGACGAGTTGGCGTAACCCCCGAGCACGCAGTTGTTCGTCCAGCGGAACCCCGTCCAGTCCCGCGCATCGGGGCCCGGCGCCGGCGTGGGCGTCGCGCTCCACTTGCTGATGGTCTTGCGGAAGATCGACGCGTTGCCCGAGGTCTCGTTCCACTTGTAGACGCGCAGGATGGTCGTGCTCTCGTGGGCGGCCCAGTACATGTTCGAGGTCGAGCCCTGGGCGAAGCGGTAGTTGCCGTAGCCGCCGAGGGCGGCCGCCGTGTAGTACGAGATGGCCACATTGCCACCGTCGTAGACATCGGTGAGAGCCGCGCGCCACAGGACGTAGGAGATGCTCCCCGTCGTGCCACCGGGGGCGACGATGGCGGAGCCGTACAGGTGCTTGGAGCCGTACGTGAGGTCGCTGTAGTCGAGGAAGAACCCGTTGCCGAAGCCGAAGGTCTTCGGGTTGACGACGAACGAGGCGAACACGTTCTTTCTTAGCTCGTCCCGACCCTTCGCAAAGGCAATGCGGAGGCTCCCGGTGCCCTTGGACGAACTGTAGCGATACTCGAGGAGCCACAGCGTCATGTTCGGGCTCGGCACGTGGATGACACGCTGGTCACAGCACATCGGCCCGTCGGGAGCGGGGAAGCGCGTGCTCGGGTTGATGTGGGTCCATGACTTGCCGGAGTCCTTGGACAGCGCAGCGAACGTGTTGCCGGTGTAGAGAACGACATCGCGGTTGACCGCGCCGGCGGGCTCGACGAGAGAGCCGCTGATTCCGGCCCCCGCGGGCTGTACGGGCTCGTTCAGGAAGTACCTGAAGTCTCCGGGACCCGCCTGTGGAGAGTGCTCGGCCGGCTGGACCTCCGCGCTATTGGGAAGCGGTAAGCCGCCTTGCCCTTCGGGAACGACTCGGTGCTTGTGCTTGTTGAACTTCATCTCCTCGAGCAACGACGCCGGCGCCTGAGGAAGGTAGGCGTCTTTTCCGGCAGGCCGCGCCGGCTCGATGGGGATGACGACCGTGCGAGGTGGTCCCGCGTCGATCGGGCCTTGGGCCAACGCGCAGGGACTTGGAAGGAGCGTGGTCACAGCGGCCACAACGGCGAGAGAGCGGAACATGGTCATGGAGTCTCCAAGGGCCAGGAGCGACGAGGCGATTTGCAGTAGATCGAGTCGCGAACCTAGATCTTACGGCCAACCCAAGGGCACACAACCAACTCACCCCGCGCTGGCCAGCGGCGCAACAGCGACCCCATTGGAGCACTTATCCGACGCCTGACAGCGAGGTCTCTGCTCGTGTAGACCTCGCTCGAGGGTCAACCTGTCTCTGTCCCCGGGAGCCACCGGAGGCTATTTCCGCGATGTATCAACAGGCTCGAACTACTGACCAACGCAAGGATCAGCACGTATAAGGGGGGCCATCGCAGTCGTCCTATTCCGGAGTGTCACCGATGACGAACCTCCCCCGCTCCCCGTTGTCTTGGGCTCTGGTAGCTCTGCTCTCGTGCATCGCCCTGCCGGCCCAGCGCGGCGGGGCCGGCGGGCAGGGCGCGCAGGGCGGTCCAGGCGGTGGCCGCGGCTTCGGCCCATCTGAGGCCATCCTGGGCCGGATGGGGACCTACTTCGTCGACGTCACGCTGTCAGAACAGATGCTCTTCAAAGGCATGAACGGCCTGGCCGAAACGACGCTCGTCAAGAGCGCCAGCAAGGATGGGCATCTGTCGCTGCTCTACCTGTTCGACCCGCGCACCGACAAGCGCAAGCACGAGAACTTTGAGAGCCTCATGTTCCGCGCGCCATCGAACATCGCCATCGCGCTCCGCTACTACAAGTGTGGCCGAGTCGACCTTTCACAAGACGAAATGGCTCGCGGCATGTTCGGCAAGAAGTCGCCGATGTTCGTAGCGTTCAACGAGAAGGGCAAGGTCGCGGGCAATGCCTCGATGAAGGGTTACAAGGGCAAGCCGAGGGTGTTGGTCGCACTGGTCACACGCGCCGCCAAGACCTTCGCCAAGGGCAAGGTGCAGCTGCCCAAGTTCGTGAAGCAGTACCGCAACTTCCTCAACGACTACATGCTGTACGAAGGCAAGCAGAGGACACTGCAGAACAAGATGGCGCGCTTGGCCAAGAAAGGGACGATTCCGGTCGCAAAGAAGGCCAAGCTCGACAAGGACACCGCCGCCCTCGTCGCGCTGGAAAAGAAGCTGCTCAAGGCCGAGAAGAAGCTACTGGACCGCGCCAAGCTGCCGGTTCGCGACGAGAAGGCAACGCGCATCGGCGACCGTCGACGCGGCCGCCGGTAGCCCCGCTGTGGGCAGGGTGGACGCGCTGTACGCCGACCCTGCGCTGCGGACGATGCAATACGACCAGCGCGCCTCGCAGCACATCCGGGCTCTGACCAAGAGCCGCTGGTCCAAATAAGTGACCGCTTCACCGATCTTCTCCGACGTCGACCTGATCCCGTTCTTCTGGCTCGCACGCGTGCCGGTCTATTGCAACGTGCTGTGGCCGACCCGTGAGCATGCACTGGAAGCGCCGCGCGGCGACATCGAGCTCGGCTACTGCCCGCTGAGCGGGCTCGTGTGGAACAGCGCTTTCGACGAAGAGCTCGTCCGCTACTCACCCGACTATGAAACGTCGCTGCACTTCTCCGACACCTTCCTCGACTACGCGCGAACGCTCGTGCAACGACTGGTCGAGAAACACGCCCTGACCGAGAAGACAGTCATCGAGGTCGGTTCGGGCAAGGGCGAGTTCCTCGCCATGCTGTGCGAGGCGGGCCAAAACACGGGGATCGGCTTCGACGAGAGCTTCGTCGGTGACCCGGCGAGCACGGCGACCACGATCGTGAAGGAGCGTTTCAGCGCCGACGACAGAAGTCAGCACGCCGACCTGATCGTGTCGCAGCACGTGCTCGAGCACGTGTCCGCCCCGCGCGACTTCCTGGGGCAGATCCACGACGCCGCCCTACCCGGCGCGACGCCGCTCTACTTCGAGGTACCGAACGGGCTCTGGACCCTGCGCGACCTCGGTGTCTGGGACGTGATCTACGAGCACGTCGCCTACTACACGCCCGCGTCACTGACGCGGTTGTTCGTCGCATGTGGCTTCAAAGTCGACGCTGTCTGGACAGCCTACGACGAGCAGTTCCTCTGTATCGATGCGCGTCCGACGGCCGTGCCCGAACCACCCGACGTGGCCGACGAGGCGGTGCGCGAAGTCGCCGCCCTGTGCGAGGTCTTCGGCGAGAGGTTCGCGGAGCGGCAACGCGTTTGGGGTGAGCGCCTCGCGGACTGGCGCGAGCAGGGGCACAAGGTTGCGATCTGGGGTGCGGGCTCCAAGGGCGTGACCTTCCTCAATGTCGTGCAGGGTGGTAGCGAAATCGCGTGCGTGATCGACAAGAACCCACGCAAGCAAGGGCGCTTCGTGCCCGGCACGGGGCAGGAGGTGACGGGGCCCGAGGGTGCGTTGCCTGTTCGGCCCGATCGCATCGTCGTCATGAACCCTATCTACAGTGCCGAGATCGAGGCAGAGTGCGCACAGCTAGGGCTCGAGGCCGAGATCGTCGCCGTGTAGCAGCACGCGGCCATTGGACGGCGGCAGCCCTGTGCCTAGGTGCGCACGGGATCACGCCAGAAACGCTGAGGGCTGACATCGGTCTGCGCACACTCCTGACAGCCGAGTTCCCCGTGACTCTGTTCTTGAGTGACTCTGTTCTTGAGTGACTCTGTCGGCCGCGACCAGCTCAGTGAGCTCAAGGTTCTCTTCCGACGGCGCTGAACGGCGACGTGATGCCGTCCACCCGGTAACTTCGGGGCGGACCGCCATGGGATCAGACGTCGACAACGCAACCAGGCTCGCACAGGAGCACTACGAGAACTTCCCGGTGGGCTCTCGATTCCTACCGAAAGCGCTGCGGCCGCACGTGCACCGTCTCTATGCCTTCGCACGCGTCGCGGACGACCTCGTCGATGAAGCGGGCGACCTCGCCGCCTTGCACGAGTGGCGCAGTGCCACGCGCGATGCACTCGACGGACGCCCGTCGATTCAGCTACTGGTCAACCTGGCGAGCACCGTGCGCGAGTTCGCGCTGCCCGAAACACTGCTGTTTCGGTTGCTCGATGCGTTCGAGCGTGACCTCGCCCAGGGTCGCTACACCGACATGGACGACCTGCTCTCCTATTGCCGCGACAGCGCCGATCCTGTCGGGCGCCTGATGCTGCACCTGTTCCGACGCGCCGACGCCGTCAACGAACACCTCTCGGATCGCATTTGCACGGGCCTGCAGATCCTCAACCACTGTCAGGACGTTCGCTCCGACTACCTGGAACGTGACCGCGTCTACTTGCCCGCCGACCGCATGCTCCACTTCGGCGTGAGCGTGGACGACCTCGCTGCGGACACTACATCGCGCGGCCTCCAACGTGTCGTCGCCGAACTGGTCGACGATTGTGCCGCGCGTTTCGCGGAGGGGTTCGAGTTGCCGCGACGCCTCGGTGGCCGCTCCGGTCTCGAGATCCGTGCGGTCCTTCAGGCCGCCTGTGTCATCGTGGACCGCATGCGGACCATGAACTACGACGTAGCACGCCGGCGACCGACGATTCACAAGGCCGATGCACCGGAGCTCTTGCTGCGCACGCTGTTGCCCTGGAAGCCGCGGCTTTGATCAGGCGGAAGGCTTCTCGCCCCACACCGTCAGCCTCTCGCCATTGTGCGTCAGGCGCACGATTGGCTCGACGAGGCGACAGACTCTGTGCACGATCCTGCGCAACGGGCTTCGCTTCTCACCCCACCAGTCACGCACCGAGAAGTGTTGCGTCTCGACTCGATTGAGCCGCAGCGAGTGTTGACTGAATAGGTAGCGAAAGGTCTTCACCGACAGGAAGCCGACGTGTCCCTTGCCCCAGAGGCCGTACTGGCGCCAACGTGACCCGACGAGTCGTGCGGACCAGCTGCGGTAGTGGGGCGTACGAAAGACCACGACGCCACCGGGCCGAAGAATGCGTGCGATTTCGCCGACCAAGTCGGACACGTCAGGCACGTGCTCGGCGACCTCGTTGGCGTGGACGACATCGAAGAAGCCGTCCTCGAAGCCGCACTCCTGCAGCACGCGCGGGACAATGGTGATGCCATCCCGTTTCTGACTCGCTGCATTCGTCATAGCCGGGTCGGCGCCGAACGCTTGCCACTGCCGCGCTGCGGCGACCTGCAGCAGGCGACCCGCGCCGCAACCGATGTCGAGGAAGTTCCCGGTGCTCCGCCTGGACGCGACCGCGGCGAGTAGCCGGCCATACTTGCGCGCGCGTTTGGGATCGACGACCGACACGGTGCTGAGCCGTTCGTCGAACTTCTCGGTGTAGATTTGGACGTTGAGCTCGAGGGGCTTGAGCCCCGTGGCACAGGGCTTCAGGTAGTCACACTTCGGGCAACGCCGATAATCCGCCTCGTCGGTCTTCCAAAGGGAAACCGTGTCGCTCGTGCAGATTGGGCAAGCCGTCGTCATGTCGGTGAGCTCGCATCCGGGAACACAGCAGCATATCGAGGCTTCGCATCAATCGAAGTGGCGATCAGACTCGTGTACCCTGACGAACCGATGCCTGTAGTCCCCGTCGCAGCCAAACGCAGCCCGCTCGAAATCGCACGAGCGGCCGGCTCGAATTTCCTGATCTCGTTCGCCTTCCTGTCGCCGGGACGGCGGCGGGCTCTGCTCGCAGTCTATGGCTTCTGCCGGGTCGTCGACGATGCGGTCGATCTCGGCGACCGAGACCAGGCAAACGAACATCTCGTGTTCTGGGAGAATGAGCTCGAAGCCGCGTTCGCGGCCACACCGCAGACTCCCCTCGGCTACGCCCTGCATCGCGCCGCAGCGCAGTTCGGCCTCGATCGCGAGCCGTTCGACGAGGTCTGCGCCGGCGTACGCATGGATCTCGCTGACCGCACCTACGCCACGTTTGCCGAGCTCGAGTCGTACATGCGACGGGTCGCCTCCGCGGTCGGCGTTGCCTGCCTCCCGGTGTTCGGCGCCGACCGTGAGCGCTCACGCGGCTACGCCGAGCGCCTGGGCATCGCGTTGCAGTACACGAACATCCTGCGCGACATCGGCGAAGACTGTGACAACGGACGTTGCTACCTACCGCTCGACGCGCTGCAGGAACACAACGTCGACCCATCTTGGCTGTGCAGCACGCCGCCTGGCCACGCGATAGCCGACGGCGGGCCGATCGAGAAGCTGCTCGCCGCGGAACACCAGCGCGCCGACCGACTCTACGACGAGGCAGCAGAGTTGTTGCCCCAAGCCGACCGGGGTGCGCTACGCCCGGCGCGCATCATGGGCACGATCTACCGCGACCTGCGAAGACGCGTCGAAGCACGCGGTGCGCAATCACTCGTCCAGCCACCCGTGCGTGTGCCGTTGTGGCGAAAGGTTTACTTGGCGCTGTTCGGCATATGAGCCAGCGCAGTGTCGTCGTACTCGGCGGCGGCGTTGCGGGAATCGCAGCGGCGGTCGGGCATCACGAGCTTGGGTTCCGCATCACCCTGGTCGAAGCACGACGCCACCTCGGCGGACGGGCGTTCTCCCTGGCAGCGCGTCGGCTCGGTCAAAAAATCGACAACGGGCCCCACGTTCTGCTCGGCTGCTACCGCGCATTCCGTCGCGTGCTGCGGGCGCTTGGCGCCGAGCAGAGCTTCCATCGCCCCGACGCGCTCCAACTGACCTGGCTCTCCAAGGGGGGCAGAGTCGAACGAATGACGGGGAAGCGCTTGCCAGCGCCGCTGCACCTCGTCGCCGGCTTTCTCGGCATCCGTGGCCTCGAGCTGACCCAACGCTTCGAGTTGCTGCTGGCAGGCCTTGCCCCGTTTCTGCCATTGCCGCGGGGTGGCGTGACTGTCGCCACATGGCTGCGCCACGCCGGCTTCGACGGAACTGCGCGCACGTATCTCTTCGATCCGTTGTGCCGCGCGGTCATGAACGCCGAGCCAGACCAGTGCGATGCAGGGCTGTTCGTTGGGACCCTGCGCGAGGCATTCGCGGGTAACCGCGCGCACAGCGCGATGTGGATTCCCGTTGAGCCTTGGGACGCCATCCTGGATAAACCGGCCCGCGATTGGCTCGGTCGGCACGGGCACCGTGTGCTACTCGGCCACCGCGCAACCACACTCGAAGCCCGGCGACCGGCGCCATCCGTGCGCCTCGACGACGGCACGCTGCTCGCTGACCATGATCGACTCGTGGTCGCCCTGGATTGGCGCAGCGCTCACTCACTCACCAAGCGCTTCGCCGTGGCGCCGGCCGCAGACCGGATACCGAACTCACCCCTCGTGACGGTGCACGTCGCCTTACCGCCCACAGCTGTGCCGTTCGATGATCCGATCGTCGCGCTGCTCGGCGGCCAGCCCTTTCATTTCCTGTGTCGGCGACCACGGTTGGATGGCGCAGTGCGGGCCGACGTCCCAGCGAGCCTGCTCGCCGGCGGCGCTACCGATCTCGATGGCATGCCGGCGGCGCGCATCGTCTCGCTCGCACTCGGGCAGCTCGCCAACCACCTCGGTCGTACGGCTCCCTGGCCCGAGGAAACGCACGCCTCGGCGCTCGTGGTCCGCGAACCACGCGCAACGATCGCGCCCCGCCCGAGCATCGACGACCTGCGCCCGACGCCAGGCCCAACCCACATCGAAGGACTCTGGCTCGCCGGTGATTGGACCGCCACAGGCCTCCCCTCGACGCTCGAGGGCGCGGCGCGCAGCTCCCTGGATCCTCTCGGACAAGTCACCAATGACGTCTGACACGCCACTTCTGACCATCGGGGACTACCCGGGCCTCTGCGGGCCACACGGCGACGGCGTGCTGCGACTCGGCCCCGGCGAGATGATCGTCGTTCGAGGTAAGTCGGGCGCCGGCAAGTCGCGCCTACTGCGACGCATGATCGACCTGGACCCGGAACCGGTCGGTGATATCCGCTTTCGCGGCACGGCTGTCAGCGACATCCCGTGTGCCGAGCTACGCCGCCGTGTCACGTACATGCCGCAAGATCCGGTGCGCTTCGAGGGAACCGGGCAAGAGCTCATCGAACGCGTGCGGCAACTGCTCGGCAACCGCGACCACGTCGCGCCGCGTGCCGCACTCCAAAGCTGGCTCGATGCACTCGACCTCACAGACGTCGTCGATCGACCGATGTTGGAGTACTCCGGCGGCGAGAACCGACGCGTGGCCCTCGTCAACGCATTGCAGCTGTCACCGGAGGTGCTGTTGCTCGACGAACCAACGAGCGGGCTCGATGAACAGCGTATGGGGATAGTCAACCGCATCATCGCCGATCGCCGAGCCAACGGCACCGCGGTTGTCTGGGTGACATACGATGGTGGCACGTACGACGACGCGCAGACGTTCGAGGTCAAGGCGGCATGATGGCTCTCTTGCAAGCTGGCCCGGTCGCACTCGATTGGTTCGACCTGACGCTGATCTCGCTGTGCGTCCTGGTCAACGCTGCGCTGTCCCTCTGGTTCCGCCTGCGCATGGAAGGCGAGCTTCTGATCGCGAGCTTGCGGACGCTGGTCCAGTTGCTGTTGATCGGCTACGTCTTGCACCACGTGTTTGCGATCGGATCGCCGTGGCTCGTCGTGGCCATCTTGACCGGCATGAGTCTGCTCGCCGGTCAGGCCACGGTCGGTCGCATGAAGCGACGCTTCCGTGGCGTGCGCTGGATCGCGACGGGATCGATCCTGGTGCCGTGCTTCCTGATGCTGACCTATGCGGTGTTCGTCGTCATCCAGCCGCCGGACTGGTCGGACCCCGCCTACCTGATCCCGATCGGTGGCATGGTGCTCGGCAACAGCCTCACCGCGATCTCGCTGGCCATGGACCGCTTCACGAACGCGATGCTCGAACGGCGGCGCGAAGTCGACGCCCTACTGTGCCTCGGCGCGACTCCGGCCGAAGCCGTGCACTCCCTCACCAAGGACGGCATTCGCACCGGCATGACGCCGATGCTCAACGCGATGACCGTCGTCGGTCTCGTCTCACTGCCCGGCATGATGACCGGTCAGATCCTCGGCGGCTCGCCGCCCGAACTCGCGGTCCGCTACCAGATCCTGATCATGTTCCTGTTGGCTGGCAGCACAGCCCTCGGGTCGGGGATCGCGGTCGTCTGGCTCCGCAGCGCGCTCCTGGATCCGCGCGGACGCCTGCGTCACCTCAGCTGACCAGCCACGCTAACGGCCCTGCGCCAACCGACTCCAACATGGCCCACAAGAGCAGGATCACGATCAGCACGAACATCCAACGCGGCATGCGCCGCCCGGTGCCTAGTTCGTCGCCTTCGGGCAGGTCGAGCGATTGATAGTCGATCTCTTCGGCCGACTTCCAGCCGGTCCGCTCGTCGCTGCCACACTCTGGACAGGCCAGCCGCTCTGGATCGAAGGTCGTGCCGCAGTGCGGGCAGACGACGGTCAGGGCGGGTTTTCGCTGTTTCGGCATGGCGTTGAGAGTGGGCGGTTGCGACTGTCACTGTAACCCCACGCCCCGCACGACCGATAGGTGACGGGTGATGGACGCCGTCATGACCAAGACGCTTCACTGCTGCCATGTGTTCGCGACCTTCGACGCGGGTGGACCGCAGGTCCGCACCGCGCAGCTGATCGCCGAGCTAGGGGACGGCTTCGAGCACAGCGTGTTCGCGATGGACGGGCGCACGGGGTATGCGAGCCGATTACCGTGCGAGCTCGTCCGCGAATGCGGACCGGTCGACCTCAAGAAGGGCCTACTCATCGCGCGACGACTGGGCAGCTTCATCGAGTCGAAGAAACCTGACATCGTGCTGACTTATAACTGGGGCGCGATCGAGGCAGTGCTCGGTGCGTGGCTCGCCAAGATCCGCGGCGTCATTCACCACGAGGAAGGCTTCCGCCCCGACGAGATGGTCGCACAGAAGCGCCGCCGTGTGCTCGCTCGCCGCGTGCTACTCAAGTCGGTTCATGCGCTCGTCGTACCGTCGCAACGCCTCGAACGCACTGCGCTCGAGAGCTGGCGCGTCCCCCGCAAGCTGGTGCACTTCGTGCCCAACGGCATCGACGTCGACCGCTTCCAGCCCATCGCCAAGACCACGGCGCGCGAACGCTTTGACCTACCACAGGACGCCATGATCATCGGCAGCGTCGGCGGACTCCGTGGCGAGAAGAGCTACATGACTCTCCTGCGTGCATTCGCCAGCGCGCCCGACTGCCCGCACCTGGTCTTCTTCGGCGACGGCCCCGACAAGAAAGAACTCGTCACGGCAGCAGACCAACTCGGCATCCGCGACCGCGTCCACTTTCCCGGCCACACCGAGGACGTCCAAGTGGCCTACAGTACGCTCGACGTGTTCGCCCTCTCCTCGAAGACAGAGCAAATGCCCATGTCGATCCTCGAGGCCATGGCGATGCGCCTCCCGGTGCTCAGCACTGCAGTCGGCGACGTCGCCGCCATGCTCCCACCCGAGAGCAGCAGCTGCGTCGTGCCCGTGGACCACGAGGACCTCTACCGCGACCGCATGCACGAGCTACTACGCGACCCTGTCCTGCGCGACCGCCTGGGGCATGCCAACCACGATCACGTGGCCCGGACCTATCCGCTGGCCAATACCGTTGAGCGGTATCGACAGCTCTACAACGATGCTGCGGCAGGCAGAGCAAACCTCGCGCCCTAGCCAGCGCCCGGCTTGCTCTCAGCGCTTCCTCATGGCCGACAGCAACTCTTCGCAGTGGGCGTCGAGGCGCCAGCTCTCGAGAAGACCAGTAGCCGCCAGCTCAGCCCGGTTGGTCGGACGCGGGCACACCTGGGAGAGCTCTTCCATGATGTCGCGGTTGAGAATCAGTGAAGGATCGGTCGGACGACTCTCGGCAACGCGCTTGCGCCAGCGCTTGAGGCGGTCGAGCAGACGGTGGTCCTCTTCGGCGCGCTTGCGTTCCTCCCTCGGCAGGGTGGTGCCGCGTGGCAGCGTCAGGCCGGACATCTCAGCAGCTTCTTGCAACACTCCGAGCAGGGCTTTCGCGTGGCGGTTTGCAATCGCGCGGGGCACGAGTTCGGCAATCGCCGACATCGACTTCGGTCGTCGTTGCGCAAGCGTCAGGATCACGGGGCTGGCGAGCACCTTGAACGGCGGCAGATCGCGGCGCTCCGCTTCACCCTCGCGCCAGGACCAGAGTTTACTGATCACACGCATCCCCTTTGGGTCGAGGCGCGACGAACCCTTGATGCGACGCCACGGGAACGGGTCTCGCTCGGGCTCTGCCGTGTCCAGCTTCTCGAGCCTCTGCAGTTCCGCTCCCACTTCCAGCGATACGATCGGATCGAGTCGCGCCAGGTTCTTCTTGCACACCTCGGCAAGCGGCAGCAGGTAGTGCACGTCGAGACCGGCATACTCGAGCTGGCGCGCATCCAACGGCCGGCGGCCCCAATCGCTGCGCTGCTGGCTCTTGTCGAGCTCGATGCCGAAATGGCGTTCGCATAGGCCAGCGAGCCCGACGGACTTCTCACCGCACGCAACGGCAGCCACCTTGGTATCGAACAACCCGAGAACACGCGTCCCGAAGCATCGCCCCACCTGGACGATGTCGAACTCGGCGTCGTGGAAGACCTTGGTCACGTCCGGGTCGGCGAGGACATCGAGAAAAGGAGTCAGGTCCAACTCCGCGAGCGGATCGATCAGCCAGATGCGCCTGCCGGCCGCAACCTGGATCAGACACAGGCGCTCGCGATAGGCGAACATCGGGTTGGCCTCGGTGTCGACCGCCAGACCGGGCTCCCCGTCGATGTGCCCAAGGAAGTCACTCAGCCCTTGGGGTGAGTCGACGAACTGGGGCTTGGGGGTCTTGCGCGCCATGCGGCAAACCAGAGTAGGGGGGACTTTTCGGGAATCCCGCCGCCTGCTGGCCGTTTGGTCGATAAGTTTCCTACCGTGTCGGCCCCGCCGCCCTCTCGGCCACGGCAGGCATGACCTCACCCACCGCAAAATCCCTCCAATCCGAGAAATGACGCGCCCTCTTCTTGCCGTCCTCCCACTGCTCACGTCCCTGTCGGCCCAGGGGCCCGGTCCGCTTCCTGACCTCGGCACCTCGGTGACCCCACCCGTGACACTGAGCGGGATCGTCACGGACGCCTCCGGCCCAGTCGCCGGGGCCACCCTTCACATCCTGCGCCAGCGTGCGCCGTTGTGGAATGGCACGACCGACATGTCCCACGAGACCGAACACCACACGGTCAAGACAGGCGCGGACGGGCGATTCTCAGCTGTCGCCCCGCCGTGGCGCTACGCGAGCGTGTATGCGACCAAGGGCGACCAGGCCAGCAAGTTTGTTGACGATCTCATGGCGCCCGTCGGAGGAGTCTCGATCGTGCTCGAGGCCACTACCAGAGTAGCGACGCGCCTCGTCGCCAACGGCAAGGGGATCGCTGGACACAAGACGCGCCTCGAGCGCATCACCCCGGAGAAGCATGGGGTGTCAGTCCGATTCGAAGCAACTACGGGCGTGAACGGCGAGTTGCGCTTTGACAAGTTGCCGCCCGGCCTATGGCAACTCGAGATCCAAGCTGGCGACTGGCGCATGAAGGAGCCAGCGGTGTTCGGCGACGGCAAGGGCCCGAAGCAAATCAACCTGTTGCCGGCCATCACACTCGACTGCCAGGTCCGCGTCATGGGACCAGAGGACGGACCGGCGGGCCCCCCCGTGACCAACGCACGAATCGAGCTCATCGACCACCGGCACTTCTATTCCACCGTCTCGGACATGACCGGTCGCTTTCGGCTTCCTGGCGGCGAAGTAGGCCCAGGACAGCGCATCCTCATTCAGCCGACCGGACACGCTTACCGTGTCCTCGTCACTCCGCCAGGCCACTCACCGGATAGCCCGGCACCGCAGGTGACCGTCGTCGTCCCGGCAGGGCGTTCCATTACGGGCGTGGTCACCGATCCCCGCGGCACGCCCATGAAACGCGCGGCGGTGCTGGCCACTGGGTTGGTGCACATGACCGGCGTCCATCCGCAGCACACGTCGCAGGCAACCCGTACCGGGGCGGACGGTAGGTATACGTTCACGACGTTGGACCCATCCACGCTCTACGTGATTCGAGTGGTTCGCCCCAACGCAGAGCAGCAGGTCATCGCGCACGTGCGACCGCTCGACGGCAAGAAAGACCTCGGCAACTTCCGCATCGGTAGCAATCGAATCGAGTTGTCGCTGCAGTTCGCCGACGGCCGACCCGCCGATCTCTCCGTGCGCATTTGGGGCCCGCGTCGCGCCGCCGACATGATGCGTTGGCGCCCGTTCGTCGAGACGAAGAAGGGGACCTGGATCAGTGACTGCCTCGACGAGGGGGCTTACATGATCGCGGGCTACTCGAAGACCTACGGCTACGTGCGCAAGGCGTTCGACTACAAGAACGACCCACGGCAGCGCATGACACAGCTCGAGGCGCTGACGCTGCGCAAGATGCGGTTGATCTCGGGCACGGTCCAGTCTGCCAACGGCAAGCCGGCGAGCGGCGTCAAGGTCTCGATCCTCCCTGCTGGCGCAACCGATTCCAGCGGCTCGTCCGACTGGTCGGACTTCATTGTCGAGGAGTTCAAGAAGACCGACTTCCCGGCTGACAAGTACCCGACATCGACGAAGACCGGCGCGGACGGGAAGTTCTCCGTCTGGTGCTACGAAGCCTCTGGCAACCTCGACCTGGTCGCACAGCCGGACGCGGCCGGCCCGAACGCGGCGGAGAAGCTAACGCGAATCGACAGGGTCACCAGCAAGACAGGTCCGTTCAGGATCACCCTGTTGCCGAAGTAGCAATGCAACCAAGGCGGCACGCTGGCGACCCTCGCCCCGGTCGACCGCCGCCAGATACGCGGTGACCGCCTCGGGCACCGGCCGCAAGCAGTGCCACGTGTCCTTGCAGGTATCGACCCGTCGACCATCCCGCACCCGCTTCGACAGGCTGGCGAGGTTCTGGCCTGGCTTGATCGGATAGCGCGCGAATCGCGGGATTCTGGGCGCCCGGCCAAGTGGCCGGTACATGGACAAGGCCGCAACTCGCTACGAGCTACGGCCTTCTTGGCGAGGACGACGGGACTCGAACCCGCAACCACTGGATCGACAGTCCAGTACTCTAACCAGTTGAGCTACGTCCCCACGCGGAGGGCGCCGGAGTATAGGTCTGGCCCTTTCTGAGGCAAGACAGCGCGCGCAGCAACAACGGCCAGGACAAGGTGGCGGGCCACTTCGACAAGACCCGCTCACCAGGCGGGTCCAGGCAGGAGGACCCAGGGCCCGAGAGGACCCCGCCACATCGGCGACTGGGCATCGACGGTTGCAGAGAGAAGCGCCAGCGTTCGGGAGGCGAGCGCAGGCGCCAGGTCGCTCTACCATGTGGGCATGCCCGTAGAGATCCCGATCTACCAGGTGAATGCGTTCACGGACCAGCCATTCGCCGGCAACCCCGCTGCCGTGTGCCCGCTCTACCAGTGGCTGCCGGACGAGGTGCTGCAACAGATCGCGGCCGAGAACAACCTCTCGGAGACGGCCTTCTACGTGCCAGAAGCCCACGAGTATGCGCTCCGCTGGTTCACCCCTCGCGTGGAGGTCCCGCTGTGCGGTCACGCGACGCTTGCTGCCGGCTGGGTCGTGTTTCATCGCGAGCCAGAGCGCGATCAGATCCTCTTCGCGACACAAAGCGGCCAGATCGCGGTCGAACGGTCGGACGACCTTTACGCGATCAATCTGCCGGCGAGTCGCCCGGACCCCTGCGAGCACCCGGAAGACCTGCTCGCCTGCCTCGGCGAGAACACCTCGCTCGTCACCGTCGTCAGCGACCACCGCCGCTTTGTCGTCGAGCTCGAGAACGAAGCCGCGGTGCGTGAGTTCGAGCCAAACCTCGGGCTGCTCGAACAGCTGCCCAAAGAAGGTGTCTCGGTCACGGCGCCCGGCGACGAGGTCGACTTCGTGTCGCGGTACTTCGCACCCGCGGTCGGCGTGCCCGAGGATCCGGTGACCGGCGCCGCTCATTGCACGTTGGTTCCTTACTGGTCCAGAAAACTCGAGAAGACAACCCTGCACGCACGCCAGCTGTCGCAGCGCGGCGGTGACGTCTACTGCGAGCACATGGATGACCGCGTGATGCTGACCGGCAACGTCGTCCCCTATCTCGAAGGTGTGATCCGAGTCTGATGGGCAAGCCAAGTTTCGTACCACTGCCACCGCGCTTCGATCCGGGCACCACACCGGAACAAGCGGCGCAAGGTTTCTACAAGACCATGAGTTCTCGACGCACGGTGCGCATGTTCGCGGACACGGCGGTGTCGTTGGAGACGATCGAGTGGCTCGTGCGCACGGCCTGCTCCGCGCCATCCGGCGCCAACAAGCAGCCATGGCGTTTCGTGTGCGTCCAGGACCCCGCGCTCAAGCGCGAGATCCGGCTCGGCGCCGAGGAGGAAGAGCGCTCGTTCTACTACCGGCGCGCCAATAGCAAGTGGCTCGAAGACCTCGCACCGCTCGGCACCGACGAGCACAAGGACTTCCTCGAGATCGCGCCGTGGCTAATCGTCGTGTTCAAGCTGGCGCACGGCGACGATGGCTCGCAGGTCTACTACACCGACGAATCGGTCGGGCTGGCGTGTGGCCTGCTGCTCGCGGCCGCGCACACCGCCGGCCTCGCCACGGTGACGCACACGCCGAGTCCGATGCGCTTCCTGTGCAGCATCCTCGACCGCCCGGACAATGAACGCCCCTTCCTGCTGATCCCCGTCGGCTACCCGAGCGACGACTGCGTCGTGCCCGAGGCCGCGATCGTCCGTAAACAGCTCGAGCAATCCATGATCGTCCGATGATCGCGCCAGCGCTCCTGCCGACGCTGCAGGCGGCGCGACCACCCAGGTCGACAAAGACGCGGTGCTAGTCGAGGTCAGTGGCGTGCACGTGCCGGTGGTTGAGGTTCATCGCAACCTCACTCGAGGAAGAGCGCAATCGAAGCCGTGAAGCCGTGCAGGAAGTTCTTGCTACCGACGGGGCCGATCTCGCCCGCGGCAAAAAACCCGGCGAGCGGCAGGTCACCAAAGCGGTCGCGCATGCAGCCAACGTCGTGGTCAGGAGCATCGAACAGACGCGAGCCGCGACCGTTGCACGAGAACATCAGTGCGCCGGCCGCACCCTCGGCCGACACCTCGGCGAGCATCTCCTTGAGGTCCTCATCGGCGGCCTCGGCATCCCTGACGTGAAAGCACACCGTACGCCCGACGCGGGCGTAGTCACTGATCAGCATCGACCCGGTCTCCTGGTCGGCGCCCATGACGTTACGCACGAGATAGTCACCGCCACTCGGACTGCTGATGTGCTCATCCACCACCTGCCCAACCTGCAAACCGCCTTGGGCAGCACGCTGGATCAACGCCTTCTCAGCTTCGTCAGCTTCGTCGAAGAACGACTGCAACTGCGCCAGCGGTGGCCGGCCGGCGACTTCCTCGATCACGTTCTCATGCGCTTTCGTGATCACCATTGGCTTGCCGATCGGGCGGCATCCCCGGGACACGATCGTCTCGATACGCGCGCCTTCGAGCAGCACTCCGACCGCGCCATCATCCACGACGTGGTCGCCGTAGTAGAGCCGACTCTGCCCCGGAGCATGCCCGCCGCTGGCGATGCCACCGAGCACCGGCAATCCCTCGAAGTGCTCGTTCATGTCGCGAACCCACGCGTCCACGGGGAAGGAGAAGGGATCACCGACGATGAACATCGCGGCGCCATCGGCAACAAACTGCTCGGCCGTGCGCTGCCCGATCCCGGGCATGCCTTGCACCTCGACTCCGCCCTCGTCATTACGGACAACCCCGAGCCGGAACGGCGAGACCACGGCGTCCGGGAGGTGCGCGAGCCAGAGCACCATCCCCGGTGTTCCCTCCACCTCCTTGTCCGCCCCGACAATGCTCTCCCCAGAGCAACCAAACAGGTGACCCAGTCCGGTACGGCGGGCGACGTCGCTGGCGATCGACTGCGACGCGTGGTGCGGCGTCGTGAACAGGAGTCCTACGTGCGGCGTCTCGCCACCGAGCTGCTCCATGGCTCGTTCCGCGCAGTCGACGACCGCCGCATCCACACTGGAATCCGTTGATAGTGCCGCGCCGATTCGGTTCATGCGTGCAGGCATAAGACCTGCGCCGGAAGATGCAAGAATGAGAGCCCTCCCCGCGCCCTGGATACTCCTACTCATTGCCAGTTGCACGGGAACGGAACGAACCCGGGATGCCAAGGCCGACCCGTCGCGCGAATCCGAACGGGGACTCGCCGCCCACATCGTCGACCTATCTCTATCCGAAGGACGCGCGTACGAACTGCTGCGCGAACTCGTCACCCAAGCACCGCACCGATTGTCAGGCTCGGATGGCGCCGCCCGCGCAGTGACATGGGCGCAAGCAACGATGCAGAGACTCGGCCTCGCCAACGTGCGACTGCACAGATGCATGGTGCCCCGCTGGGAACGCGGTGCACCCGAACAAGTCCGCGTGCTCAAACCAGCGCCAGCACACGCCCTCGCGTGCCTGGCGCTCGGCGGCAGCGTCGGCACCCCCGCCGCAGGCGTCGAAGGAGAGATCGTCGTCGTGCGCACGTCGAGCCAACTCGAGGCGCTCGGCACTGCCGTCAGGGGCAAGATCGTCCTGTTCAATCGCCCGATGCCGCGCGCCCTGCGCAATACGTTCGCTGCCTACGGCGCTTCCGTTCCGCAACGCGTCAGTGGCGCATCGCGAGCAGCCAAGCATGGCGCGATCGCAGCCCTGGTGCGGTCGATGACAACACGCATCGACGATGTGCCGCACACGGGCGGGATGCGTTACGCCCCCGACGTGCCAAAGATCCCGGCGCTCGCAGTCAGCACGATGGCGGCAGAGGAACTCGCGAAGATGGCCAAGGCCGGGCCGACTTGGGTGCGCGTACGCGCATCGTGCAGGATGCTCGCCGACGTCGAGTCGTCCAACGTCATTGGCGAGATCGTCGGCAGTGAAAAGCCGGACGAAGTCGTCGTGATCGGCGGCCACCTCGACTGTTGGGACGTCGGGCAGGGTGCGCACGACGACGGCTCGGGTTCGATCGAATGCCTCGAGGCCGCACGCTTGCTGATCGCGGCTGGGCTACGCCCAAAGCGAACGATCCGTGTCGTCTTCTTCATGAACGAAGAGAACGGTCTGCGCGGCGCGCTTGCCTACGCCAAGGACCACGCCAACCACAAGCACGTCGCCGCCATCGAGTCGGACCGCGGCGGCTTCGAGCCGAAGGGCTTCACGAGTTCGGCCAGAGGGGACGCGTTCGCTCGCTACAAGGCGATCGTCGACGACCTGCGGCCGTTCGGCATGGGCGTGCTGATCCCCGGCGGCGGTGGCGCCGACATCGGCCCGCTCGGTCTACAGGGCGTGCCGCTGTTCGGCCTACTGCCGGCATGGAACCGCTACTTCGACTACCACCACTCCAAGCGTGACACGATCGACGCCGTGCACCCGCGCGAACTCGCGCTCGGTGCCGCCGCCATCGCCTATCTCGCGCTTCGCCTCGCCAATGAGTGAGTCCGCGGCTTGCGCTTGCTTTTCTTCTTCGATGGTTGCTCGAGGTCATCGAGCAGGTCACGGAGACGCTTGATCTCCACCTTGGAGAAACGCGTGTGCTCCACGAGGCTCATGACAAGCGGCAGCGCCGCGCCGCCGCAGACACGCTCGGCCAAGTCGCCGAGTTCGCGGTGGAGCAGGTCGTCACGGGTAGTCGTGACGCAGAAGCGGAACGCGCGACCGTGCTTGGTGCTGGCGACGCATTCCTTTTGCTCCAGACGATTGAGCAGCGTCTGCACGGTCGTGTAGGCCCAGTTGAAACCTGCGACGCTCAAGTGCTCTTGCAGGTCACGCACAGTCGCCTCGCCGACCTCCCAGAGCGCCTTGAGGACTGCGAGTTCGGTGTCGCTGATCGATCGGCAGAGCGGACTCATGCGCGAAGTCTCCCGGGGGCGGTACTACTACACTTTGTAGTAGGTTAGCCAGAGCGAGAATGGACCGGCACAGGAACTTTTGCTCATGTGAGCACTTCGGGCATGAGGGCCAAAGTGCTCACATGGGGCATGTGTGGCTACAAGCAACGTCGGTTCCCCTTCTCCTTGGCGTGGCGCTCACCGTGAATGGACGGCTTGAAGCTCAAGGTGAGCGCAAGACGCAAGCGGACGCCGCGGCTCGGTTGATCGGTCTCCAGTTCACTGATGCGGAGCTCGAGCTGATGATGCGCAAGGTCGGCGCCAACTTGCGCTCGTTCAAACGGCTGCGCCGTGAGGTCCTGCCGAACGAGCTCTACCCGGCGCTAGCCTTCAATCCCTTTCTGCCGGGGATCGTGGATCGATCGGTGGCGTTACCGGCGCGCGAGCTCGCGCTGCCGACTCGCGAGCGACCGGACGATCTCAAAGCGCTCGCGTTCGCGGACATCGAGACTCTCGCTAGTCTGATCAAGTCCAAGCGAGTCAGCTGCGTCGAGCTGACGCAGATGTTCTTGAAACGGCTCACTCGCCTCGACAAGTCTCTGCATTGCGTCATCACGCTGACCGAGAAGCGCGCGCTCAAGACCGCGCGCCAACTCGACCAAGAGATCGCCGCCGGTAAGTATCGCGGTCCGCTGCACGGGATTCCTTACGGCGCCAAGGATCTCCTCGCGGCGCGCGGCACGCGCACGACCTGGGGCGCGAAGCCGTTCGAGAATCAAATGCTCGACTACGACGCGACCGTCGTACAGAGGCTGGAGCAAGCGGGCGCGGTGCTGATCGCCAAGCTCACGCTCGGTGCGCTCGCCTGGGGTGATGTGTGGTTCGGAGGTAAGACGCGCAACCCCTGGAACCCGCAACAGGGTTCGTCGGGTTCTTCGGCCGGGCCGTGCTCAGCGACGGCCGCCGGTGGCGTGCCATTCGCGATCGGCTCGGAGACCTACGGGTCGATCGTGTCGCCGTCATCCCGGTGCGGCACGACGGGACTGCGCCCGACTTTCGGTCGCATCAGCCGACACGGCGCGATGACACTCTCGTGGTCCCTCGACAAGCTGGGCCCGATCTGCCGCTCAGCCACCGACTGCGCATTCGTCATGGCGGCAATTCACGGCGCCGACGGCAAGGACCCGAGCGCACGCACCAAACCGTTCGCGATGGCCAAGACCGCCAACATGAAGGGGTTGCGCGTTGGCTACTGGGAGAGCGCGTTCCGCAACAACGAGCCGGGTCAGAAGGTGCTCGACAACCTGAGCGCGCTCGGCTGCGAACTGGTCGAGGTCGAACTGCCAAGCTATCCGACCGGGGACATGATGTTCGTGCTCAATGCCGAAGCAGCGGCAGCGTTCGACGAGTTCACGCGGTCCAATCGCGACGACGAACTCGTGCGCCAGGTCGCACAAGCGTGGCCGAACGTCTTCCGCGCCGCACGCCTGATCCCTGCCGTCGAGTACATCCAGGCCAACCGCCTGCGTACACGGCTGATGCGCGACTTCGACAAGGTGATGCGCAACATCGACGTGCTGGTCCATCCACCGTTCGCCGGCGGCATCCTCGCGCTCACCAACCTCACTGGACATCCGACATTCATCGCGCCGTCCGGCTTCCGACCGAACGGCCCGCCGCGTTCGATCTGCTTGACCGGGCAACTCGACGACGACGCGCGCCTGCTAGCAATCGCAGCAACCTGGCAAGCACAGACGAAGCACCACCACCGTCACCCGGACCTGTGAACCGGCAGCCACGGCTAGAACTCTGGCTATCGGCCGCCGTCGCCGCTGCCGCGTTCCTGGCCTTCGCTCCAGCGCTGTCGGCAGACTTCATCGTGTCGGTCGACGATGAGCTCAACGTCACCGGCAATCAGCACGTGCACGGGTTGTCGTTGGCCAACCTCGCAGCGTGGTTCGATCCTCGGGGCGGCCACTTCCACCCGCTGACCTGGCTGAGCTTCGCCGTCGACCACGCGGTCTGGGGCCTGACGCCATTCGGCTATCACCTGACGAACGTCGTGCTGCATGCCGTCGCAGCCACGCTCTGCTTTCGCCTCCTTCTTGCGTTATTGGGCAAGTCGCCACCTGCGATGACAGCGGCCGCCGTCGGCGCGCTCTGGTTCGCGGTCCATCCGCTACGGGTCGAGTCGGTCGCCTGGGTCACCGAGCGACGCGACGTCTTGTCGGGCGTCTTCTGGCTACTAACTCTGTTGTTCTGGGTTCGCTCGCGGTCCGGGACGGACAGTCCGAGTCGCTTCTACAAGTTGGCCCTGATCAGCTACACGGCCTCCCTCGCCGCCAAGGCTTGGGGCATCACGCTGCCGGTCGTGCTCGTGCTGGTCGACGTCTACGTCCTACGGCACCGCGCAAGCTGGCAACGTCGCGCCGCGGAGCTACTGCCCTTCCTCGCCTTGTCGGCCGTCACCGCCATTCTCGCGGCCTTTGCGCAGAGTGAGCAGGCGGCGATGACGATCGAGCAACATCCGCTACCGGCGCGACTCGCGCAGGCGAGCTTCGCTCTCGTGTTCTACCCGTGGAAGACGCTGTTCCCCCTCGACCTTTCACCGCTGTACCAGCTGGGCGACCACAGCCTGTCGTGGGCCGACCCCCTGTACCTGGCCTGCGCAGCGGGAGTCATCGCGGTGACGTTGATGACGTTCTTGCTGCGACGCAAGCACAGTGGGGTCTGGGCAGCGTGGGCGAGCTACGTCGTCATCGTATCGCCAGTGTTGGGCCTCTTGCAGAGTGGCAGACAGATCACCGCAGACCGCTACGCATACCTGTCGCTAATCCCGCTGACGGCGCTCGCAGCGGCCGGCCTCGCGCGGCTACTGTCTGGACGTCGCGCCAGCATGTGGCTGACCGCATCCCTTGCGTCGACGATCGCCTTGGGGGCACTGGCGTTTGCCCAGTGCTACGTGTGGCACGACGACGTGACTTACTGGCAACAGGTCACGCGGCTCCACCCCAACGATGGCTTCCTGCGCTGCGGACTTGCTCAAGCGCACACGAGGCTCGGGCAACTCACCGATGCCGCGGAAGCCTACCGAGTCGCCGCCGACCTGGCACCGGACAAGCCCGAGGTGCGGCTCAACGCAGCCAGAGCGCTTGTCCGGGCCGGTCAAGCCGCCGCAGAGCGCGGCGATGGGTCTGCCGCACGAGGCCGCTTCGTCGAGGCGCGCGCCGAGCTCGCCAAGTTGCTGGCAGCCATTCCGAAGCACCCGAACGCGTCGCTGCTCATGGGCGGGATTTGCTCCCGGCTCGGAGACACCACGGCAGCTGTGCGCCACCTCGAGACTGCCGCAGCCGGTGGCCAAGACGATGCGTGGTTCGAGCTTGCCCAGCACTGGTTACGTGCCTCCGACAAGCCGAAGGCACGCGCGGCCTTGCGGAAGCTCCTCGAAAGAGCGCCTGACCATCGCGAGGGTCAGGCGCTGTTATCGAAACTTCGTTCGTGAGCTCGGGGGACGATCGACGATCTAGACGACCATGATGTTGAGCTTGCTCTTCTTCTTCGTGCGCAGCACGAAGGCGCTGGTGGTGGTCAGTTCGGCCCTGACGACCCTCCCCAGGAAGGGGCCGTGCTAACATGGAGCCGGTGATGAAGGTGCGAATCCTCACCTTGCTTCTCAGCGCGCTCGTAGCCGGGCCAGTCACGCCCGCTACTGCGCAGAAGAAGAAGATCGACTTCACTGCACTGCGCCGGCAGATCGAGAACGAGAAGGGACGACCGGCGCAGCAACGCATCCGCACGCTGAAGCGGCTGCACGCCGTGGTCAATCCGCAGGTACGGCGCTTACTGCTAGACCTCTGGGGAGACGAGACCGATACGCGCATCCGCGCCACTGTCTTGCAGTTACTGACCCGCCACGCCAACCCAGCTGTGTTCGCCGTCATGCGTAACGTGCTACTGACGACGCCCAACAACGGCATGCGCCGCTCGGCGGCCTTCGGCCTGGCGACGCAGAAGCGGCCCGGTATCCAGGTGCTCGTGCGGGCGCTGCGCAGCGGCAACGACAGCCTTCAGGCCGCTGTCCTGCCGGCCCTGTGCGGCGCCGCACCCACCGAGAAGCACGCGGCCCGTGCCCTCGCCGATGCCTTGAAGCATCTGACCGGGCGTCAACGCGAGCAGGCGCTGCGCGCGTTGACCACGGTCAAGAAGACAGCGCCACTCCTGGATTCCCTCGTCGAACTTCTCGTCGATCCCAATCATAAGATCCGCGCTGAAGCGCTGCGCCAGCTCGGCAGCGCTGCCTACAAGGGCATGAAGGCCAAGTTGCTCACGATCGCGGCAGACGAGTCGGCACTCAAACCGCCCGGGATGCGCAACGCAACCCTGTTCGCGCTGGCATCGATCCCGGATGCGGACACGCTGCCCGTTCTGCTCGGCCTGGCGATGCAGGGCAACCAGGTGGTGCGTCTCGCGATGATACAGATCGGCCGCCTGCCCAAGCACGCTGCGCGGCTGATCAGGAAACTCCACGCCGCCCTCGACGAGCTCGAAGGAGCCGTCGAACGGCTGACCGCGGTCGAGCTGTTGGGCCACTTCAAGACACCGGAAGCAAACCAAGCCCTCGTGAAGGCGCTCGGCGACCATTCGACGGCGGTCGTGCTCGCCGCCATCGGTCCAGTGTCGCGGCGCCGCCTCAAACAAGGGCTGCCCCGCCTGCGCAAGTTATTCGAAGGCCGCCACCCGGAGCTACGCCTCGAAGCCATGTGGGCGATGCACGGGTTCCGAAAGAAGGACTCGAGCTGGCCAAAGCACCTCCTCAAGCTCCTGGATTCGCCGAAGATCGGGATCCGTTGTCGCGCGGTCGACCTGTTGAAGGACCTGGGATATGCGCAGGCGCTACCGCACGTGCAAGCGCTGTGCTCGTCGCAGGACTTCCAGGTGCGTTCGGCGGCCTACGGCTACCTGCGTCGAGTCCGCCACAAGAGTTCGGTGCCCGTACTGATCACCGCCCTCGAGCACGAGAGCGGGCGGCTCGAAGGCGAAGTCCTCGGCACGCTCGTCGCGCTAACCGACCGCACGTATCCCGCGCACGAGTACTGGAAAAGCTGGTGGTCCACGGCGGGCGAGACGTTCGAGCTGCCGAGGCTGGCGAAAGCGTCCAGGAAGCGAACGGGAAAAAGGAAGGGGAGGGGCGACGAGTCAGAGAAGGCGGCGCGCAGGCGCGGCGTCGTCACCTACTACGGCATCCCCATTCTGACCAACCGCGCGTGCTTTGTCGTCGATGTCTCGGGCAGCATGAGACAACGCATCGGCACGGCGCGCTCGACCAAGCTCTACTCCGTCAAGAAGGCCCTGGAGCAGGTCATCACCGCTTGCTCCCCCGACCTCTGGTTCAACGTGATTCCGTTCAGCGATGGCACGCGGTCCTGGGTCAGGTCCCTCAAGGAAGCGAGCAAGACAAACAAGGAAGAGGCGAAGGCCTTCGTCCGCAATCTCGTGGCGGCCGGGGGCACCAACATCCATGACGCCCTACGTCGCGCCTTCGATGACGTCGGCGTTGACACGATTTACTTGCTGTCCGACGGCCGTCCCAGCGTCGGCAAGATCATCCAACCCCGCGCGCTCGGCGACGCGGTCCGCCGCTGGAACCACGAACGCCGCATTGTCATTCACACGATCTCGTTCGGTCACGACAGCGAGCTGTTGAAGCAGCTGGCCAAGGAGAGCGGCGGCAGGTACGTGCGCTACATCTGATGTCGTGGGCGGAGGTAGTCGCCACCATCACCGAGCGTCGCGGCCCCCGGCAATGACGACTGGCTAGCTGACAACAAGTGACGCTATCCTCCCTGCCATGACCGAGAGAGCACCGTTCCATCCGACCGAAGTGCTACTGCTCGGACCGGGGCCCTCGCCCGTGTCGCATCGCGTGCTCGCCGCCCAGTCCGCACCCGTGCTCGGGCACCTCGACCCCGAATTCCTCGGCTTGATGGACCGGGTCAAGGCGGACCTGCGCGCGCTGTTCTCGACCGAGAACGACTTCACGCTGCCGATCTCGGCGACCGGCAGCGCCGGCATGGAGGCGTGCATCGTCAACCTTGTCGAGCCGGGCGACCGCGTCGTTGTCGGCATCCACGGCGTGTTCGGCGAGCGGATGAAGGACCTCGTCCAGCGCCAGGGCGGCAACGCCATCGAGGTAAGGGCCGACTACGGCACGGCGCTCGACTCTGCGGCGATGGCGCAGGCGATCGCCAACGGCGACACCAAGCTCGTCTGCTTCGTGCACGCCGAGACGTCGACCGGTGTGCTGCAACCACCCGAGCCGATCTGCGCCGCAGCCAAGGGCGCCGGCGCGCTAGTACTCATGGACTGCGTCACGAGCCTCGGCGGCACGCGCGTCGCACTCGACGAATGGGGAGTCGACGCGGCGTACTCGGGAACGCAGAAGTGCCTCGGTGTCCCACCAGGTCTATCGCCGGTGAGCTTCTCGGAAGCAGCGCTCGAGAAGGCGCGCAACCGCAAGAACAAGCCAACGTCGTGGTACCTGGACGTGAACCTGCTGTCGTCTTACTGGGGCAGCGACCGGGTCTACCACCACACGGCACCTATCAGCTCGATCTACGGCCTCGCCGCCGGCCTCGACGACGTGTTCGACGAGGGAATGGAAGCGCGCTTCGAACGACACCGTGCGGCCGCGCAGTCACTGTACACCGAACTCGAGACCATCGGCCTATCGTGCCTCGTCCCGGAAAACCTGCGCACGCCCATGCTGACATCCGTCGTCGTACCCGACGGCGTCGACCCCGGCGCCGTGCAGAAACACCTGCGCAGTGCACACCACATCGAGGTCGGCGGCGGGCTCGGCACCCTCAAGGGCAAGGTGTGGCGCATCGGCCTCATGGGTCACGGCGCCCGCGAGACCTCCGTCCGCCGCGTCGTCACCGCACTACGAGACGCCCTCGCAAGATGAAGCTGAGTCCAGGTCCTCGGCGTAGTCTGGCTGGGGCGAGTGCGCCGGACTCTCGCCTGCGCCGGAGTCTTGGGCAACGGTGCGGCAATAGCCCGCTTGCATCGCCCCGTGGGCGCTTTTCGAGGTAGACTTGCCTTCGAGTCGGGGGGAGCCTGCACCATCCGGAGTTCATGCCGCCTCACCACCTTCGATCTACCCGATCGAAGCGCCACCAGAGACAGCCACATCCTGAGCCGTACGTGAAGATCCAACTGATCCATCCGCCGGTCTACCTGAATGTCTACGCGATGACCGCCTTGCGTCCGAGCCTGCCTCTCGGACTGGCATACATCGCGGCTGCTTTGCAGAAGGCCGGACATGATGTGTCCGTCGCCGATGCGGTCGGCGAAGCACCCGACCAGGTCACGCCCGGGTTGCGCAAACAGATCTCGGCGCTCGGCCTGACACCCGACCAGCTCGTCGACCGCCTCGACCCGGAAGCCGAAGCGTTCGGCGTGACCAACATGTGGTCGTTCTCGTGGCCGATCGTGCGCGAGATCATCATCAAGATGAAAGAGCGCTTCCCGGACACGCCGATCGTGTGCGGCGGCGAGCACTTCACCGGACTGCCCGACTACTCGATGGCCGAGTCTCCGATCGACTACATCGTGCTAGGCGAGGGCGAAGAAGGCGCGGTCGAGTTGTTCGCGGCCCTCGAGGATTTGGTACGAAGCGGCAACGATGCCAAGTGGGCGAACGTCGAAGGCATCTGGTACCGCGATGCCAACGGCATGCCCACCAAGAGCTTGAAGGCTCGCGACCGCACCAAAGCGGTCGACGAACTGCCGTGGCCAGCGTGGGACCTCTTCGACATCAAGACCTACGACGAGCGACGCCTCGTTACCGGCATCCACTACGGGATGACCGTGCCGCTGATGGCGACGCGCGGCTGCCCCTACCAGTGCACGTATTGCTCCTCGCCCAGGATGTGGACGACCCGGTGGTATGCCCGCGACCCCGTCGATGTGTGTGACGAGATCGAGCACATGCACGCGAAGTACGGGGCCAACAACTTCCCGTTCCACGACCTGACCGCAATCCTCAAGAAGCAGTGGATCATCGATTTCTGCAAGGAGCTCTACGACCGCGGCCTGCACGAGAAGATCATCTGGCAGCTACCGTCGGGCACCCGCGTCGAGGTCATCGACGACGAAGTCGCCATGTGGCTGGCCAAGACCAACGGCAAGTCGCTCAACTACGCGCCTGAGAGCGGCAGCGCCGAGACTCGCAAGCGGGTCAAGAAGCAGATGAAAGAGGAGTCGCTGGTCCGCGCGGTCAGGGCGGCATCCAAGCACAAGCTCGTCGTCGCTGCGTTCTTCATCGCCGGCTTCCCCGAGGACACGCCCAAGGATCTCAAGCAGACGGTCCGACTCGCGCGCAAGCTCGCCTGGCTCGGCATCACCGACATGGCGTTCGGCTTCTTCTTCCCGATTCCGAACACCGAACTCTACGACCAGCTCAAGGCCGAAGGGCACATCACGCTCAACGACGACTTCCTGTTGACGCCGATCTTCGCCAACGAAGGCGGCGTGCGTGAGGACAACAACTACAGCTACACCATGACCGCCAAACAGCTCTCACGCTGGCGCGTCTGGACGTTGCTCAACTTCTACGCTGTTTCCTATGGAGTGCGGCCGTGGCGGCTCGTCTCGACACTGTGGAACTCGCTCGTCGGCAAGGAGACCCGCAAGATGGAGACCTTCCTGATCGACATCCGCAGGAAGGTGCGGGTGAACATCAAGGGATGGTTCAGCGGGAAGAAGAAGAAGACAGAAGAAGCGGCAGCCTGACGTATCGCTTCTGACGTATCGCTTCTGACGGGTCGAAGCTACCGGCCCCCGCAGAGGAGCCCGCGATGCCAGGCCTGAGTTGTCGCTGATCTCGGCCAGAATCTCCGCCGCTGTCATCGGCCGGACACAGGCCGCTGGGTCCTGGCGCTGGCAGCGAGGCCGACCGGCGATTAGTCTCGCTCCGCCTTGGCACCCAAAACCCGCTCCGTTCCCGGTACAGTCGTCGTCGCACGCTACCGGATCGTCGGTCCCGTCAACGCACCGACAGGGTGGCCGTGCGACGCCTAGTAGCCCTCGTAGCGCTGACGACAGGGGCCGCACTGTACCTCGCATGGCTCAAGCAACCGTGCCAGGTCGACGACTCGATGATCTACCTGCGCTATGCGCGCAACCTGCTCGAGGGACGCGGCTGGGTCTACAACCCGGGTGAATGGGTCGACGGCGCAACCTCGACCGGCAACACGCTGCTGCTGACACTCGCGTCGTGGCTCAGCGGCGGCCGCTACGAGCTTGCGCAAGTCCTGCTCTTCGGCCTCGGTGTCGGCGCCACCGGGACGTTCACCTTCCTGCTGTTCAGCGCGCGCGGGTGGGTCGCGGCGATCGTCGCATGCGCGTGCGTCATGTCCCTGCCGTATCTCTATTGGCTGATCGGCATGGACGCGCCGCTGATCCTCGGCTTCGCGACCGCCGCGACGTGGTGCTACACCCGCCGGCGATTCAAGCTATGCGCCATCTTGCTCGCGGCGCTCTGCCTGACGCGAGGTGATGGCGTCGTCCTGGCGACAACGATCTGCGTGCACTATCTCTGGACGCAGCCGAAGTCGCAGTGGCGCGAGTTCGGGTTCGCCCTGTTGCTGTTCGTCGTCCCGCTGCTGACCTGGGCGACGATCTCATGGTCCCTGTTCGGCTCTTTCGTGCCGAAGACCCTCGGCGCCAAGCTCGCACAGACCGAGTCCGGCCTGCACGGCGAAGGCTGGATCTTCGTCAAGAACGTCGTCGGCCAGCTCGGCAACTTCGCGAACATCCGGCTCGACAAGCCATGGAACACGGTCTGGCAAGTCGGCTTCATTTCGCTTGGCGCAGTCGGCTCTGCGGTGGCGCTGGCACGGCGCCACCCTTGCTGGCCGCTGGTCGTCTTCGGTCTCGGGCAGTCAACGCTCTACGCCGTGCTCAACCTGCCCAACTACCTCTGGTACTACATACCGCTCAACCTGACGCTGACCCTCGGCATCGCGGTGATCGTCGAGGTTCTATGGCACCAGCGCGCCGTGGCACGCACGGTGGCCGCTTGCCTCGTGATCGGCTACCTCTACCCCGTCGCACCGAGCCCGATCGTCGTGCGCGACGCCAACGCGCTGCACTACAAGTCGGTGTCCTACTACCCACACTACGCGAGTCTCGCGAAGTCGCTGCGCGAACGCTTTCCCGAAGGCGCGTCGATCGCGTGTGCCGAGATCGGCGTGCTCGGCTACGAACTCGAGAACTGGCGCATCATCGACATGTGGGGATTGGTGACCAAAGGTGGCGTCGACGCCATGTCGCGCGGCGACTTTGCCTGGTGGTTCCGCGAGACCGAGCCCGACTTCGTGCTGTTCCACAACCCCTTCTGGCGCGGCCCCGAACTTGCGGTCGCTTCCCTGACGGACTTCCACGCCAAGTATGAGCTCTTCGAAGAGCGTTCGCACCCGGACCCGCTCAAGCGATTGCTGTTGATGCGCAGGAAGAAGAAGTAGTCGTGCTCGCTTGGGCCTGGTCGCTATTCGGGGTCTACCTGTTCGTGACGGCGTTGCTCGCCTGGCACGGTGGCCGCAAGACGACGAGCACTCAGAGCTTTGCGATCGGCTCCGGGCGTATGAACCCATGGATGGCCGGGCTGACGCTCGGCGCATGCACGGCATCGAGTTCGTTGTTCGTGATCATGCCGGGCTGGGTCTACGCCGACGGACTGCCAGCGCTGCTCGGCTTCGGGGTTTCGTTGATCGTCGGACTCAGTCTCGGCTTCTGGGTCTTCGCCCCACGGTTCCAGGAGATCGGTGCCGACGTTGGCGCACTGACGGTGCCTCACTGGATCGGAGAGCGCTACCGGAGCCCGCTACTGCGCCGCGTGTTCGCTGGGCTCGGACTGCTGCAGATCTCCTACCTGGTGCTCGTCGTCGTCGGCTGCGGCTACGTCATGCGCGACTCGCTCGGCATCAGCTACCAGATGAGTGTCGTGCTGATCGTCGTGTTCGTGTTCGGCTATACGGGTTTCGGTGGTGCGTGGGCACACGCGCTGACGAACTCGTTGCAGGGCGCGATCATGCTGGTCCTTGCAATCGTGATCTTCGCGTCCGGCATCGAATGGTGGCTCGACGGCAGCCTCTGGAAAGACCTTGCCTCGACCGGCCTCGTGGCGCCCGAATCGCAACTCTTCTCGACCCACGCCGAAGTCTGGATCGTACAGACCATCATGGTCATCGGTTTTTGCACGCAACCGCAACTCTTGTCGAAGGCACTCTATGTCGACGGGCGCAAGCACGTCGGCATCATGCTCCTGACGGCGATCGCCGCCGTGGCCGTCTACACACTGGTGCTGTTCGCGGGCGCCTACGCTCGCCTCGGGCTCGACGAGGTGGTTCCACAGGACCAAGCCGCTTCGCGCTACTACGCGACGGCGTTCCTCTCGGCGCCTGTGGGCGCCGCAGTCACTGTCACGATCCTCGCCGCCTCGATGTCCACCCTCGACGGACTGATCGTGGCGCTGTCGGCATCCCTTTCAGGTGATCTGATCGGCAAACGCGCGACCGTCTCGACGAATCGCATCGTGCTTACGCTCATCGCCATCGCGACCGCCGTGCTCGCACTCCATCCACCGGAGCTCGTGCAGATCTCCGCCCAGATAGGCATCTTCGCACTCATCGCCGCGTCTGGTGGACCGCTCGTGGCCGGCCTCTATCTGCGCGGCCGCCTCTCGGCGCTCGCCGCATTCTGCAGCGCCACGACTGCACTGACGATCCACTTCGGCATGCACTTCACCGGGCTCAACGGCGGGAACCCGGGCATTGGCTCCAGCATCGGGCTCGTCGCTGGCATCGTTGTCGCCGTCACGCTCGGGCGAGCGCGCGCGCCGGCGTGACGAGGTCCACGCTGTCGATCTCACACAGGGCGTCGAGCATCTCCTCGAGGAAGTCCTCGCTAACCGGGCCATAGCCTTCTTCGCCGAGGCCGTGCAGCAGGTACACGAGCCAACCCGACTCGCGTGCGGTGAGCTCATCGATCTTGGCGAAGAAGTGAGCCTCGTTACCGTTGCGCGGACCGAAGACCGTAGACGACAAACGCACCAGCGTCGCGTCGGGCATGTCGTTGATGCCATCGCCGCCGACGCGGTAAGCGCGAACGACAGAGGGCAGCCAGGCAGCGAGCTCGTCACTGGCCGCGTTGTAGGGCAGCCCCAGTACGGCCTCCTCGGCGCGAAACGCGGGCAACTCGGCGGCGAACACCTCGAGACAGCGCTCGACCAGGTCTCGGGCTTCGGCGAACGGTAGCTCGCCCTTGTTCGCGTGCCGATAGCCGTGCGGCATGATCTCGTGGCCGCGCTCGGCGAGGTCGCGCCACAGACCGAAGTCCCCCTTCTCGATCGCGTCCTGGTAGGCATCCGGCGAAGAGAAGTCCGCGTGGTGACCCGTCGCGATCACGTTGAAGCTCGCGGCGAGCCCGCGACGCTCGAAGATCTCAGCGGTGCGGATGCTCGAGGCGCGGAAGCCGTCGTCGAAGCTCAGCGATACCAGATGACGCGCCGCATCGGTCACGTCTGCCAGGGTAGCTGGAACACGATCCGCGCGCTCGGCGCGAAAGATCTGTGGCGTACTCCTGGCTCACGCCACTAGGCTCATTGAGTGGCGACCGGGAAGACCAAGCGCCTGCTGAAGCGTTTGCTCGCGGCGACAATCGCGACGTTCGTCGCGCTAGCGTTGGCTGAGGTCTTGCTACGCGCGCTCGACCCGCTCGGCGCCGAGGATGTCGCGCAGCGCGAAGCGCTCGCGGGCAAGGTCATCCGCAATGGCAAGGCCGGCCTCGAACTCGTGCCGGGTGGACGCGCGAGCTACCTCGGCCACGAGATCGTCATCGGCAGTCACGGCATGCGCAACCGTGAGACACCCATCGCCAAGCCGCCGGACACGTACCGGATCCTCGTGCTCGGGGATTCGATCGCATTCGGCTTCGGCGTCGCCGAGAAAGACGCCTTTCCTCGTGTCGTGGAGCGGCAGTTGCGCGATCACACGCTGCGCGCTGGCCATCCGCGAGTCGAAGTCATCAACGCCGGCGTCCCCGGCTGGAACCTCGTCAACAGCTACCTCTTCCTCAAGGAGCGCGGCCTGGCTTTCCAGCCGGACCTGGTACTCCTGACCTTGGTCAACAACGACGTGCCCGCTGTCGACAAACTGGCCGAGGCCACAGAGCGGCGCGTCCTGCTGCCGTCGTGGGTTCGCACGGCGTACCTCGGCCGTTTCGCGCAGACCGGACTGGACCGATGGCGCCGCGTTCGGCCGGAATACTGGATCGGACACGACCTGACTGCGAGCGGCGTGAAACACGTCGCCGACGTCCTCGAGCTGTTCAAGACGCTGTGTGGCGACATCCAGTTCGCGCTGATCGACACGATCGGCGAGAAGGGCAAGCCCGCTGCACCGGGCATCGCCGAAGCGACGCGCACGCGCGGCATCCCGCACATCGAGGCGTTTATCGACCACACTGACTACATGGCCCGCTATGCAGTTGCTCCGAGCGATCCACATCCGAACGCCGCGGGACACCTCGAGCTAGCAAGGGAAGTCGTCGCTTGGCTGCGCACCAAGCTCGCGAAGTAAAGCTGCCATGGGAGAAGCTGGCCGACGTGTGCGCCCGCGCTCTGCTCTCGGCGCAATCTGACCCGGTACACAATCTGACCCGGTAACTCACTCATGGTTGTCACCAACAAACGAGCCAGGCTCGTTTGTTGGCAGCGCTCCGACATACGCCGGGCGTTCCGTGCAAAACCGTGCCCAGTCGTTGGTGGCCCCCATCGCACGGGTGGGTGGGGCCGCCAGGGCGTTACTTAGACGATTTCGACGCTCTCGGCGCGCGGACCCTTGGGGCCGTCGCCTGCCGTGTACTCCACGGCCTGCCCCTCACGGAGCTCGTCGAACCTGCAGTTCTGCAAGGCCGAGCTGTGGAAGAAGAGCTCAACTCCATCACCTTCGATGAAACCGAACCCTTTGTCGGAAACTAACTTCTTGATCGTTCCTTTGGCCATTACGGCACTCCTTACTCACTAACGAAAGACGAGATTCCCCGGATCGTCGGGCGAGGATCCGCTCAGAGAATTGGGGGGGCAGGATAACGGGCGTGGGCGGCTCCGGTCTCCCGAGTAATCCACGTTCTTGCAATCGGCCGCCCGCGCAAACGCAAGCCCGGGCCGCCAATCGGGTTATCCCACTGGCTTTTCTCGCCGGGCTCTGGGCCAACTCCGGGGCGACCGGCCAAGATCAGCCCTTGTCCGCTTCCGGCCCCGCTTCGAGGATGGGTCGGCACCTGCCGCCAGATCGACCACCGAGGAGCTCGGTGTGGGCCGAGGCCTTCGACAGGAGCTCACCCTCCGGCTGAACTCCGTGCCAACGCCGCCCTACGCCTCGCGCATCCCCGCAGCCATCGCCGCGAGCTCCTCGTCGGCCATCTTCCCGCGCGGCGGCACCGGATAGTCCGAGAGCTGCCTCGTCGGGATCAGGTGCACGTGGACGTGCGGAACCTCGTACCCAACGACCTCCACGACGACTCGCTTCGCCGCCGTCGCAGCGCGCACCTTGGCCTCGACAGCCCGGACCGCCCCCCACAGCGCCGCAAACGCCTCCGCTTCCAGATCGAAGAGGTAGGCGACCTCCACCTTCGGGATCACCAGCGTGTGCCCGGGCTGGATCGGATTGAGATCGAGAAAGGCGAGGTGATCCTCATCCTCCCACACCCTGTGGCAGGGGATCTCACCGGCAACGATACGCGCAAAGATGCTGGCCATATGGTCAGCATAGGACCGCCACATGGAACGCCACACACCCACCCCGGTGGGCAGCTCTCGAAAAACCCTGACCACCTCCCTCACGCTGCGCGCAACTCGCGCGATGTCGGATTCGCACCGAGTGGTGGGCGATACTGGAAGCGCCGGCGATGCGCTGGACATCCTCGTGCAGTAACCCGTCTATGATGGGCGGATGCGCCCTCTCTCCCTGCTGGTCCTGGCCCTTCTGCCAGTCACGGTGCCGGCACAGGGCGCCAGATGCGTCGATGGCTGCATCCACATCGACCCCGGCCCCGCGACGTGGGCGGGCAGGCCCTGGCCCAACGGCATCGTGCACTTCGTCATCGATCCGGCCGTCAACCCGCAGAACCACGCCCGGTCGCTGCACTCGATGCGATCGTGGGAGAAGGTGTCGGGGCTGCGCTTCATCCCGCGCACGACCGAGGCGGCCTACATCCACATCCGCAACTCCGGCAACAACAGCTCTTCGATCGGACGCACAGGCGGTCAGCAGTTCATCAACATCGCGAACTGGGAACGCAAGTACACGATCATGCACGAGATCTGTCACGCGGTCGGGTTCTGGCACGAGCACATGCGTGCCGATCGCGACACCTACATCCAGGTGCACAGCGCCAACATCAACTGCGCGAGCCAGTACAGGATCTTGACGAATGTGGAGCTGTTCGACGTGCCGTACGACTTCGAGTCGATCATGCACTACCACCGCTTCCAGTGTTCGAGCAACGCCCAGCCGACGATGACGGTGCGGCCACCGTGGGACAAGAAGTACACGCCGCTGCTCGGCCAGCGCATCTATTTGAGCGCGCTCGACGTGCGACGGATGAACGTCCTGTACCCCAGGCCCCAGGTCGGTCAGTTGTTCGAGCATGGCCGCGCAAGCATCGGGGATCAGCTGGGTGCGGCGGTGGTGGGACTGCACGACGTGGACGGCGACAAGGTGCCGGACTTCGCGGGCGGCGCTCCCGGTGACGACGGCGGCGGCAAGGACGCCGGCCGTGTCACGGTCTGGTCAGGGGCCAACGGTGCGGCGCTCAGATGCTTCACCGGCGCAGCGGCTGGCAACGGCCTCGGCGTGGCATTGGCGAGTGCAGGCGACGTCAACGGCGACTCGATCGACGACCTTCTGGTGGGCGGCAACGGATTGGTCGAGGTCGTCTCGGGCAAGTGGCTGCGCGACGCGTCAGGGCCACGAGTGCTGCGCACGCTGCGCGACGCCGCCAGCGGGCCGAGCTTCGGTCACGCGGCCGCCGGTGGCGTGGACCTCGATGCCGACAAGGTGCCCGACGTCGTGGTCGGCGCGCCGCTCGCGGTCGGCAACTTTCCCAGCGCGGGCCGGGTCATCGCCTACTCGGGGAAGACCGGCGCCGAGTTGTGGCGCCGGACCGGTGTCTCCCTGTTCGAACTCGGCACCGGAGTCGCGATCATCGGGGATGGCAATACCGACGGCGTGCCCGATGTCGCAGCGGGCGAACCCGGGCGTGCCCTCGCCGCTGACGGCTCGGTGTATCTGTTATCCGGGCGCGACGGTACGGTGCTGCGGCGCCGCCGTGGTGCTGCGATCGGGGACTCGCTCGGCACTTCGATCGCCAACGCCGGCGACGCCAACAACGATGGCGTCGATGACGTGATCGCTGGCGCGCCACAGACCGCAGGTCGGGGTCGGGCACGTTTGTTGTCGGGCAAGGACCTGACGGAGCTGTTGCTCCTGGAGGGCGAAAGCCTCGGCGATCGGTTCGGCACCAGTGTCGGTGGGATTGCCGACAGCGATGGCGATGGCCGGCCCGACTTGGTGGTCGGCGCACCGCGCGCCAATGTCGCCACCGGGCACCGCGGCATCGCCTACGTCTTTTCCAGTCGGGACGGTTACACCCTGGCGCGCTTCACCGGCATCGCAGACAAGGGCGAGTTCGGCGGCACCGTCGCTGGGTGTGGTGATGGGAACGGCGATGGCACCCCGGACTTCGCCGTTGGCGCAGCAGGGGCAGCCAGTGATGCGGGCGCAGTGCATCTGATCTCGGGGCGACCGGCGCTCGCGCCGAGCCTCGTCTTGGATCGAACGCGCAGTTGGTCGACCGTGCAGATGAAGATCGAGGCCGGTGCTGTCCATGCCGGAGGCTTCGCCGTCCTGCTCGGCAGCTTTACCGGCACGCGTCCAGGTGTCCTGGCGGGCAAGGTCCGCTTGCCGGTGCAGTTCGACGCGTACACGAGCCTGCTGCTCGCGGCGCCCGGCGCTCTGCTGAACCCCGCGATCCCGCGCCTCGACAGCCTCGGACGCGCAACGGCGACATGGTCGATGCCGCTCACGGTTGCCCAGGCCGTGCGACCGTTGACTCTCTACCACTCGTTCGCGGTGCTCGGTGCCGGTCTCCAGTTCGCGACCAACGCGGCGCCGTTGACGATCGCGCGATGAGTCGCGCACTACCCCAGCTCGATGGCGCGGACCTCGTTCGAGACGCAGGGCAACACCGCTTCCACGTCGGCCCACGCGATCGGCGCGACCGGCTTGCGCTCTTTGGCTTCGGTTCGTCCTCGCTTGAGTGGGGCAACGCACGCGAGTGCGTGCGAGATGCTCGGCGGAACCAGCTCACGTTCGACGGCCCACTTGAAGACCCGTCGCACGCGGCCGACCTGTCGGTTGATGTTCTTGCGGGACCACTTGCGCCGGATCATGTCCTCGCGGACCGCGCGTAGTGCTTGGGGCCCGAACGTCGCCGCGGATTCCGTGCCATAGAGCATGGTCAGCGGCTTGCATGCGAACTCGATGATGCTGGCTTCGCGGGTCGGCTCGCCGTCCTTGACGTAGTAGGCATCGGCCCACGCCTGGAAGCGGTCGACGAGCTCCTCGACTGTGAGGTGCTCGTCGTCTTCGTGCTCCTCGAGCGAGCGGCGATCGTTCGCGAGCCACCGCGCCAGGTAGGCGTCGAAGGTCTTCCTGGTTCCGGGATCGTCTGCTCTCCCGAACCAGACCTTGATGCCGTTGAAGTGGCGTAGCAGGTGTCGCGGTTCTCGCACGTCTTCTTATTGGGCGGCCGTCGTTTCACGCGCAGCTCGGGCACGTCGTCGTTGCTGCTCTTCTTCTTCGTCTTGCTCATCGCGTCACGCTCCTGGAAGTGGACCAAGTCCATCGCCTCCGGTGTGTGTCGCGCCGCTCGCCTCGAGCGGGTTTCCGTAAAGTCGGAATCGACAAAGGTCTAGTGGTGGGCGATGACGGACTCGAACCGCCGACTTCCTGCGTGTAAAGCAGGTGCTCTAACCAGCTGAGCTAATCGCCCCGACCTCCAGTGAGACTCGTGCGGGAACCTCCGTTCGTCAAGCGAGATGTTCGAGTTGCGGTATTCCAGCGTGGGTAAGTTGAGCACGATGCAAACCGCAATCCTCGCCCTCGCCCTCGCCCTCGCGGCCCCGGCGCAGGATCCGCACGAGGCCAAGGTGGACGCGCTCTTTGCCAGCTGGAACGAGAAGACCCCTGGCGTTGCAGTCGCCCTGTCCAGGGGCGGCAAGCTCTTGCACGTCGGCTGCTACGGCTTGGCAGACGTCGAGAAGGGTGGATCGATCACCAAGACGACACGTTTCTACGCAGCGTCGGTGTCAAAGCAGTTCGTCGCCGCGTGCGCCGTCATGCTGGAAGCAGAAGGCAAGCTGAAGTGGAGTGACTCGCTGCAAACGCACTTGACGGAGTTCACTGCAGTTGGTGGAGGCATTTCGATCGGCGACCTCGTGCATCACCGCAGCGGGCTGCGTGACTACTTCGAGCTGGGAAGGTTCGCGAAGCTCGACTTCGATCGCGATCAAAGCGCCGACGACGTGGTCGCGTTGCTCGCCAAACAGCGTGACCTCAACTTCGCGCCGGGCTCGGACTATCTCTACTGCAACAGCGGCTACTTCCTGCTTGGCGTCATCATCGGCAGGCTCACGAAGAGCTCGTTGCGCGAGTATGCGACGAAGGCGCTGTTCGAACCGCACGGCATGAAGAACTCGGTGTTCAAGGACAGCTCCGATCACGACGTGCCGCAGGCGGCGGTCGGGCACCAACGACGCGGCAAGCGGTATGTGCCACACCGCACGCGCTTCGCCATGGTGGGTTCGGGAGGTCTGTTCATATCCGTCATGGACCTCTTGCGCTGGCTCGAGAGCATGCAGGCGAAGGGAGCGAGCGATTCGTTCGTGCGCCGCATGCTGACAGCACCCAAGCTCGACGGGTCACAACGCCGCAGTCCGCGGACCGGCGACTACGCCGCCGGGCTCAGGGTCGGGCGATACCGCGGCGTGCGTGTAGTCCAGCACGCGGGCAGCTCGTTCGGCTTCCGCGCCCACAGTGCCTTCTTCCCTGACCAAGGGCTCTGCGTCGCGTTGCTCGGCAACGCGGCGAACATCGACGCGTCACGGCTCGCCATGGCGACAGCGGCCGTATTCCTCGGCGACAGGCTCCAGCCACCCGCGAAGGCACCGGCCGGCAAGCAGCCGATCGATGCACCGGCCCTCCTCGTGGATGACGACAGCGGCGACCTGGCGCGGCTGGCGCCACAACGAGACCGGATGCGCCTAGTCACCCTCTCCTGGCAGATCGACCTCGTGAGTAACAAGGGCGACAAGTTGCGTTCGATCGGCACGGCCCTACCCGTCGCAGGCGAAGTCCTGCGCGCAGCCAACGGCTCGGTGTCCGGACTGAAGCTGCAGGTCGCCAACGAGAACGCGCGTCGATTCACCGCGCTGCCGCCGTTCACGATGCCGGCCAGGACCTGGAAGGACTACGAAGGCCAATACCACAGCGTCGAACTCGATCGGACCATCCAGGTCCGCCGGCGCAAGGCCGCCCTGGCCTTCGACGGCGTCGCCCACCAGCCGCTCACCCGCGATCTGATGTTCACGATCCGCGGTGGCTTGCTCGAGTTTGAACGCGATGATGCCGATCGAATCACTGGCGTCCGCGTCAGCACCCGCCGTGCTCGCCGCATGCTCTTCACTCGCCGCAGACCCTGAGAACGCGGGGAACCCACTTCGGGCAGCCCAGCTTTGGCCCTCACCCCTCAAGCACGGACATGTCACGCTCCTCCGAGCAGATCGAAGCACTGAAGAAGCGCGTCGCCAAGGTGACGAGCTGGTACCACGCGATTGACCTGGGCGACGGCGTCATGACGCCGGGGGTCTTCCAAGTGAAGAGCTTCCTGCCGGAGTATGGGATTCCTGACCAGCTCGACGGCCAGCGCGTGCTCGATGTCGGTGCCAGCAGTGGCTTCTTCGCGTGCGAGATGGATCGGCGCGGCGCTGCGGAAGTCGTCGCGCTCGACCTGCCCGGCTGGGGCGACCACGATTGGACACCACGGTATCGGGCGGACTTCGAGAGCAAGTCGGCCGAAGAGCGAGCCTACATCGACGACATCACCATGCGCGCCGGCTTCGACCTCGTGGTCGAATCGATGGGCTGCAAGAACGTGCGCAAGCACGAAGCGCAGATCTACGAGCTGTCACCAGAGACGGTCGGCATGTTCGACTACGTCTTCTGCGGTTCGATGCTCATGCACGTGCGTGATCCGATCCTCGGGATTCAGGCGATGCGATCGGTGCTCAAGCCGACAGGTCGCATGACGGTCACGATCGCGATGACGTTGCCCGACACCGACGACTCGCTCGCCCGCTTTGTCGGCGACTGGGATCAGTGCAACTGGTGGCAGATGAGCCCTCGCTGCCTCGACCGGATCCTCAAGTGCTGCGACCTCGAGGTCCTCGACGAACGCAACACGTTCACGTTGACGAACGTGGATGGGAGCTTTCAGGATCCGACATACGTGGTGCACGCGCGGCCGCGGCAACGCTGAACGCGAGCAGGGCGGCCAGCCCCGCCAGCAGCCCGGCGATGACCAGCGGCATGGACGAATCGAGGCGCCGCCACAGCCCGATCGGCCAAACGTGGCGAAACCCCGTGTCCTCGGGCCAGGTGATCCTGGTCTCGAGCTGCTCGGAACGACCGAACATCAGGCCGTGGACGACCTCCGATGGGCCATCGGGGATCGCCCCGTCGAGCGACAGCCACGCATACGCCCAATGCCCGAAGATCGGCGTCATGCGCGGCTCCGAGACCAGGTACTGGATGTGGTGCTCGACAGGGACCTGCGGCCACTTGGCTGCGATCGCACGGTGCCCGAGCTCGTAGTAGCCACGATAGGGAGCAAGCCAACCGCCGAGCGTGACGAGGCCGCCAAGCGTGGCCACGACGACAAGTAGACGCAGCCGCTTGCCCGACCCGCCCCCGGCGCGCAGCAAACTCGCCACCGTGACCGCAACCAGCAGCACGACACCGGTGGTCAAATAGCGGCAGCCCCATGCCTGGCTCGAGTGCCAACCAGACGTGAAGGAGTTGAGCACCCACGCCGAAGCCAACACCCAAACCAAGAGGAGCATGTCGGCGCGCGGTGCGCCTAGCCTGCGCAAACCGAGAGGTACGAGCCACAAAAGCGGCGAAAACCACAGCATCCCCTTGCCTGGACTCAGCGCGAGCAGAGGGAAGCCGAACAACGGGTTGAAGCTCCAGTAGTTCGTCAGCGTGTGGTAGCCGGTCTTGGTAACGCTGCCAAAGCGCGCGTAGTTGAACCACAGCAAGAACACTGCGAACAACGCTCCACCGGCGATGAACCAACGCAGGTCGACGATGCGTGAGCGCCGCCAAGCGATCCAGGCCACGTAGACGAACAGACCGATGACCGTCACTGCGTGCGCGTTGCGGCACAAGACCGCAAAGCCGGCCGCGATTCCGGCCGCGAGCAGCGCGACGTGCTTGCCGTTGCGCGACCAGGCGAGGGCACGCTCGACCGCGAGTAACAGGAAGCAACCGTCCACGACGTTGCTCATGCATTCCTTCGTGCCGGGTCCGAACTGCGTCGTGGACGCCGCCAGCAACACGGCGATGATGCGGTGCCGGGTCGAAAAGCCGAACCAACCCAGCAGCAGGAAGAGCACGACTCCTGTCAGCGCCCCGAACAGCGGCGCATGGAAGCTGACCGCCAACCGCGCGAAGAACTCGTCCCCCATCGCCGCGCCGATCCCCTGTGGGTCGGCGGCGAACGACCGCCCGAGCGCGTCTTCGGTCGACGCGAACAGCTTCCCGAGTTCGCGCCCGACCGCATAGAACGGGGCCATCGTCAGCGTGTGGCCGATCCCGAACCAGGTGTAGTAGTCGCCATCGAGACCCTCGACGACCGCCGGCAGCTTATTCCCCGAGGCGGCATTCGAGGCGATCCAGGTCTCGGCCAGCGAGGCGTCAGCGTGCTTGTCCGACAGCCCCGGACTCCCCCGCAGCCAGAGAGAGCGCGCCGACTGGAACTCGACCTCGGCGTCGGTGTTGACGATGTGACCCTGCGACAGCAGCCCGAACACCAGGAACAGGAGCCCGAAAAGGCGCCATGCCACGGCTCGGTCAGAGTCCTGCCTCGGCCTGGGCATCGGGTCGCTCACACCCTCATCATCGGCCGCCATAAGCGGTCCGTTGGCCTCTAAATCCACGTCCCCTGAAGGTCCTGGTGCACAATACTCTTCGAGACATGTCGGAAAGCCCCAGCCTCGCCCCCCTGGAGGAGCCGTTCGTGCAGCCGCACGAGCTGTTCGAGATCCTCGTACGCGAACACGAGCCCCGGCTCCGGGCCTTCGTGAACAGCCTCGTGCGCGACCCGGCCGGCGTCGACGACGTGGTCCAGGAGTCGTTCCTCGTGGCCTGGCGCAATCTCTACCGCTACGACCGTGGCAAGCCGTTCGGCCCCTGGTTGCGCGGCATTGGCCGCCGCCTTTGCTTCGCCCACTACCGCCACGTCTCAGACCAGCGGGTGACCTTCGTCGAGGAAGCGGTCGTTGATCATCTGCAAGATCTCTACGCCCTGCTCGACACTGCCAGTGGCGACACGCTCGACGAACAGCTGGTTTCGCTGCGCAAGTGCCTCGTTGGGCTGCCCGAGCACCAGCGCGACGTGCTGCGGCTGCACTACGAGGAGGACCTCGGCTGCAATGCGATCGCGGACCGTCAGGGACGCACGCGTGAGTCAATCAAGAAGCTGCTGCAACGGAGCAGGGCCTGGCTCGGTCGCTGCATAGAGCAACGCATCACGGCCCTGCAGGGAGGGGCATAGGAGATTCGCATGCGTGACGACGCACACACTGACTTCCCCCCCGCGTCGGGCGAGTTCGACGCCACCGTAGCGCGTGATCGTGATGTCAAAGAGCGCGCGCACGAGCTGTTCGTGCACGGTCTGCTGCTGCACGAACGCGGCGCGAACCGGACCGGCGCGAGGTCTCACGGCGACGCACGCATCCGCGCCGTCATGGCCAGCATCGAGGGCGAGAAGACCGTGCACACATCGCGGCAAGCACCGCGTCCGCGGCGCCTAGCGCCCATGGTCGCCGCAGCCGCGGCCGCAGCTGCGGTCGTGCTGCTCGGCAGCTGGCTCGCCTGGTCGTCGTGGCGCAAGTGGACACCGGCATACGCCGAGACGCTGCTCGAGAACGCCGTGCGCGAGCACGACCAAGGCGTGCACGTCTACGAGATCACGATGATTGGGCGCTGGGACACTCGGTGGCGGGCCGCGCTCGCGCCAAATCGTCGCTTCCACTGGCAGCGTCTCGACAAGGGCGACTGGGGGCCAACCGAGTTGGGTTCCGACGGCAAGGTGCTCTGGATCAAGTCGCCGACCGGACCTGCGATGGAAGTACCGCTGAAGAGCCCGGAAATAGTCGAGCTCACGGCACTGGCTCCAGTGATGAACTACACCGAACTCAAGCCCTTCCTCGAAGTGTTGCTCGACGAACTGGACGTGAAGGTCGTCGGTCGCGCGGACACCGCGGCGGGCGCGACGGTAACGCTGGGCGGCTCGTACCGCCTCCAGACAGAGGTCGAAGAAGAGAGGCCCAAGCGCAAGAAGCGAGGCTGGCACCGCAAGCATAGCCAGCGGCGCTCGCGCCCGGACGCCCGCAGGCTCTTCCTCGGGGACGCCGGGCGCATCGAGATGACCGTAGTCGAGGAGTCGGGCCGCCTGCTACGGATCGCCATGAACCAGGAGAAGCCGGGCACCGGCTCGTTCGAGGCGCAGCGCGTTCCGACCCCGAAGAACCTGGCCGCCGCTGGCATCGTGTTCGACCCGCCACGCCTGCACACTTCCCCACAGCAAAAGCTCTTGGCCTGGGCCTCGCGGCTCGGCTGGAATGTGTTCAAGCGGAAGGCGCGCAAGCGGCGCGAGGCAGAGAAGAAGGCGCAGCAGGCCCAAAAAGCCGAGAAGATCCCACAGCATCGGTAGTTTCTGGAGTCTCGCCACGGTTTGTGCCGACTAGGTCTTTGGCGTCGGATCCCGTGGTGGGTCTACTTGGCGCCCCTTTCGACCTCGGACCCCCAGCTCTACGAACATGAAAATCTCCGTCATCGGCACCGGCTACGTCGGCCTCGTCGTCGGCACCTGTTTCGCCGAAACGGGTAACACCGTTGTTTGCGCCGACATCGACACCGAAAAGGTCGCGATGTTGCAAGCAGGCGGCGTCCCGATCTACGAACCCGGCCTCGAGGAGCTCATCCGACGCAATTGTTCGGAGGACCGCCTGTCCTTCACGACCGACGTCGCGCAAGCGGTCAAGGACGCGACCGTGATCTTCATCGCGGTCGGCACACCGATGGACGAGGACGGCTCGGCCGATCTCAACTACGTGTTGAAGGTCGCCGAGACGATTGGCGACAACATGGACGGCTACCGGGTCATCGTCGACAAGTCGACGGTTCCCGTCGGCACCTCGCGCAAGGTCGCCGAAATGATCAAGTCCCGCACCAACCAACCGTTCGACGTCGTGTCCAATCCCGAGTTCTTGAAGGAAGGTACGGCGATTGACGACTTCATGAAGCCGGATCGCGTCGTCATCGGCGCCAACGACTCACGCGCAGCCGAGATCATGAAGGAACTCTACGGGCCTTTCGTGCACACCGGCAAGCCGATCCTCGTGATGGATCCGGAGAGCGCGGAGCTGACCAAGTACGCGGCCAACGCGCTGCTCGCGACGAGGATTTCGTTCATGAACGAGATCGCGCGCCTCTGCGACAAGGTCGGTGCCAACTTCTCGCACGTGCGCAAGGGCGTCGGCACGGATGCTCGACTCGGATCAGCCTTCCTGTTCGCCGGTGTCGGCTACGGTGGTTCGTGCTTCCCGAAGGACGTGCGCGCCATCATGCGCACCTCGGAATCGAACGGTTACGACTTCAAGATCGTACAGGCTGTCGAAAACGTCAACGCGGCGCAGAAGTCGTACCTGGTCGAGAAGATCGTCGGTCACTACGGCGAGGACCTCCGCGGCAAGCGTTTCGCGGTGTGGGGACTCTCGTTCAAGCCGCGTACCGACGACATGCGTGAGGCGCCGAGTCTGACCATCATCCCAGCCTTGCTCGAGCGCGGCGCGACGATCGTCGCCAATGACCCCGAGGCCATCGAGGAAACCAGGCGCGTGCTCGGCGATCGCATCGAATACGCCAAGAAGCCCATGGAAGCGGTCGACGGTGCCGACGCACTGCTCGTGATCACCGAGTGGAGTGAGTTCCGCCACCCGGATCTCGACGAGCTCAAGCAGCGCCTGAGCGCACCGGTCATCTTCGACGGCCGCAACATCTTCGCCGCCGACAAGATGGACGAAGCCGGCTTCACTTACTTCGGGATCGGAACCGGCACCCGGTAGGTCTACTCCGGCCTCGGGGATGGCGCTAAGTTCGCCCGGGTGAGCGAGGCCTACTGCCAACGCCATCTCGACCCTGCCGAAGCGCTGCAATATCGGCACAAGTTCGAGAAGAGCTGGACGCGACGACTCAGCGCTTGGCGCGAGCGGGCGCTTGTGGACCGGGCTGTCAAGGAAGCACTCGGCCTGCTGCCCGACGTGCTGCGAGCGCCGAACTCGCCGGTGCTGCTCGACCTGCCATGTGGCGCCGGCCGCTTTGCACCGCTCCTGGTCAAGCACGCAAATACCTACGTCGGCGCCGATCACTCGCCGCACATGCTGGCTATTTGCCGTGAGGTCGTTGGTGACCGGATAGCCCACTTCCAACAGGCCGACGCTCGCGACATGCCCTTCGACGATGGCGCGTTCGACATCGCCTGCTGCTTGCGGTTGATCCACCACTTTCGCAACGCGGACGAGCAGCGACAGATCCTGCGAGAGTTCCGCCGCGTCGTGCGCGGCCCGCTGGTCTTGACCTGGCTGGATGCGTCGACGCCCAAGCAGTGGGTGCACGCGCAGCGCAGGGCGCTGTCACACGTCGACAACCGTCGCACCGTGCTGACGCGCGGTGATCTCGAAGCGCTCGCCGGCGAATGCGGCTGGGAACTCGTCTCGACGCGATCCCTGTCCGGCCTCTTCTCCGGCCAGAGCGTGGCGGTGCTGAAGCCCGCCAAATGAGTGTCGTCTGGCGCGACGAGGAAGCACGCGAGTTGTTCCGCGTCGCCGAACTCGAGACCCTCGAACAGTTCGCGGAAGCAGAGACCGGCGAGATCGTTGACCGATCGCGCACGCGACGACTGGCGAGGCTGCCTCTCGGGGAGCGCGTGTTCTGGATCAAGGTGCAGGACCTGCGACGGGCACGGCTGCACCCGTCGCGCTGGCCCAGCTACGCCTTCCGCGGCTCACCGATCAAGCGCGAAGCAAAGGCATTGACGACGCTACGACAGCACGGGTTTCGCACGCCAGAGCTGATCGCGTCCGGCGCTGCACGCGGCCTGGTAATGCCGAAGCTGGCCGTCCTGATCACCGAAGAGGTCGCCGGCCACACCGACCTGGTGCGTTGGCTCGCCGATCGCCCCAAGAATGCTGGGGCAGCCCTCGATGCCGCTGATGAACTCGTGCGCCGCGTGCACGAGCGCGGCCTGGTGCTGCTCGGCGCCAAGTATCGCAACATCTTGATCCCGACGCATGGCACCGACGACGCGTCCATGCTGACCCTGCTCGATCAACCGGACTTGCGCGCGAGTAGTTCCCGGCGACTGCGCGACAAGGACCGGCGGCTCATGCGGCACGACCGCGAGCGCTACGGGGCCGCCGGGTGACGCGCGACCGCTGGATCATGCTCGTTGCCGCCGTGATCCTCGCAGCGGTGCTCGTGCCGCGGGCAACTCGCAGCCAAGGCGGCTCGATGCGACGCACCTGGCTGTTCGCCGACAAGGTCGCCCACGGCGTCGACCCTTACACGGTGGACGATCCGCGCAACCTGCACGTGCCGTATCCGCCGTCCTACGGCATCATCATGGCACCACTCAGCGTGCTGCCGCTCGCTGCGGCACGTGCGCTGTGGGCCGTGCTCCAGGTCATCGCCTTGGCCGGGCTGGTCGTCCTGTGCCTGTCCTGGTTTCGTTCCATGAGCGGAGGCACCGACCCGCCGCTGTGGCTCGTGGCCGGTGCGTTCGCGCTAGTAGCTCGTTACCTCTGGCGCGACACTGCCGGTGGCGGCGGCAACCTCGTGTTCGGCGCTCTCGTCGCAATGGCGTGCCTCAGGCCGGGCGAGGCGCCGGGCGAGGATCGACATCCATGGCGCGGCGCCCTGCTCGGCATCGTGCTTGCCGCAAAGCCGACACCGGTGTTGTTCCTGGGCTGGCTTTGGTTGCGCGGCAGACACCGGTCGTTCGCGGTGGCCATCGCGACCGCAGTGGCGCTGCACATGAGTCCGATGCTGACGCTCGGCGCCGAAAGCTGGTGGGCCGTCGAGACACGCTGGATCGAAGGCGTATGGCGGTTCGCAACGCAACCCGACTTGTTCGCGGATCCGGCGCTGTCGTTTCCGCGCTTCAGTTGGATGCACCAGTCGTTGCGTTATTGCTTGGCGCGCTACTGCGGCACCGTGCCGGATGAGTTCGTGCTGGTGAACCCACTGTTCTTCCAAGGGATCGGCATGGGCACGGCTGCGATCGGCGGGATCCGACTCCTCGCCAGCGTGCTGCTCGTCGGAGTGACCGCCATGTTGCTGTGGCGCCGCCGCCGCGCGACATCCGCGTGGGTCGAGATCGGCGGCGTGGCGGCGATCATCTGTCTGACGCTGTTGTTGTCACCGATCACATGGAAGTCCTACCACGTGCAGCTCTTCCCGGCCTTCTTCGCGATGTTGGCGCTGCGCCGTCGCTCGGTCTCGGTCGGCCTGGCGCTCTACTTCGTCGCCTGTGTCGCGCTGGCACCCTGGCTGATCGGGCGGCAGGGCAAGGAGGTCCTGCAGTCGCTCTACGTCGTGACCTTCGGTGCTCTTTGGGTCTGGGTGGTCTGCCTCCGCGCCACGTCAGCGCCGCTCGGCGAGCAACAGGCGGCGGTCGGGTTGGGCGAGCAAACGAAAGTCGCGGCGGCTCCCGAGTAACGCACGCCTGCCTTCGTGGAGAGCGCCGAAGACGACCCACCGAACTGCGGGATCGTCGAGCCTGTCCGTGAGCATCAGAGGGGTCCACACGACCGGAAGCGGTGGCCGCAAGCCCGCGTAGTAAGCGATCCGCGGCAGGTCCGTAGCGAGTTGTCCCTGCTCGATACCGCGCTCAGCAAGCTGCTCGCCGGTAACTCGCTCGGCCCGCTTCTCCGTGCGTGGCGGCCGCACGATGTCGCTCCCGGTGCGCCACAGGCTCAAAGCGAGACCCGCGAACAGGAGCCACCGCGCATGCCGGAAGGCCAGCGGCGCGAACGGCAAGAGCAGCGGCGCCTGACTCAGGAAGAAGCGTGGCTTCACCTGGAACGGGATCATCGCCAACCAGCCAAGCACGAGGGCGGCCAGCACGAGCCGCGGCATCCGCGCCTGGTGGGTCAACGGCGTCTGACGCCGTTGACCCACCAGGAGGCCGGCGAGGCCAAGCGGGAACACGACCCAGTCGAGCGCCGGGATCGCTTCGAGCGGAACTCGTAACAGGTTGTGCCCGAGACCCAGCAATACGCCCGCAACGTCTGGCGCCGCCAATGGCCCCATCGACGCCATGAAATCGGCCTTCGGCGTCAGGTCCAACTCGCCGACGAACAGCCATCGGGCAAGCGGATAGACCGCGGCGACCGCAACGAGGACGAAAACACCCAGGGTTCCGCGGCGCACGCCGCGCACGAACACTAGCGGCACCAGGCACAGGGCTTCGGGCCGCACCCAGAAGGCGATGCCCGCCGCCAAGCCGATAGCTGTCACCCGGCCGCGCACGGCGAAACACACCGCCGCGGCCGCGGGCACGAGGTAGACCGCTTCGCTGTATGCATCCGCCGGTAGGCGCACGGCGAGGAAGCAGCCCGCGAAGAGCAGCGCCGCCCACAGTCCCTTGCGGTCATCGCTTATCCCGCGCGCTGCCAGCCAGACGAACACCGCCGCGACGGCGCCGCAGACTACACCGACCAGCTTCGCAGCCAGATGCGCGTCGACGCCGACGGCGATCAGCGGCGCCCAGGCGAGCGGCGCACCCGGGTGGAACACGTGGTCCAGCCCCGCCACGAAGTCACCACGCGCAAGCGCTTCCGCGATCCATAGATACGAGGCCCCGTCGGTCGACGGCACTGGCACTCGCCAGGCCTGGGCCAGGCGCAGGCCCCCCGCCACGGCAGCGAGCACGGCGCCCGTGGCGAGCAAGGGCGCATGCGACTTCATCAGGGTCGCGTCATTGCGGGACAGCCGCGCCGGTATAGACCGCCCACACACTGACCCCTAACCAGAGCACGATGTTGATGAACATGGGCGGATCCTTGAGCAGCAGCCTGGTCGGATTCCCGCCCTCGGCGCGCATGTGCACGAGGTAGAGGTAGCGGAAGATCCCGTAGACGACGAACGGCACCGTGAAGATCAGCTTGTCGGTGACCTCGGTGACCGTGCGTTCGGACACCGTGTACATCGCGTAAGTCATCACGGTCAGCGCGCCGAGCGGAGCGATGAGCTGATCCAGGTAGGGCAACGAGTATTCGGCGAGTGACTTGCGGTGCTCGAGTGAGCCTTCGCCGAGCAGATGGAGTTCGTGACGGCGCTTGCCGAACGCGAGCAGGAGCGCGACGAAGAACGTGCACAACACCAACCATGGTGAGGCTTCTTCACCGATGGCGACCGCGCCAGAGTAGATCCTCAGCAAGAACCCGAGCGCGATGCACATCGTGTCGAGCAGCACGACTTGTTTGAGCTTCAACGAATAGAAGATGTTGATGACGAGGTAGACGCCGAGCGGCCAGTGGAACCAGTTCGCGCCGAGGAACGCGAGCGCCAGCCCACCGATCCAAAGCAGCACCAAAGTGACCTTCGCCGTTCCGGCGGACAGGCGACCGGACGGCAACGGCCGCAACTTCTTCTCGGGGTGAAGCTTGTCAGCGTCGATATCGCTCAGGTCATTGAGCAGGTAGATCCCGCTCGCAACGGCACAGAAAGCAACGAAAGCGCTGGCCGCGTGCAAGCATGCCGCGGGGTCGATGAGCTTGCGCGCGAACACCAGCGGCGCAAACACGAGCAGGTTCTTGACCCACTGATGGGGCCGAAGGGCTTCGATCAGAGGCATTGGGTGAGCTCGTGCCCTACGACTCCTTCTTGCCCGCGATCGCGTCGCGGAACGCGCCCCGCTCGGGTGGCTCGGCCGGACGCCAACGACCTGCGCTGACGCGCTGACGCACGTTCGCCGGCGGCATCACGACCGTCGTCACATGACGGCCGTCGGGCGAGAACACATGCACGCGCCCCTTCTTGCCGATCACGACGACGGTCTGCTCTTCGTTGTCGATGTACAAGTGGTGATCGTGAGCGCTGCGCGCCTCGGGGAAGGCGAGTTGCGTCGGCCGATCGCCTTCGCCACCGCGCTCTCGCGCGTGCGTCGTCTTGCGCTCGCGGTTGCGCGCGTCTGCGGACATCTGCCGCGTCAGTTCGCGCAGCGGCCCGAGCACGGCTTCCGTCACGTCGACCTCCTTGCCAGCCGCGCGCTCGCCATCGATCGTCTTGGCGATCTGGATCAGGTTGGTCTGGAAGCTGCGCAGGATGCGGCGCAGGTTCGGGTCGGGCAGGTCCATGAGGTCTACCGCGCTGACCGGGTGAACGACCAACCGCAGCTTGCCGTCCTCGCCGTCGTGGGCGAGGACCTGGATCGTCAGTGCGACGCGGCGCCCTTCTTCCGCCGAAGCGAAGAGTCCGGCGATCGACTGCGCCACGAGTCGATGCGGAATCGCATCCGGATCAAATGCCGGCTTGACGCCTTCGGTGACCGCGGCACCCGCCTCGACGAAGCTGACTGCGCCCTCCTTGCCGGCCAGCAACTCGTCGACTGACTCGTGCTTGCGCTCGATCGCGAGCGTGACCAGGTCGGCGTAACGCGGCCGACCCTCGAGGCCGTAGCCGACGAGTACCTGGCGCGGATCTTCGGGGCGCGAGTAGTCGCTGTCGAAACTGGCCGTACTGAAACACCACGCTCGTCCCGGGACGAGCATGCCCGCTTCGAGCACACGCTTCTCGAGGCCGCCGCGCAAGTCCCGTACGAGCTTGTCCGCCGCGGCGCCGATGTTCGACGTGACCAACGGCACAGACAACACCAGCTCGACCGAGTCCGTGTTGCCCGATTCCGTCAGCCGGCCGCCACCCGCGCGCGAACGAATGTCGAGGTAGGCGTTGCGAAAGCGCTGCAGGGCCTCGGTCAGGAGTTCAGTCGGTGAACGACGAGGTCCATCGGAGCCACCCTCACCACTGGGCTTCTTGGTCCGCTTGCGGCGCTGCTTGGGTGGATGGTCTCCCTGCGCACGGCCGCCTCGGTCGCGACCGGGGCGGGGCTCGCCAGCACTGGCCGCTGACTCGCTCGTTGGCGTCGATGCATCGGCCGGACTGGCGACTTCTTCCAGGGCTGCCGGCGCGGGGACCGACTCGGGAGCGGATCCTGGGGCCGGCGTTGTTGTCGGCTCGGGAGCCGGCGTCGATGGGGCCTCAGGCGCAGGTGGCTGCGCACCATCCGTGCTCGGGCTTTCCGTCTCAGACATGGTTCAACCTCTGGCGCTGGGGGACCGCAGGAAGCGGCCTAGACCATAGGAATCCCAACGCTGATCGACCAGAGCCCGCGTGCCTGGATCCATGCGAATCAGGTCCGGCCACGACCGATCGAAGCCCTCGTCCTTCCACTTGCGCGTCGCGTCCACGCCGACCTTGCTGCCGTAGCACTTGAGCCGGCTCGCGTGGTCGAGCAGTTCGGCAGGCCCCATCGTGAACTGAAGGTCACGCTCCGGATCGATGTTGGCCAGCGCGTGAAACACGACCTCGGCCGGCTTCTGGACGTCAACGTCCTTGTCGACGACGACAACAACCTTCGTGAACATCGCCTGCCCGAGGCTCCAGATCGCGTTCATGACCTTGCGCGCATGGCCTGGGTAGCGCTTGTCGATCGACACCAGCATCAGGTTGTGGAACACGCCCTCGAACGGCATGCAGACGTCGACGATCTCCGGCAGTTGCTTGCGCATCAGCGGCAGGAAGATGCGTTCGATTGCCTTGCCGATCCAGCAGTCCTCCATCGGCGGCTGCCCGACAATCGTCGTCATGTAGATCGGGTTCTCGCGCATGGTCACACACTCGACCTCGAACACCGGGAAGCGATCCTGCAGCGAGTAGAAGCCAGTGTGGTCGCCGAACGGTCCCTCGACGCGCACGTCGTCGAGATCGACCCAACCCTCGAGCACGATCTCGGACTCGGCCGGAACGTCCAGGTCATGCGTCTCGCACTTGACCATCGGCACGGGTTTGTTGCGCAAGAACCCGGACAGCAGCATCTCGTCGAGATCCGGCGGCGCCGGCAACACCGCCGCCATCACCGTCGTCGGATCGCAGCCGATCGCCACCGCGGCAGGCACGCGTCGCCGTCCATCTTGTTCGGCATTCTTGGCTCCATCGTGGTGCACATGGGTGTGGAACATCGTGCGCCGCTCGTCGACGACCTGCAGTCGATACATGCCGCAGTTGCGCACGCCGCTGGAGCTCTTGGTGAACACCATCGGCATCGTGATGAAGCGCCCGGCGTCCTGTGGCCAGGTCCTGAGGATCGGCAACGCATTCAGGTCGATGTCGTCGCCGCGCAGAATCACGTCCTTGCACGGCCCAGCCTTCACGAGCTTGGGGAACATCTTCGCGAGATCGAGCAACTTCGGCAGCTGCTTGACCTTCTCGAGGAACCCTTCTGGGGTCTTCTGGTCGAGGATTGACGACAACCGCGCCGCAACCTCCTCGATGTCCTCGACCCCGAGCGCCATGCACACCCGTCGCATGCTGCCGACAGCGTTGACGAGCACGGGCATCGCGGACCCCTTGACCTGCTCGAACAAGAGCGCCGGCCCGATGTCCTTGCTGACGCGGTCGGCGATCTCGCACAGCTCCAGTTCGGGATCGACTTCGACACTGATGCGCTTCAGCTCGCCCTCACGTTCGAGGTGCTCGATGAAGTCACGGAGGTCTCGGTAGGCCATGCCCGATAGCAGACCCGGTCGGCGCGCAAAGAGCTACCATTGGGTCCGCCAGAGGCAACACCGCAGAGCAAAGGATTACGAGAGTTACCCTCTGTGCTGCCTCTGCAGGAAAGGGATGCGAGCGACGGCCGCGCGTGAACCGTCGCCCCCCCTAGATCGCGCGGAGCCCCCCGACAACGCATCGATCTGAATCTACCACGCTAAGGTTTCCCCAAACCTCAAGCGGGTAGTCGACGAAGGCTCCCTTCCCCGCGCGACCTTCGTCTACCCCGGTTGCCACCGGGCGACGCCTACCCTCCGAAGAAGGCGGTGTCAGTAGTCCTTGTTTCATGTCCTCGTGCAGGCTCATTGCACAGAAATCCACCTGTTGCCATCCACGCCGATCGTTCCGCCGGTCGCAAGCGAGTTGCCCGCGATGACCCCGACCGGAACGCCGATCAGCGCGCAGTTAGCAATCGGCGCGCCTGTTGTTCCGCTGTAGTGAGTGTCGATCGTCTTGACGATCTCACCCTGCTGGTTGATGAAGTACGTGTGGTAGCCGCTCTTGCCGTAGACACGCGGCCACGCGATGCAGCTGAAGTACTGAGCTGCGTTCGCCGGATCGACCGTGCCGATGGTCGATGGCTTCTCGGGCACGCCGAGGCCAGCAGCGTTGGGCAGGTAGAGACGGAACGTGTAGCCGTGACGCATGCCGAAACCCTCGGCGTCGATGAAGCCGAACGACGGGCTCAGCACCGCGGGTTTCAGGTAGTTCCCGTTGCTGCGCAGCGCCGTGATCCCCGACAGCTCGCCGAGGTATCCGAACTCGCCCCAGCTGTTGCCGTCCTGGTCGACGTACCGGCCGTTCCGGAACAACTCCTCGGCAGTCGAGACCTTCCTGAGAGTCGCAACGACGGCCGCCTCGTTGGCGACGACCTTGCTACTCAAGTAGTTCGGCACAGCAATCGTCGCGATGATCACGATGACGCTGACAACGATCAGCATTTCGATCATCGTGAAGCCGCGCTGCCGAGCGCGGACATTCCGGTCGTTTGTGTGCTCCTTGGCCATCTACGCTGTGTCTCTAACCGTTCCGACGGAGTCTCTTTCGGCCGACCGCAAAGCACTTCCTTGAAGGTGCAGGGAAGCCGCAATGGCACGGAGCGTGCAAACGAGGGAGACTGTTCAAGCACTCGGCGCTCTGAAGCCGTAATCCGAGCCTTTGGGGCCGACGCCGGGGCGCTGCAGGCGGTTAGCGCGACTTCAAGCCACGAACGTCACGGCGCGAAACCGCGCCGGCGCACAACCGTGACTCATCTCCGCGACCTGCATGGGCTGACCCTTGCCGCAGTTGGGGACTCCCCATGGAACCCAGTGCTCGGGACCCGCGATCCCGTCACAGGAACCCCAGAAGGCCGGGGTAATGCCTTGGTAGGTCGGGTTCTTGTAGATCGCGCCGAGCTCACCGTCCTTGATCTCGTGCGCGATCTCGCAAGTGAACTGGAAGTTGAGGCGCATCTGATCGATCGACCAGGTCTTGACCGTGTCGAGGAAGAATCCGTGGGCGATGCCGGCAACGAGATCCTCCGGGGCACCCGAGCCCGGCATGAGTGACAGGTTCGGAATACGAATCTGCGGTGGATAGGCCCAACCCTGGGCCCGGTTGGCGCCAAAGCTGGCAGCGTCGCCGAGTCGCGTCGCGAACTCGCGGTTGGTCAGGTAGTTTCGATGCACACCATCCTCGACGACGTGCCAGCGCTGCGCTGCGACGCCGTCATCGTCCCAGCCGAACGTCGACAACCCGCCTGGCAAGGTGCAGTCGGCGACGAGGTTGACGATCGGTGAACCGTAGACGAACGTGTTGCGCTTCTCCGGAGTGACGAAGCTGCGCCCCGCCATGTCGGCCTCAAAGCCGAGCACGCGGTCGAACTCGTTTGGATGGCCGACGCTCTCGTGAATCTGTAGCGCGAGTTGACTACCGCCCAGCACGAGGTCATGGACTCCGGCCGGGCACTGCGGTGCCGAGAGCAGCTCGACCGCCTCCTCGCGCACGCGCTCCGCATTGCCGACGAGATCGAACGAGCGCACGACCTCGTAGCCGCCTTGCAGGTACTGCCCACCGAACGCCGCGGGGTAGCTGCGGGTCTGCACCTCGCCCGCCCCGACCGCAGTCGCGGCAATGCCTGCGCCGGAACGCAGCGCATCCTGCTCGACGGCCGTGCCGTCGCTCGTGAACAGGCATTGGCGTTCGCGGATGAAGCTCATCTGCCCGCTCGTCGAACGAATCTCGGGCGCCCTGCGCAGGACCGCATCAGCTTCGAACAACGTCGCGAACTGCTGGTCGAGCGACATCTCGAACGGGTCTTCTTTGAACGGCGACTGCCAGGAGCCGCGTGCGGCAACGTTTGGTGCCAGTACGACCGGCTCTGGACGCGCGGTGGCGCTGGCTCGGGCCTGCGCGAGCGCCCGCTGACACAACGCGAGCACGTTGTCACTCGTCGGGTCGGGCGCAGCGGCGTAGCCCCAGGCGCCATCGACGAGCACCCGCACGCCGGTGCCGAGGCTCTCGCTCTGGCGGATCTGACCGACCTCACCGAGGCGAACGCCGATCGTTCGCTCCCGTTCCTCGACGATGCGCACGTCGGCGTAGCTGGCTCCCGCGTTCTCAGCACATTCCAGCGCCGGTGCGGCCATGGCTTCGTGGTCGGCGAGCATGCTCAAAACTCCGTCGCGCTCGTGAAGCGGAACGCGGGCAACAACAGCGACGGAACAAGGCATGTGCCGCCAAAGAAGACATCGACAAGCGACGAGTCATCGCCCACGGCATCCACGTTGGTCAGCGCCGCAATGATGCTCTGGGTGAAGCGCATGTTCTTGACCGGCCCAACGATCTCGCCGTTCTCGACCAGGAACGTACCGTTGCGTGTCATACCGGTCACCGTGACGGGAACCGGATCGATCACGTTCGTGTAGTGAAACTGGGTGACCAGGAGGCCGTTGCCGAGTCGCGCCAGCATGTCGGACTCGACACCGTTCGCCGCTTCCATGATCACGTTGTCCGGCTCGGGGCCGCTCGCACATGGCTGCGGCATCGCATGGCCAGTGGTTTCGGTTTGGCCCTCGAGCGCCGTCGCGCGGTCCCAGACGACGCCCTTGCCGATGCCAGCATCGACGATCGTGACAGCGCGCCGATCTTGCCCTTCCAAGTCGAAGCGCGGCGAACGGAAGCGCGCGTCGCCGGCGTCGTCCCTGATCGTCAGCTGCTCCGACAGCACTCGCTCGCCGATCTTGCCCGAGAGGAACGATGCACCATCGAGCAGCCGTCGCCCGCTCATCCCCGTCCACGACACGAACATGACGAGCTCGGCAACGGCGATCGGTTCGAGCAGGACTCGGTAGTCGCCGGGATCGATATTGCGCGTCGCGCGCGAAGAGAGCGCCTTGTCGAGCGCGCGTTGGCCAGCAGCATCGATCCGGTCGGGCGCGAGATTCTCACCGGTCGCGCCTGCGTGTGCGACACCGGCACCGTCGTCAGCGAGGACAGTCGACGAAAACCACGAGCGACCCTGGAAGGCATGCCGGAAGCAGCCGGCCGTGTTCGCATACGTGACGGACTCGCCCTTCGTCTCGTAGAAACCGGTCGCCACGGCGCCGCTCGCACGCACGCGATCGAGGTAGCCCCGCACTTGGGCCACCTTGGCGGCGGGCGCATGGCCAGCAACGGCGCGCACCGCATCCTCGGGCTGCCCACCGTCGTCGCCAGTCGACGCACCGGCGAACGGCGGCAAGCTCGACACCGGTGTCGCGGCCGCGGCCGCGCGCGCGGCCGCGATCGTGCGATCGATGGCCGCATCGCCGAGCGACTCTACCTCGGCGCGCCCGTGGCGACCGTCGCGCACGACTCGGATCGAACAGCGCACGCGGGTGCTCGCGTTCTGCTCGCTGGGCGCGCTTTCCGCCATGCGAAGCGCGTTGCTTTCAGACGCGCCGACGATGACTTCGATCTCATCGCCATCGGCGCGGCTTAGGACGCGTTCACAAAACGTCTTCGCTTGGTCGCGTGCCAGCATGCCTGCGTTTTACCACGGGAACGTCCCGCGAGGACCGGTCTACGCCGGTCCTCCGGTGTTCGTGCACTAGCGCGAGACCAGAGTCGCCAAGAGGGCAACGAGCGTGAACGCAACGATGACCATCGTCACGATCATCCAGCGGTTGACGCGGGTCGAGCTTTCGATCATCTGACCCAGCTGGCCCAGCTGGGCCGACTGGGTCTTTTCGAAGCTCGTGTAGGCCTGCTTCTGCGTCTCCTCGAAGGCCCGCGTCGTGCGCGTACTCGACCGCTCGAAGGACTCGGTCGTGTCCTTGATCGCCTTTTGATTGCCCTTGGCGAGCGTGCCGATCGACTCGTGGATCCGGTCCATCGTCTGGCGAAAGTCCGTGAGGTTCTTCTCGGTGCGTTCTTCGGTCGCAGCCTGCCGCTCGAGCGTCTTGTGAATGCCCTCAAACAAGGCCGGAAGCCCCGTGAGCTTGGACAGAAGCTCGCCCGTGCGCTGCTTCTGGTCCGACAGTTGTCGCGACACTTGCGACATGAAGTCGACCTGGGCCCGCGCCATCGCCGGCAGCTCGGTGAACTTCTCGTTGAGGTCACCGGTTCGCTGGCCTTGCTGCTCCATGCGACGATCGAGGCCGCGCAGCAGGGCGGACAGGTCCTGGAACCCATCCACGAGAGCGTTCGTGGCTTCCCGCTTGCCGAGGTGCATCGTTGCCGGCTGGCCCCCCGGGGGAACCCCGCCGCCACTGCCGCCGTTGGTCGGCTTGGTCCGGTCGACGCCAGGGGCTGCGGCCGTTGGCGGATTCGCGACCGGTCCGACATCGGCTTTCCGACCGTGTTTGTGCGTCGGACGCCCGCGCTTGTCCAACAGGACACCCACGTCGGCCTTGGACTCCTCCAGCTGGGACACGTCCTTGCGCTTGCCGAAGAGCTTGTCCAAGAAAGAACTCTTCCTAACCATGTTCGTTGCCTCCCTTCCTGGGAGCGGAAGCTCTGCGACGGCCGACCGCGGCTCCGTCATCCTGAATGATCCGGGAGGAACCCCGAGCGCCTTGTCGAACGCCTGCCGCCCGCCGAACGCTGCTCACCGCCAATCCTGGTATGGATCGAAGCGACTTCCCTCGTTCACCGTGTGCCGACAACTCATCGCCCATCAGGCCCTCCCCGACCTGCTCCCCGGTAAGCCCAGGGACGGCGCACGGATCCTCCCTGGACCCACCGCCGACGGTTCGTCTTGAGCCTAGCCCTTGCGCCAACCGGAGTAAAGCACAGCGGTTGCAGCGCCGACACCGCTCGCACGGTTGACGCGGAAGTCCGCCCGGCTAATGTTCTCCGCCTGCGACGCGACCATCCTTCCCGGGATGCCGCGACCCGCTGCGACCACGCGCTCGAGCGCGCCCGCGTGTGGGGGATTAGCTCAGCTGGGAGAGCGCTACAATGGCATTGTAGAGGTCAGGGGTTCGAGTCCCCTATCCTCCACCAACCTGGGTTCGCACGGCATCGGACTCGCGCTCCTCGGGGCCATGGGTGACCGCGAGGACAGCCAAGCCTGCGGGCGCAAGGCCAGCTAGCGACGCATCGATCCTGCGCATCGATCCTGCGCTTCGAACCTGCACACCGGCGCCATCGCCGAGCACGAGGACGAGCGATCCCCCCCCACCCACGTTGCGCCCATGAGACCCACCTGCGTGGGTCTGCGTCAGAACAGCCAGCCCTTGCCAAGCAACGCGTCAAGGTGTCGGATACTGGCGATGCCCGAACGCCTACAGAACTACATCAACGGCGAATGGCAAAACGTCGACGTCGATGCGCACCACGAGGTACGCAACCCTGCTACTGGCGAAGTCATCGGACTGACTCCGCTCGGGGGCGCCAGCGAGGTCGACCTGGCCGCAACTGCAGCGCACGAAGCGTTTTCGGCCTGGCGTAAGACGCCGGCGGAAAACCGCGTGCAGCACCTCTTCAAGCTCAAGAGCCTGCTCGAGGACAACGCCGAGGAGCTCGCCACGATCGTCACGCGCGAGAACGGCAAGACGCTGTCGGAAGCACTCGGCAGCGTGCGCCGCGGCATCCAGATGGTCGAAGTGGCATGCGGTGCACCCTCACTGCTCATGGGCCAAGCACTCGAGGACATCGCGACCGGCATCGACTGCGAGTCGGTGCGCCAGCCGATGGGCGTCTTCGCCTGCATCTCACCGTTCAACTTCCCGGCCATGGTGCCGATGTGGTTCTTCCCGTTCGCGGCCGCCTGCGGCAACACCTTCATCTCCAAGCCATCCGAGCAGGTGCCGTTCACCCAGAAGCTCGTCTGGGAACTCGTGCACGAAGCGGGCTTTCCGCCCGGCGTGCTCAACCTCGTGCAAGGCGGCGTGGACACCGTCAACGCGCTGTGCGAGCACCCGCTAATCAAGGGGATCTCGTTCGTGGGCTCGAGCCCGGTCGCCGAGCACGTCTACAAGACCGCGGCCGCGAAGGGCAAGCGCGTGCAGGCACTCGGCGGCGCGAAGAACTTCATGCTCATCATGCCCGACGCGGACATGGACACGGCGCTGGATGCGATCACCGAGTCGGCCTACGGCTGCGCTGGCGAGCGCTGCCTGGCCGCGAGCATCGTGGTCCCGGTCGGCGCCTGTCACGACGAGGTCCGCAACGGACTGATCGAGCGCATCAGCCAGATGAAGGTCGGCAACGGCGCCGACACTGGCACGTCGATGGGCCCCGTGATCTCACAGGGCGCCAAGGAACGCGTGCTCGGCTACATCGAGCAAGGCGTCCAGGAAGGCGCCGAACTGGTTGTCGACGGCCGCGGTCACGGCCCGGACGAAGGCTACTTCGTCGGCCCGACGCTGTTCGACAACGTCAACGCCGACATGAAGGTCGGCCACGACGAGATCTTCGGCCCGGTGCTCTGCCTGATGCCAGCGACCGACCTCGACGAGGCCATCAGCATGGCCAAGCAACATCCGCTCGCCAACGCGAGCTCGATCTTCACACAAAGCGGCGGCGCGGCGCGCAAGTTCCGCTACGAGATCGACGCGAGCATGGCCGGCGTCAATATCGGGGTCGCAGCACCGATGTCGTTCTTCGGCTTCGGTGGCGCCAAGGGGTCGTTCTTCGGCGACCTGAAAGCGCACGGGCGCGAGGCGTTCGACTTCTATACCGACCGCAAGGTCGTCATCTCTCGCTGGTAGGAGAACTAGCAACGTGACACGAACCGTCAAAGGCGGCCTGATCCAGTGCGCGAACCCGATCAATGACGAGACGTGCCCGGTTGCCGACATCCAGGCAGCGGCGCTCGAAGCGCACCTGCCGCTGATCGAAGAGGCCGGCGCAGCCGGCGTGCAGATACTGTGTCTGCAAGAGATCTTCAACGGTCCCTACTTCTGCCCGGGACAGGACAAACGCTGGTACGACGCAGCCGAACCAGTCCCCGGCCCAACGCTCGAAGCGCTGCAACCGTACGCGCGCAAGCACGAGATGGTCATGGTCGTGCCGGTCTACGAGCGCGAACAAGCCGGTGTCTACTACAACACCGCCGCCGTCATCGACGCGGACGGCAGCTACCTGGGTAAGTACCGCAAGATCCACATCCCGCACACCTCGGGGTTCTGGGAGAAGTACTTCTTCAAGCCGGGCAACCTCGGCTATCCGGTGTTCGAGACGCGCTACGCCAAGGTCGGCGTCTACATCTGCTACGACCGCCACTTCCCGGAAGGTGCGCGCCTGCTCGGCCTCAACGGCGCCGAGGTCGTGTTCAACCCGTCGGCGACCGTCGCCGGGCTGTCGCAGTACCTGTGGAAGCTCGAGCAACCCGCGCACGCCGTCGCCAACGGCTACTACATGGGCTGCATCAACCGCGTCGGCACAGAGGAGCCGTGGAACCTCGGCAAGTTCTACGGCTCGAGCTATTTCGTCGATCCGCGCGGCAAGTTCCTCGCGGAGGGCAGCGAGGACGAAAGTGAGCTCATCACGGCAGACCTCGACCTGGACGTGATCGAGGAGGTGCGCCGAGTCTGGCAGTTCTATCGCGATCGGAGACCCGAGACCTACCACGACATGACCGAGTTGCTGCCATGAAGGACGCGGCATGAGAACGCTCATCACCGGCGGCACGATCGTCACCGCAACGGACCACTACGTCGGTGACGTTCTGATCGACGGCGAAACGGTCGCCGCGGTCGGCGTCGACCTGGCAGGAACGCTCGAGCAGCCCGTCGACAAGACCATCGACGCCTCCGGCAAGCACGTGATCCCCGGCGGCATCGACTGCCACACCCACCTCGACATGCCGTTCGGTGGCTCGTTCTCGGTCGACGACTTCAAGACGGGAACGATCGCGGCGGCGCACGGCGGCACGACGTGTGTCATCGACTTCGCGATCCAGGAACACGGCCTGCCGATGCAGCAGGCGTGGGACACCTGGATGGGCAAAGCCGAGGGCAAGGCCGCGATCGACTACGGCTTCCACATGATCCTGCGCGAGTTCAACGAAGGCTTGCGCAAGGAGATGGGCACGATGGTCGACACCGGCGTGACCAGCTTCAAGCTGTTCATGGCCTACCCCGGCGTTTTCTACGTCGATGATGCGGGCATCTTCGGCGCGATGCAGCGCAGCAAGGAGATCGGCGCAACGATCTGCATGCACGCCGAGAACGGTCTCGTCATCGACGTCTTGATCGAGCAGGCGCTGAAAGCCGGGCACACCGAGCCGCGCTATCACGCGCTGACACGGCCGCCACGCGCCGAAGCCGAAGCAACGCACCGGGCGATCTGTCTGGCCGAGATGGCCGACGTGCCGGTCTACATCGTGCACCTCTCCGCCGCAGAAGCGCTGCTCGAGGTCGGGCGCGCCCGCGGCCGCGGCGTGCCGGTCTACGCCGAGACCTGCCCGCAGTATCTCTTCCTGAGCGACGACAACTACGAAGAGCCGGACTTCGGCGGCGCCAAGTACGTCATGAGCCCGCCGCTCCGCGCCAAGGAGACGCAGGCCGACCTCTGGCGTGGACTCAAGTACAACGACCTGCAGGCGATCTCGACCGATCACTGCCCATTCTGCTTCAAGGAAGGCAAGCAACTCGGCAAGGACGACTTCTCCAAGATCCCCAACGGCGCACCAGGAATCGAGCACCGCATGGTGCTGACCTACGACGGCGGCGTCGCGGCCGGTCGCATCTCGATGAATCGCTGGGTCGAGCTGACGTCGACATCGCCGGCGAAGATCTTTGGCTTGTTCCCGAAGAAGGGCACGATCGCCCCGGGCTCCGACGCCGACATCGTGATCTTCGACACCGAGAAGGAGAGCGTGATCTCGGTCGACACCCACCACATGAACGTCGACTACAGCGCCTACGAAGGCCGCAAGGTCAAGGGCTCCTGCGAGACCGTGCTATCGCGTGGCGCGGTCGTTGTCGACAACGGCGAGTTTGCCGGTCGCGCCGGCAGTGGCCAGTTCGTCAAACGACTGCAGAGGGAGTGGTCATGAGTGACGTCGACCAAAATGTCGACCTGGCAGGTGAGGTCCGCAACAAGCACGCGAAGTACCTCCTCCCCTCGGTCGCCAACTACTACGCCGAGTCCGTGGTGCTCGAGAGCGGCCAGGGCACGCACGTCCGCGATACCGACGGGCGCGAATACCTCGACTTCTTTGGTGGCATCCTGACGGTCTCTATCGGGCACTGCGACCCGCGGGTGACCGAGCCCTTGAAGGCACAGATCGACCGACTTGGTCACGTGTCCACGCTCTACCCCACTCTGCCGATCGTCGACCTCTGTGAGACGCTGGCTCGGATCACACCTGGCCGCCTGCAGAAGAGCATGCTCACGGCTTCGGGGACAGAGGCCGACGAGACGGCCGTCGTCCTGGCGCAGGTGTTTACGGGAGCCAGCGAGGTCATCGCACTCAGGCACGGCTACTCCGGGCGGTCGACCCTCGCGCAGTCGCTGACGGCACACTCCAACTGGCGCGCGATCCCAACCCAGATTGCGGGCATCAAGCACGCGCCGGCGCCTTACTGCTATCGCTGCCCGTTCGGGCTCGACTACCCGTCGTGCGACGTCAAGTGCGCACACGATCTCAAGGAACTGATCGAGACGACGACGACCGGCAACATCGCCGGCTTCCTCGCCGAGCCGATCCAGGGCGTCGGCGGCTTCGTGACGCCACCGAAAGAATACTTCTCGATCGCCGTCGACATCGTGCGCCAGCACGGCGGCGTGTTCATCTGCGACGAGGTGCAGACTGGCTTTGGCCGCACCGGCAGCAAGATGTTCGGCATCGAGCACTGGGGCGTCGAGCCGGAGATCATGACGATGGCCAAGGGGGTCGCGAACGGCATGCCGCTCGGTGTCACGATCGCCACGCCCGAAATCGCCGACGCTTTCCAGGCTCTGTCCATCTCGACCTTTGGCGGCAACCCGATGTCGTGCGCCGCGGCGAACGCGACCATCGACGTCATCGAGGGCGAGAACCTGACCGAGAATGCGGAGATCCAGGGCGCGCGACTTCACGAGGGTCTCGAAGCACTACAGAAACGCTTCCCCAAGACGATCGGCGACGTGCGCGGCAAGGGGCTCATGCAAGGCATCGAGTTGGTCGGCGACGAGACGGCCGGAGACCGCACGCCAAATACGGACGCGACGGCGCGGCTGTTCGAGGAGACCAAGGCGCGCAACCTGCTCATCGGCAAAGGTGGACGCTACGGCAACGTGCTGCGTATTTCGCCAGCATTGACCATCAGCTCCGATGAAGTGGATGAAGCGCTACGCATCATCGGCGAGTCCTTCGCAGCGATCAGGGTGAGCTGATGGCCGACCTGAGCATCGAGGTCCTCGGACTGAAGTACCCGAACCCGTTCGTGCTCGGCTCCGGTCCACCAGGCACCAACAGCAAGGTCATCAAGCGCTCGTTCTCGCTCGGCTGGGGCGGCATCGTCTGCAAGACGATCAGCCTCGACAACAGCAAGGTGCACAACCTCGTGCCGCGCTACGGCAAGCTCCTCTGGCGGAACAGCACCAACAAGAAAGACGTTGTCGGCTACCAGAACATCGAGCTGATCTCGGATCGGCCGTTCGATGTCTGGCTCGACGACCTCGCCGACTGCAAGCAGGAGCATCCTGACAACATACTGATCGCCTCCATCATGGAGGAATACGGCAAGGGCGCGTGGCAAGAGATTGTCGAGCGCACGCAAGCCACTGGCGTTGACGCGCTCGAGCTCAACCTGTCATGCCCGCACGGCCTGCCCGAACGCAAGATGGGCGCGGCGATGGGCGAGAATCCAGCCATCGTACGCGAGGTCGTGTCCTGGGTCATGGAAGTGGCCAAGGTCCCGGTCTACGCGAAGCTGACGCCGAACATCACCGACCCTCGCGCAGCCGCGCTTGCCGCGATGGACGGCGGCGCGGACGGACTGTCGGCGATCAACACGATTCTCTGCATCATCGGCATCAACCTCGAGACTCTCCGGCCGATGCCGACCGTCGAGGGGCACTCCGAGCCAGGCGGCTACTCGGGCGTCGCCGTGCGCCCGATCGCGTTACGCCACGTCATGGAGATCGCGCGCGCCTGCCCCGACGCAATCATCTCCGGCATGGGCGGCGTCGACACCGCCGAGGACGCGATCCAGTTCCTGCTCGTCGGCTCACACACGGTCCAGGTATGCACCGGTGCGATGCTGCAGGGCTACGAGATGATCGAAGGACTCTGCCAGGGGCTCGCCGCCTTCATGGAGAAACATGAGTTCGCCAACGTCAGCGACATCGTCGGCAAGAGCCTGCCGTACTTCACGACGCACGCGGACCTCGTCGCGGGGCAACGGGCAGCGAAACGCGAGCGCGCAGGTCAAGCCAACCGCGACGAAATGTGGAAGGGCGACATCGCCTCGGAAGCGGACTCGCTCGTCAGCGATCAGTAGCTCGCTACTGCTTGTCCATTCCCCACGCAGCGAGCCCGCGCTCTTCCCGCGTGCCAGGCACCGTGTTGTCTAATACGAGCGCGCAGAGTGCACCGACGGCCATGCCGGTCTTGCCGAGGGTGTTGAGCACGTCGGATAGCCAAGGCGCGAAGTCGAAGTGCAGCAGGTTCTTCTCCGCCAGCAGGAACTTGTTTCCCGCGAGCAGCTTCGCATCGACCCCCCTCAGGAAGTCCACCTTATTCGCGTCCACGAGTTCGCCGCCGAAGTACTCGGGCACCGAGATCCCCATGAAGAAGGCGAAACCGAGGATGAAGAGGTTGCGCGCCGAGTTCAGGTCGACGAACTGCAGGTTCGACAGTCCCACGGCGGTGATCATCCCGAACATCGTGCAGTACATCCCCCCGACGATCGGCGACGGGATGGTCGTGAACAGTCCGCCGAACTTCCCGAAGCAGGCG
>NYZE01000004.1 GCA_002685965.1 Planctomycetota bacterium | reverse complement strand
ACCGCCATCTGGTCGCCGTCGAAATCGGCGTTGAAGGCGGTGCACACCAGCGGATGGAGCTGGATCGCCTTGCCTTCAATCAGCACCGGCTCGAACGCCTGGATGCCCATCCGGTGAAGGGTCGGCGCGCGGTTGAGCAGCACGGGGTGGCCCTGGATGACCTCCTCGAGGATGTCCCAGACCTCCTCTTCCTTGCGCTCGAGCATCTTCTTGGCTGACTTGATCGTGTCGGCGAGACCGAACTCCTTGAGACGTCGGATGATGAACGGCTGGAACAGCTCAAGCGCGATCACCTTCGGCAGGCCGCACTGGTGCAGACTAAGATCCGGCCCAACGACGATGACCGAACGCGCCGAGTAGTCGACGCGCTTGCCGAGCAGGTTCTCGCGGAAGCGACCCTGCTTGCCCTTGATCATGTCGGTCAGCGACTTGAGCGGGCGGTTGCTCGAGCCGAGCACGGGACGCCGACAGCGACCGTTGTCGAACAGCGCGTCGACCGACTGCTGCAACATCCGCTTCTCGTTGCGGATGATCACATCGGGCGCGTTGAGGTCGAGCAGCTTCTTCAACCGGTTGTTGCGGTTGATCAAGCGACGGTAGAGGTCGTTGAGGTCGGACGTCGCGAAGTTGCCCGAATCGAGCAGCACGAGCGGACGCAGGTCCGGCGGGATGACAGGGATGACGTCGAGGACCATCCAGTCGGGCCGGTTCGGCGAATCGCGGAGCATCTCAACGGTCTTGAGCCGCTTGATGATGTCCTTGATCTTCTGTACCGACTTCGTGTGCTTGAGTTCCTCGCGCAGCTCTTCGCCCAGCTCATCGAGGTCCAGGTTGGTCAGGATGTCGCGGACCGCCTCGGCCCCCATTCCGGCCTTGAACGAGTTGCCGTACTTCTCGCGTTCGCGGCGCAGTTCCTCTTCGGTCAGCAGCTGACACTGGAGCAGCGGCGTGTCGCCCGGATCGACGACGATGTAGTCCTGGAAGTAGACCACCTTCTCGAGCGAGGCGGTCTTCATGGCCAGGAGGTTACCGATCCGCGATGGCATCGCCTTGAAGAACCAGATGTGCGCAACCGGAGCTGCGAGGTTGATGTGCCCCATGCGCTCTCGACGCACACGGCTGTGCGTGATCATCACGCCGCACTTGTCGCAGATGATGCCCTTGTGCTTGATGCCCTTGTACTTGCCGCAGGCACATTCCCAGTCCTTCTCCGGACCGAAGATGCGCTCACAGAAGAGACCGTCCTTCTCCGACCGGTAGGTGCGGTAGTTGATGGTCTCGGGCTTCTTGACTTCACCGAACGACCACTTCGACCGGATATCGTCCGGCGAAGCGAGCTTGATGGAGACAGCGGCGTAGTCGTTGATCTTTTCGTAGATGGTCTCAGCCATTAGGGCCTCTCATCCGTGCCCAGGCGGGCACGAAGACTCATCGCGGAGCGACTGGGGGAAACTCGAAACAGGGACGGCTGAAGGGGGTCGCAGGAGGAGATCAAATCATCAACTCCTCGGCCGTGTCCTTGCGATGCAACTCGATGTCGAGCCCGAGCCCGCGTAGCTCGTGACAAAGCACACCGAAACTGACGGGGGTGCCGGGCTCGAGGATGTTCTCGCCCTTGACCATCGCCTCGTAGATCTTGGTACGGCCGTCGACATCGTCCGACTTGACCGTCAAGAGTTCCTGCAAGACGTTTGCAGCGCCATAGGCTTCGAGCGCCCACACCTCCATCTCGCCGAAGCGCTGGCCGCCGAAGCGGGCCTTGCCGCCGAGCGGCTGCTGTGTGATCAGCGAGTAAGGACCGGTCGCCCGTGCATGCACCTTGTCGTCGACGAGGTGGTGCAGCTTCAGGATGTAGAGGTAGCCAACGGTCACCTTCTGCTCCATCGGCTCGCCGGTGCGGCCGTCGTAGAGCACCGTCTTGCCTTCGACCGGCAAACCAGCACGCTGCAACGCGTCCTCGATGTCGGCCTCGGAAGCACCGTCGAACACGGGCGTCACTGCGCGGAAACCGAGCTTCGAGGCCGCCCAACCGAGGTGGGTCTCGAGGATTTGGCCGACGTTCATTCGCGACGGCACGCCGAGCGGATTGAGCACGATGTCGACCGGAGTGCCATCGTCGAGGAACGGCATGTCCTCTTCCGGCAAGATGCGCGAGATGACGCCCTTGTTGCCGTGTCGGCCGGCCATCTTGTCGCCAACCGAGATCTTGCGCTTGGACGCGACATAGACCTTGACCATTTCGAGCACGCCGGTGGGCAGCTCGTCGCCACGCGACAGGCGGTTGACTCGCTTGTTGCGGTCCGCCTCGCGCTCCTTGATGCGAACCGAGTAGTCCTTCACGAGCTGCTCGGCACGCTGCACCATCGCCTTCTTGCCGGTGGCTTCGGCAGCACGAAGGATGTGATCGCGGGTCTTCTTGAGGTCCACATACATGACCGTCTCGGGGATCTCGATCGACTTGCCGGTGTCGGGATCGACGATGTCCCGGGCCAGTAGCTCCTTCGCCTCCTCGATCATCCCGCGCGTCGATTCGCGAAACTGGACCATGAAGTCCATTTCGGCCTGCTTGATCTCCTGCAGGTTGGCCTCGCGCTCGGCCTCGGTCAGGTTGACCTTGCGCGAGAACTTCTGCGCGTCGATGACCATGCCCTCGACTCCGGTCTGCACCTCGAGCGAGCTGTTCTTCACGTCCTCGCCAGCACGCCCGAAGATCGCGTGCAGCAGCTTCTCCTCAGGAGTCAACTCGCTCTTCGACTTGGGCGCGACCTTGCCGACGAGGATGTCGCCGGGCAATACGCGTGTGCCGATGTGCACGATGCCGCTGTCATCGAGGTGCGACAGCGCCTTCTCCGACACGTTCGGGATATCGCGGGTGAACTCCTCGCGGCCGAGCTTCGTCTCGCGAATCTCGATCTCGAACTCCTCGATGTGAATCGACGTGTAAACGTCGTCCTTGACAAGGCGCTCGCTCAAGAGGATCGCGTCTTCGAAGTTGTAGCCGTCCCAAGTCATGAAGGCGACGAGCAGGTTCTTGCCCAGCGCCAGCGCGCCGTCGGTCGTCGACGGCCCATCGGCGATGACCTGACCCTTCTCGACCTTGTCGCCTTCCTTGACGACCGGCCGTTGGTTGAGGCAGGTCTTCTCATTGAGGCAGCGGAACTTGCGCAGCTCGTAGACCTCGTCCCCGACGAGGATCCGGCTTGCGTCGGCGGCACGCACGACGCCTTCCTTCTTGGCGCGCAGGACCATGCCCGAACTGCGGGCCACGACCTCTTCCATGCCGGTTCCCACGAGCGGCAGCTCGGGAACCATCAACGGCACGGCCTGCCGCTGCATGTTGGAGCCCATCAACGCGCGGTTGGCGTCATCGTGCTCGAGGAATGGGATGAGGCTGGCACTGACACCAACGATCTGCATCGGCGACACGTCCATGAAGGCGACGTCGTCGCGGGCAACCTCGACCGGCTCGCCGCGCGCACGTCCGAGTACGCGTTGGCCGACGATCTTGCCGCTCGAGTCAACCTCCGTGTCCGCGGGTACCGCGACGGCCTCCTGCTCTTGATCGGCACGCAGCCATTGCACCTCGTCGGTGATCTTGCCCTTCTTGACCACGCGGTACGGGCAAACCAGGAAGCCATAGACATCGACGCTGGCGTAGATCGCGAGGCTCGAGATCAGCCCGATGTTCGTGCCTTCCGGCGTCTCGATCGGACACAGCCGTCCGTAGTGTGACGTGTGCACGTCACGCACTTCAAAACCGGCGCGCTTGCGGTTGAGGCCGCCCGGACCAAGCGCCGACAGACGACGCTCGTGCGCCAGCTGGCTCAGCGGGTTGGTCTGGTCGACCACCTGGGACAGCTCGCCACGTGCAAAGAAGTAGTCGATTGCCGAGCTGAACGTCTTCGCGTTGATCAGGTTGCGGGGCGTGGTGCCTTCCGACACTTCGCCGGACTCGAGGCTCATCCGCTCCTGCGCGGTACGGCGCAGCTTGAGCAGCCCCTTGCGGAACTCCTCGCCAGCCAGCTCCATGATCGTGCGCACACGCCGGTTACCCAGGTGGTCGATGTCATCCACCTCGCCGTTGCCGCCACGCAGACCGAGCAAGTAGTGCACCGCGTTGACAAAGTCGTCGGGCTGTAGCGTCATCTGCAGCTCGTCGATGTTCTGGCCGAACTTCCGGTTCAGGCGGAAGCGGCCGACGCGACCGAGGCGGTAGCGGTTCGAGTCGAAGAACTTCTCGTTGAACAGGTCGCGCGCCTTCTCGGGGTTCGGCGGGTTGCCGGGGCGCAGCCGCTGGTAGATCTTGAGCAGCGCCTCTTCGTGCGAGGTTGTCATGTCCTCGCGGAGCGACGACATGATCAGGAAGTCGTCCGGGCTGCGAATGACCTCTACCTGCGCGATTTCTTCTTCGGCAATGTGCTGCGCAGCCTCTTCGGTCACGAGGTCGCCCGAGTGTACGAGCACGTCGCCAGTCGTGAGGTTGACGATGTCACCGACCGCGTAGCAGCCTTCGAGGCGACCGGCGAAACGGACAGCGGACTCGCTCTTGCGCCGCTTCACGACCTCGACGGACTTGCCGTAGAACTCGCGCAGGATGTCCGCGTCGGTCGAGAACTTCTGGTCCATCGCCCGCAGCAGGGTCATCGCCGAGAACTTGCCGGACTGGTCGATGCGGACCTGAACCGTGTCCTTCTTGCCGACGCTGACTTCGATCCAACTGCCGCGCTCGGGGATGATCCAGCAGCTGTGCAGCTTGCGGTCACCGGTGATCGTCTCGACCGAGAAGTCGACGCCGGGTGAGCGGTGCAACTGGCTGACGATGACGCGCTCCGAGCCGTTGACGATGAACTCGCCGCCACCGACCATCACCGGAATCTCGCCGAGGTAGACATCTTCCTCGACGGTCGTGGGCCCCACCAAGCGGACGCGGATCTTGAACGGGAAGCCAAAGGTCAAGCGTAGCTTGCGGCACTCGTCCATGTCGTAGCGCGGCTGTGCCAGCTCGAAATCGACGTACTCGAGCTTCATCGACCCGTCGTAGGACTCGATCGGGAAGATCTCGCGCAGCAGCGCCTCGAGCCCGACGTTCTCCCTCTTGTTCGGGGGCACTTCCAACTGCAGGAAGCCGTGGTAGGAGTCGGTCTGGAGAGCTACGAGGTTAGGGATCTCGACGAGAGCCTTTTTGTATTGGCCGTACCTGACGGTTTCCATGCGATGTCCTTCTCGGGGCCTCGGCGGATCTAACCGAGGCGCATCACGGCTTCAGCTGCGGAAAAGTTGGGTGGGCTTGGAACGGACGACCGCGCTTGAATGCAGTTCCTCCCCCCTGGCCACCAAGCACGAACGACGGGCGCCCACCGAGGGCCGCCGCACTCGGGAACACCCGCCTCGAGTCGATAGCAGCCCGGTCGGGAGCGCGGCCCTCCGGGAGAAATCCGGAGCCTCCAGGCAGGGAGGAAGCACTCCTCGGAGAAAGAGCTGTCTCGTACGGAAGCGCAAGGATTCTAGGCACGGCCGAACAGGATTCCACCCTCGGTACATGGAATCTCTGCGATGTGGCACGCCGATTGCACTCCTCAAGGGCACCGGCATCCAAGCATGGACACGCAAGTCGCTATGGAACAGCGACTTACTTCAGCTCGACGTCAGCACCGGCCGCTTCGAGCTTGGCCTTGATCGCGTCGGCTTCGTCCTTGGAGGCGCCTTCCTTGACCGGCTGCGGGCAGCCGTCCACGAGGGCCTTTGCCTCCTTGAGGCCAAGCGACGTGATCTCGCGCACGGCCTTGATCACCTGGATCTTCTGGGCTCCAGACGACTTCAGGACGACGTCGAACTCCGTCTGCTCTTCCTCTGCCTCGGCGGCAGCGGCGGGCGCCATCATCGCGGCGGCCGGAGCCGCAGCAGACACGTCCCAGCGTTCTTCGAGCGCCTTGACCAGCTTGGCCGCACTTCCGAGCGTCAAACCGTCCAGCTTGGTGAAGATCTTCTCGAGCTCAGGCTCCAGGGTGACCGTGCTCTCTCCGCTCTCGCTCATTTTCACACCTCAAAGTGTTCTATGTGTTTCTGTTGCGCCCCTGGGGCGGTCACTCGGACGCCTTGTCTTCGGGAGCATCTGCTTCGGACGCGTCTGCTTCGGGTGCATCCGCTTCGGGTGCATCCGCTTTTGGAGCATCTGCTTCGGGCGCTGGCGCATCTGCCGGGGCTTTGGCGGACTCCGCTGGCGCATCTACCGGCGTCCCGCCACCCTCGCCGTCGGCCCGCTGCTGCAAGCAACGCGCCAGTCCGGTGGGCACCGCGCTGATGACCGTGGCCAACGCACGCGCCGGGCCGGAGATCACGCCAGCGAGCTGCGACCGAACCGTGTTCTTGTCCGGCATGTCGGCGATCGCGACCGCATCGACACCGGAGATAACTTCGCCCTCGACGATGCCCGCGAGCACCGCGATCGACATGTCCTTGTTCTGAGTCGCGAACTCGCGCACGAGCTTGGCCGCGGTGATCGCGTTCTCCTCGCTGGCGAAGACGACGCCGCACTTGCCGGTCAGCTGGGGAATCTCAAAGCCGCGCGCCGTCAGGGCCTGGGTCACGAGCCGGTTCTTGACCACCTTCAGCCGCACGTCGGCGGCGCGCATCTGCTGGCGCAGCTGGCTAGCCTGCAACACGGTCATCTTGTCGAAGGTCACGACGATGCAGGAGCCCATGCCCTCGATGGCGCGGTCGAACTCCTGGACGCTGAGACGATTGACGATGTTAGGCATGGGCCCCTCCATCGATCACGGAGATGCGTATTCCGGGGCTCATCGTCGCGGCGACGACGACCTTGGTGACGAACGCACCCTTTGCCTGGGCTGGGCGCAGCCCGCGCAGGTGCTCGACGAACGCCGTGGCGTTGTCGGCCAGCTGCTCGACCGAGAAGCTGCGCTTGCCAATCGGCGCGTGCACGTTGGCACCAGCGTCAGTACGGAACTCGACCTTGCCGGCCTTGAACTCACGCACGGCGGTCGCGACGTCGGGCGTCACGGTGCCGGCCTTGGGCGAGGGCATCTTGCCCTGTGGGCCGAGTACCCGGCCTAGCTTACCCACGTGCTTCATCATGTCCGGCGAGGCGATCGCGACGTCAAAGTCGAGCCAGCCGTCCGCGACCTTCTTGGCCAGGTCAGCGGACCCGACCTCGGCGGCGCCGGCCTCTTCAGCCTCCTTGGCCTTGTCGCCCTCGGCGAAGCAGATGACGCGCATTTCCTTACCAATCCCGTGCGGCAGACTGATCGCACCGCGAACGAGCTGGTCGGTCTTCTTCGGATCGATGCCGAGTCGCACCGCGCATTCGACGGTCTCATCGAACTTCGCTGCAGGCAGGGACTTCAAGAGCTCGAAGGCCTCAGCGATGTCGTAGTGCTTGGCCTGGTCGACGAGTTCGCCCGCCTTCTGGTGGCGGCGGCTGTCTCGATAGCGGCCCTTGTGCCAGCGCTTGCCTTTTCCCTCTTCCTCGGGCTTGGCAACCGCCGCCGCGACAGCTGGCGTGTTGGCTTCTTCGGCCGCCGGACTCTGCCCTTCGAGACTCTGCCCTTCGGGTTTCTGCCCTTCGGGTTTCGGCCCTTCGGGTTTCTGCTCGTTCTCCGCCACGATCAGCCCTCCACCTTGAGTCCCATCGAACGTGCGGTGCCAGCGATGATCTCGCACGCGGCATCGATGTCCGACGCGTTCAGGTCGGCTTCCTTGATCTTGACGATCTCCTCGAGCTGCGCGCGAGTGACCGTCCCCACAACCTCGCTACCGGGCAGGTTGGCAGCCTTCTCGAGGCCCGCGGCCTTCTTGAGCAGGACCGAGGCGGGCGGCGACTTCATGACGAACGAGAAGGTCCGGTCCTTGTAGATCGAGATCACGACCGGAATCACGAGGCCCACCTTGTCCTTGGTGGCGTCGTTGAACTGTCGCACGAACTCGCCAATGTTGATCCCGTGCGGACCGAGCGCGGTACCGACGGGGGGCGCCGGAGTGGCCTGGCCACCGGCACACTGGAGTTTGACGACGTGTTGGGCTTCTTTTTTTCGGGCAGCCATTGCGTCCTCCGCGGTCCAGGCGGGTCGCCGGATCGATGACCTGGCAGCCCTCCCGCAGGAAAAAGGGGCCGAGTAGTTTGGGCAGCCGCTCGCGGCCAGTCAAGACCGCAGGGCCAGCCTGGGTCCGTTATAGTGNTGAACGTCTCGACGCCCGGAGCTGTCCACTCACCGNCCAAGGNAACGCANCATGTCNNTCAGACCAGCCCTCAAATACCTTCCCGTCCTGCTNCTTGCCGCCTCGCTCTCCGCCCAAAACGACACCGTGGGTGGCCTGAACAGAGCGGCAGGACCGGCCGCCNCATGGAAGGGCAACCTATTCAAGGTCGACAAGACGGTCACGATGTTGAAGCAAGAGTGGTACCTGAAGTTCACCGGAGTCAACACATTGACCTTCTTCCGGTATCGGCACCACAAGCAGCAGGGCACGTACACGCTGGAATGGACGCACACCGTCCAGGCGACCGGCACAGGTGCCGGATGGTATTCCTCCGGGATAAAACCGACGACACTGGTCGCCGGCAATCACTACATACTCGGCTGTATGTGGACGCAACCGGCTACGTACTACTTCAACATCGTCACGGGCAACACGCCCGTGTCGTTCGGCAGCTGGTACCGCGGTGTGACTCCAACAAGCCTGCCCAAGACGTACTCGATCGTGGGCAAGGATGTGGCACAGTACTACCAGCGCCTGACCACGCTTGCGAACCACCGCCTCATCAACGTTGGTCAACCGTGCCCTGGTCCTTACCCGGCACGCCTCGTCACTGCCACGCTCGCGTCGTCGCCCGGGCAGTGCGTCATGGACCTGGTCGAAGCGGAAGCGAGCAGGCCGGCGATCTTCGTCTTGGTTCCCGGCAAGACACTGACGACGCCGATTCCGATCTTCGGGTGTTCCCTGTGGGTCAATCCGGCGAACGGAATCGTGCTCACGGTCGCGCTTATGACCTCAGCCGCCGGGGAGGCACGACTGACGTTGCCGCTTCCGACAGGCCTGACCGGCCTGGTGATCTCGTGGCAGACATTGATACTCGGAACCAAGACGACGCCGCTGAGCAACGCGCTTCAGTTCACGCTCTGACGGCACGGACTCCCTGATCGTCGCACCCGCCTGTGGGTGATCCTCGAACGGCTCGTCACCGAGGCCGACGGCCTCGGGGCGCATCGCTGAGCGACGCGTTGAGCAGGGCTAGACCTGCTCGATTTCCCAGTATTCCAACTCGACCGGCGTCGCCCGACCGAAAATCGTGACGATCACCTTCACGATTCCCTTGTCCAGGTTCACGTCCTCGACGGTGCCGTCGAAGTTCTCGAAGTGCCCCTGCTTCACCTTGACTCGATCACCCTTCTTGAAGGTGATCGACAGGCGAGGCTTCTCCTTGGACTCCTGCATCTGATCAAGGATGCGATCGATCTCGTCTGGGGACATCGGCACGGGCTGGCCGCCGCCACCGACGAAGTCACCGAACCCGGGAGTGTCCTTGAGCATGAACCAGACGGAGTCGTCGAGGTCCATCTGCACCATCAGGTAGCCGGGATACAGCTTTCGCTTGGTGACGCGACGCTTGCCAGCCTTGATGTCTGAAACGGTCTCGACCGGCAGCAGCACTTCGGGCACGCGGTCCTCGAGGCCTTCCTGCTTGACTCGGCGCAGCAGGTTCTGCCGGATGCGCTCCTCGCGTCCGACCTGGACTCGAATGATGTACCAGTTGAGGGCCATGAGGGTCAGGCCCCAAAGGCCCAGATGCGGTTGAACAGCCTGCCGAGCAGGAAGTCCGACCCGGCCAGATAAGTCATCAAGATGATGACGCAGATGATCACGATGATCGACGCACGCCGCGTCTCGTCGAAGCTGGGCCAGGCAACCTTGCGCAGCTCGCCTTCGGTCTCGATCAAGAAGTCAGCGATCTTGGCCTTGTTCAGGTAGCGGATCAGCAACCCGGCCGTCAGACCCGGAATCACGAGCAAGCTCACCGCGACGTTCCACGACACGTCACCGACGACCGGCAACGCAAACAGCTTGGCCCGCATCCCATCGGGGGTCCACGCGTCCAGCTGGTAGCGAAGGGCCATACACCCGTAGAAGACCAGGAGGAAAACCAGCCAGAACACCGCCATGCGAGCGAGGCGCCCCTGATCAGGTTTGTATCTCATGGCTGTCTGTGCCCCCGACCATCTGGAGTGTGCGAACTGACGAGTTGTCGAAAGGGCCGTCCAAGACTGGCAGGGCAGCGAGGATTCGAACCCCGAACCGATTGATTTGGAATCAATTGCGCTACCAGTTGCGCCACTGCCCTAGACCAAGGGTCTCGGGTCGGACCCGGCGAGCCAGGTCGAAACCCTGTTCTTGAACTCTGCTCTGCGGATCAAGTCGGTCATTCGACGATCTTGACCACCTGGCCGGCGCCAACCGTGCGCCCGCCTTCACGAATAGCAAACTTGAGCTGCTCAGTCATAGCGATCGGCGTATGCAACTCGACCTCCACGGTCACGTGGTCGCCAGGCATGCACATCTCGGCGTCCTTGAGGTCCAGGCTGCCGGTCACGTCCGTCGTCCGGAAATAGAACTGCGGCCGATAGCCATTGAAGAACGGCGTGTGACGGCCTCCCTCTTCCTTGGTCAGCGCGTAGACCTCGGCCTCGAACTTCGTGTGAGGGGTGATGCTGCCGGGCTTGCAAACAACCTGGCCACGCAGCAGGTCCGTCTTCTTGACGCCACGCAGTAAGAGGCCAACGTTGTCGCCAGCCTGGCCGTCGTTGAGCGTCTTCTGGAACATCTCGACACCCGTGACCGTGGTCGTCGTGGTGTCGCGGATGCCGACGATCTCGACCTTGTCGCCGATGGAGACGACGCCCTGCTCGATACGACCGGTACCCACAGTGCCACGGCCTTCGATCGAGAACACGTCCTCGATCGGCAGCAGGAAGGTCTTGTCGACCGCGCGGGTCGGCTCGGGGATGTAGCTGTCCAAGCTCTCCAGGAGGTCGAACACGCACTTGCAGTCCGGGTTGTCGCGGGCCGGATTCTCAGTGTGCAACGCCTGGAACGCCGAGCCACGGATCACCGGCGTATCGTCGCCGGGGAAATCGTATTTGCCCAGCAGCTCGCGGACCTCCAGCTCGACCAGGTCGAGCAGTTCCTCGTCATCGACCTCGTCACACTTGTTGAGGAAGACGACGATCGCGGGGACGTTGACCTGCCGGGCCAGGAGCACGTGCTCCTTGGTCTGGGGCATCGGACCGTCGTCGGCCGCGACGACGAGGATCGCCCCGTCCATCTGCGCCGCGCCCGTGATCATGTTCTTGACGTAGTCAGCGTGACCAGGGCAATCGACGTGCGCGTAGTGCCGGTTGTCCGACTCGTACTCGACATGCGCAGAGGAGATGGTCACTACACGGCTTTCGTCGCGAACGGTTCCGCCCTTGGCGATGTCGGCATACGCCTTCGCTACGGCCAGACCTTCTTGCCCAAGCGTCCGCGAGATCGCGGCCGTCAGAGTGGTCTTGCCATGGGCAACGTGTCCGATGGTGCCCACATTCACGTGGGGCTTCGTGCGCTGAAAGACTTCCTTCGCCATGTCCGGTCTCCTGTGGCCACCCGCCAAGAGGCGGAGACCTATCTTGTTGGAGCTGCTGCTGGGACTTGAACCCAGGACCTCCTCCTTACCAAGGAGGTGCTCTACCACTGAGCTACAGCAGCGACTGTGGTCTGATGACCGTGCACCAGGCTCGACGACTCCTTGCTCCCGAAAGGCTGGAGCGGGTAGAGGGAATCGAACCCTCACCACCAGCTTGGAAGGCTGGGGCTCTACCATTGAGCTACACCCGCAGCTCAAGCGGGCCGAGTCGTCAAACTTGATTCAGAGTCAAAAGAACGAACGCAGAACTACGCTTTCGAACAAGCACTTCCGAAAACGACCCGTGGTGGGCAGAACAGGATTCGAACCTGTGAAGGCTGTGCCATCAGATTTACAGTCTGACCCCGTTGACCGCTTGGGTATCTGCCCTCAGATCGAGCCCCCGGGGCCAACGCGCGTGACTGCCTGGAGCTAGCGATGGGACTCGAACCCATAACCCCCTGTTTACAAGACAGGAGCTCTGCCAGTTGAGCTACGCTAGCCCGGGAACGCCGACCCTAAAGGACGAAACAGGGTAGTCACGCCCTGCGACAGATCAAGGGCTTTCCGACCCACCGCGGATCGCGGCAGCGCGAGCCGCGTGCGCCTGCCCGCGGGCGACGAAGTCATCGAGGGACGCGCCGCCGAACAAGTCGAGCGACGCCTCCGCGAGAACGATGGCGACCATCGCCTCGGCGATGACCGAGGCCGCAGGTACGGCACAGACATCGGAACGCTCGAAGGCGGCGGCCGCGGCCTCTCCGCTGGCCAGATCGACCGAGTCGAGCGGCCGCCGCAGCGTCGCGATCGGCTTCTTGGTCGCCCGCAGGACGAGCGGCTCACCGTTGCTGACGCCCCCCTCGAGGCCACCAGCCCGGTTCGTGGGCCGCTGCACGCCGGCGGCGCCGTCAGGCAAGATCGCGTCATGGACCTGGCTGCCACGCAGCCGACCCACGGCGACGCCGGCGCCGATCTCGACCGCCTTGAAGGCCTGGATCGACATCAACGCCTGGGCCAGCCTCCCATCGAGGCGTCGATCCCACTGAGCAAAGGTGCCGAGACCGGGCGGCACTCCGGTCGAAACGACCTCCACGACGCCGCCGAGGGTGTCACGATCCGCCTTGGCCTGGTCGATCGCCGCCTTCATCGGCGCCACCAAGGCCGCATCCAGAACGCCGACCTCGCTCGCCTCCACATGATCCCGCACCACCGCCAGGTCCACCCGGTGCAGCGCGGCACCGGCCGCAAGCCCACTCGCCACGTCGCCGATGCGCACGACGTGACCCAGCACCTCGCAGCCGAGCGCGCGCAGCAGCAGCTGGCACACGGCACCGGCTGCGACCCTCGATGCTGTCTCGCGCGCCGAAGCACGCTCGAGATTGGCCCGCACGTCGTGGTCGCCGTGACGCAAGCAACCCGAAAAGTCCGCATGCCCCGGCCGCGGTCGCGTCAGCTCCGGCATCCGCTCGATGCTGTCGTCACGGTTCCCGACCCAGAGACAGAGCGGGGCTTCGATCGTCCGACCACCGCGCACGCCCGACAGGACTTCGACCTGGTCCTGCTCGATATTCTGCCGCCCACTGCGGCCGTAGCCGGACTGACGTCGACGCAGTTGGCGATCGATCCAGTCCTTTTCGATCGTGAGCCCCTTCGGCAGACCCTCCACGAAGGCGAGGCACCCTTTGCCATGCGACTCGCCCGCGGTCAGGAAGCGCAGCGACATGTGCTACGCCTGCCGCGCTACGGCACCGCGCTTGGCCGCGGCGGCAGCCTCGACGGCGGCGACCAGTTCGAACAGGTCGAAGGGCTTCTTCATGACCGCATGCACCAACGGAGAAGCCACAAGTCGCGCCCGATCATCCTCGTCGACGAAGCCAGACAACACGATCACCCGCGGCGAACCCGTCAACTGCTCGAGCCGCGCAAGCACCTCCATGCCCCCCAGCCCTGGCATCCTCAGGTCCAACAGGACCACCTCGACATCGCGCCCGGCATCCTGCTCGCTCGCCAGCAGCGCCAAGCCACGGCGGCCATCCTCCGCACGAACCACCTCAAATCCACGCCGGGCCAAGAAGCCGCCCAGCAGATCAACGACGTCATCGTCGTTGTCCACAATCAGCACGCGGTACGAAGGCTGGGACAAGTCGAAGAGGATCGAGGGAGGGAAGCCGAGTGTCAACGGGGCGGGTAAGGCACCGGGCACGACGGTCGCTCTGTCCTCACCCCAGCGGTTGCAGCCAGCTGACGTCGTCGAAGGAGACTTCCATTTCGAGGCTTCCGACTTCGGCCTTGAGCATGCGGCGCTTGCGGTCGACGCGGAGGACCTTGCAGCGGCGCTGGAAGCGAGGCACGTACACCATGTGGCCCTTCTTGACAGCTTCGATGTACTTGTCGCGGCGACGACCGAGCGAGGACCCAGAGAGGAGCGCTTCCAGTAGGGACAGCATGCCGCGCGCTTTCTCGTCGTACGGGCGCGGTGCGTTGAGGAAGTGCTTGAGTGGCTCAATCAGGAGCTCGCGCGCGGCGCGGAGTTCTTCGTCGACGAAGTGTTCCGCTTCCTCCTGCATCCAGGTTTCGCGGCGGTCGACCTCCTCGGCCTTCTTCTCGAGGGCAACGACGTCGCTGGCGGCACGGCGGCGTGACTCGGCGGCTTCGCGGCGCTGCTCTTCGGCAGCACGCCGGGCGCGCTGGACACCGGCAATCATCTCCTCCAGGCGCGAGTCGCGGTCGCCAATGATCGCGCGCGCCCGGTCGATGACTTGGGCCGCAATGCCGACCGCGCCCGCCACATGCAGCGCCTGGCTGTCGCCGGGGATGCCTACCTCGAGGCGGAACAGCGGCTGCAACGCATCCGGGTCGAAGGCCATCGAACCGACCTCGGCGCGGGCGTTCTCGTAAGCGAAGTCCTTGAGTCGCGACAGGTGCGTCGTTGCAACGGTCGGCACTTCCCTGGCAAGCAAGGCCTCGAGGATCGCGTAGCCGAGCGCACCACCCTCCTCCGGGTCCGTGCCGGCGCCCAGCTCGTCGAGCAGCACCAGGCTCTGCGCGGTCGCGTGGTCGAGGGCACGTCCGACGCGTGTCATGTGCGACGAAAAGGTCGACAGGCTCTGCTCGATCGCTTGCTCATCGCCAATGTCGGCAAACACGCCGTCGACGAAGGGCAGCGCCGCTTCGCTCGCGGGAACCGGGATCCCGGCCTGTGCCATCACGGCCAGGAGGCCGACCGTCTTGAGCGCGACCGTCTTGCCGCCGGTGTTCGGACCCGTGACCACGAGCATCGCGTAGGGCTCACCCAGGTCAATGTCGAGCGGCATGACGCTGGCCTCGGCCTCGGCGCGACTCTGATTGCCCAGCCAAAGGTCGATCAGCAGCAAGGGGTGGCGGGCGCCGACGAGCCGAAACGCACCCGTCGGGGCGACCGCGGGGACGGTGAAGCCCAGCTCCCGCACCAAGCGAGCGCGCGCGTTCGTGAAGTCGATCCACGCCAGGCCATCGAGGGTGCGTTTGAGGTCATCGGCCCGCTCGCGCAACACGCGCAAGAGCTCGGCGATGACACGCTGCACCTCCATCCTCTCCTCGGCGCGAAGCTCACCAAGACGGTTGGCCAGCTCGACGACCGACGCCGGCTCGACGAACACGGTTTGCCCGGTCTGGCTGCGGTCGTGAACGATGCCGCCGATCTGGCGCCGCGCCTCGGGCTTGACCTGCAGGACCGGGCGATCGTTGCGCCAGACGACCTGGGGCGACTGCAGCGCCTTCTGCACGCTGGAGGTCCGCAGCAGACGGTCGAGCTGGACGTGGATGTCGTTCTGGGCCTTCTTGACGTCGCCCCGAACCCGCCCCAGCACCACCGAGGCCGAGCTAAGCACATCGCCCTTGTCGTCGATCGTCGTTTCGACGCACTCGTGCAAATCGCCGACCTCCGGCAGGCGCTCCGCGAGCGCGCTCAACTCGGGAAGGTCAGCCAGACCACTGAGGGTGCGTTGCAGGCGACCAGACATGCGGAGGGCCCGACTCAGGTCGGCCAGCTCGGGACCGGTCGGTCGATGCGTGCCGTGGACGAATGTGTCGAGCCAGGTGCGCGAGTCCGAGAGCGGCGCCAGCGGTAGCCGTCCACCACCCTCGAGCCAGGCCACCATCTCGGTGACCTGAGTGAGCGCACGGCGATTCTGCTGCGGATCGACGAAGGGCGACAACCGCCCAATCGCAGCCCGCGCCAGCGGCGAAGTGCAGAACCGTGCCAGGAGTTCGCGCACGCGGTCGAACTCGAGGGCGATCAGCGCATACGGGTCTTTCTGCAAGCCTCGTTCTCGTGTTCCCTGGGAAGAGGCTGGTTGTACCCTTCCGGCTCGACCACAGAGACCCTCGATCCAAGAACAGAGAGACCAGATGTCGCTCGGAAAGTCCGCAGGTTTCGCAACACGCGCGATCCACGCAGGTCAGCGCCCCGACCCTACGACGGGTGCGATCATGACCCCCATCTACTTGACCAGCACCTACGTCCAGGAGGAGCCGGCCAAGACCAAGGGCTTCGACTACTCACGGACGGTCAATCCGACGCGGCAAGCGCTCGAAGCCAACCTCGCCAGCCTCGAGAACGCACGCTTCGGGCGCTACTTCGCCTCGGGGATGGCCTCGATCGACTGCGTCTGCAACCTGCTCGCCGCAGGCAATCACGTTGTTGCGGGCAATGACCTGTACGGCGGCACCTACCGGTTGTTCACGACGCTCTACCAAAAGCTCGGGATCGACTTCACCTTCGTCGACAGCACGAACCCCGACAACGTGCGGGAAGCGCTGCGCGGCGAAACACGGATGGTCTTCCTCGAGACGCCGTCGAATCCACTGCTGCGCGTGACTGACCTCGCTGCGATCAGCGAGATGGTACACGCATCAGGAAACGTCCTCGTTGTCGTCGATAACACGTTCGCCACGCCCTACCTGCAGAATCCGCTCGACCTCGGCGCTGACATCGTCACCCACTCGGCCACCAAGTACCTCGGCGGACACTCGGACGTCGTCGGCGGTTGCCTGTGCCACAACGACGAAGCTCTCGATGCCAAACTGCACCACTTCCAAAACTCGGTCGGCGCCACGGCGAGCGCGATTGACTGCTTCTTGATGCTACGCAGCACCAAGACGCTGCATCTGCGCATGGATCGTCACTGCGACAACGCCGAGCACATCGCGCGCTGGCTCGAGGAACACGAGCGCGTCGAACGCGTGATTTACCCCGGCCTCCCGTCGCATCCGCAACACGAACTCGCGTCCCGACAAATGCGGCGCGCCGGCGGCATGGTGTCGCTCGAACTGGTCGGCGGCCTCGAAGCAGGCCGGCAGTTCGCATCCCGCACCCAGCTCTTCTCGCTGGCCGAGAGCCTCGGCGGCGTCGAGAGCCTCGTCGACCACCCAGCGTCGATGACACATGCCAGCATCCCGCGTGAGGAACGCCAGAAGGCCGGCCTGGCCGACGGCCTGGTCCGCCTCAGCGTCGGCGTCGAGGACGTCGACGACCTGATCGCCGACCTCGACGAGGCACTCAAGGCGTAGGCCGAGCACGAGCCTTGCTCTGCCTTCCCCTGTTTCTCGGGCGTGGTCGGGCACGAGGTGCTCCTGGACAGGCCGAGGAGAGCGAGCAGGGTGTCACATCTACCCCTGGTGGGACTCTGATGGCGCCTCGTCCCAGTCGTCGGGCGCCTCGGTCAAGGTGTGGACGATGCAGATGACCAGGGTGCCGGTGGTCCCATTACAGATCACGAGTCGACCACCGTGTGCGCGGGCTACCCGATCTGCGACACGCAGACCAAGGCCGCCGGTCTGCCGACGGCCGAGCCAGCCGGAGTAGTCGACCGGCTCACCCATACTCAGCTCCGAAAACCCCTCGCCGTCGTCGCGCACGAAGAACCTCATCTGGGTGCCGGCTCGCTCCACACCAATGACGACCTTGGCACTGGCATGACGGATCGCATTGCGCAGGATGTTCTCGAGCGCCCGGAGCATGCGATGGCCATCCACCCAGATCGTCGGCTGCGGCGTCAGTCGAGTGGTGAGCCGGACGCCAGCCGCTTCCGCGATCGGCGAAAGGCCGCGCACGGCCTGTCCAACGAGCTCCTCCGGCATCACCGGCTCGAACGCAAAGTCCTCGGTCACTTCGAGCCCGGCGAGGTCCATGAAGCCCTTGGCGAGGGTCTGGATTCGCTGGCAGTCATCCGCCGCCGTCGCCACGGTCTCGGCCAACCGGTCCGGCTGTGCACCGCGCGCGTTGTCCAGGCGCAGCTGCAGCGCAGAGAGCGGCGTTCTCAAGTCATGCGACAGCTCGGAGAGCCAGTCACGGCGATTGCTTTCTCGTTCGGTCATCGTGGCGACGCGTCGGAGCGTGCGTCGTTGCATTGCGTTCAGCGCATCGGCCAGGTTGCCGATCTCATCGCCGCCCGTGGCGGAGAAACGCCGCGGCGCTTGCGCTCCCGGGTTCGACCCGAGGGCAACACTCGTCATGCGATTGAGCCGAGCGGTGGCGAACACGTACACAGCCAGGTAGGCGCCAAGCCCCATCAACAGCACGCCGACCAGGATGAAGGACCAGTCCGGGGCGACCGCGATGACTTGCTCTGCCGGTGGCTCGTAGCTGCGGCTCCACGGCTTGGGCACCGGGACTGCCGCACCCGATCCCTTGCTAAGCAGGAGAAAGGTGCCCTGCCGCTCGCCGAAGACGCGCACCGGGAGTCGTGTCACGACGACCTCGCCGAGCGGTGGGATGTTGATCCGGTCGCCAACTCCAGTGCGCACGACTGATGCAGTGCGCATCAACAGACATTCGCTCGCACGGACCACCCGGTCAGCGGCATCGAGGAGCACGAACGCTGCTTGTACGGACGAGAGGTCCTCATCCACGGCCCGAGCCGCGCGCTCCTCCGGGACCCAACCGTACGGCGTCAACTCAGCACCATACATGAGACGGTCGGCCCAGGCCGACGCTACCGACCAACGCGCGCGCGCGTGCTCGCTTCCCAGGTTCGTCAGTCGATAGGCGACGAGACTTGCGACGGTGAAGAGGACCACAACGCACACCGCAAGGCGCGCGTTCAGTCCGAGCAGCAGGGCCGGGCGCTGCCCTACGGCGCGTTGTCGCGAAATCTGTAGCCGACGCGCCATACGGTTTCGATCCACTCTGGGTCACGCGGATTCTTCTCGACAACCGCCCGCAGCCGCGCCACGTGCAAATCGACTGTGCGATCGTCCCCTTCGAACTGGGGGCCCCAAACGCGCGCCAGCAGCTGACTCCGCGTCCACACGCGACCCGGGTAGCGCATGAAGAAGGCCAACAGGTCGAACTCGCGCGGCTTGAGACTCAGCGATTCGCCACCGAGGGTCGCGCGACGCGTGAGCGTGTTGAGCATCAGCGTTCCGACCGACATCGCGTTGCGTGTCGCCGGTGGCGAAGCTCGCCGCAACACGCTACGAATCCGCGCCAACAACTCAGGGACGCGGAACGGCTTGGTCACATAGTCATCGGCGCCCACATCCAGGCCACGCACGATCTCGTCCGGCTCGTCGCGGGCAGTGATGATGACGACAGGCACAGGGCTGCCGTCGTAACGTAGCTGTCTGCAGAGGTCGAGCCCATCCCGGTCGGGCAGCCACAGATCGAGCACTACCAGCGAGAAGCTCTCGTCGAAAGCAGCCTCGGCCTCGCGATAGGTGGCCGCGGGCAGGACGGAAAAACCACTGCCGCGTAGGGCATCCATCAACTCACGCCGGATCTCGGCGTCATCCTCAACGAGCAGAATGCGCTCTGCGTTGGCTGTCACGGAGCCAAGTCTGCTCAGAGCCGCGACTTTGGCAACCCACGACCCGTCGATTCGTCGGACCACCTTCTGACATAGACCGGATACAACTCCCGCCGCATTTCGAGAGAACATGGTTCTACTCGATCAAGGTTGCCGCTGTGGGCCTGACCAGACGGCAGCTCTTCGAGGAACACCGGGCCTCGCAAGGGACCGGTAATCAGAGAGAAGAGAAGAGAAGAGACCGGAGTTAGTCTTTCGGGAAGCGCTCCCCGGGTATTGCCCGGGGAGCGCTTCGCTTTAACCCTCACGGGCTGGACACTGAGACGGAGAACGCCTTGCTGCCTCACTGCAGCAAGGCGCTCGTTTTTCGAGAGCAGTTCAGGTGAACACCGCTGCTGCGTAGCCGACGAAACTGCCACGCCTACTGGCCCCCTCCACCGCCAATGACGTCGTGTGCTCCAGCACTTCAGCGCGCCGCGCGCCGCGCCTTGCTGCGAACGTGATCGCCGCAGCCACCGCGCCAGCGCCGCAAGCACTGCGGTGCTCGCGTGCATCCTTTAGAGCACCGCTGGCGTCCAAGGCCCGCACGCAGTCGAGAAAGCGTTCGTCATTGCGCCGCGCCCATTCCACCGCAGCGGCGCCGACGCCGGCCGGGGCGAAGCCGTAATTCGCCTCGCCGTAGTGCGTGAGGTCACTCGACGCCACCACGACTGTCGTGGCGCCAGCAAGAGAGGCGAGGATCTCGCCGACCTCGATCGCGCTGCTCCGGGACGGCACCGCGATCGGCACCACAGGGACATCGCCGAGCAACGACACCACGATCGGCAGCTGCACTTCGATGCTGTGCTCGCCCACGTGCGCATGCCGGTTGCGCTCGACGGCGCCGGCGTCCAGAAGTGATTGCTCGAACTCGCGATCGATCGTCAGCAGCCCCGTGGGCACTTCCCACTGGTCCCATTCACCGATCGCCGGTCGGACCACGCCGGGAACGTGCACGGCACCGAGGAGGACTACGCGCTCAGGTCGCGCGCTCGCCAGGCGAGCGAACGCCGCATGTGCAAGACGGCCCGAGTAGCCCCAACCCGCGTGTGGAACCAAGGCACCGAAGCACCGATCACCGCAGAGCGGTTGGCTTGCGAAGGAAGCGAGCTGCGCCGCGATCTCGCCGGCGCTGGATGGATAGAAGGTGCCGGCGCGATGAGCCGGACGTCGCTTCATCCCCCGGCCGACATTTCGGCAGCCCCGTGACCGGCCGTGCGCTGACCGTGTGGGCCTTCGTCCTCTTCGACCATCTCGCGCATCTTGCGACCGACCTTGAACTTGACGACACGCTTTGCGGGAACCTGGACCTTCTCGAGTGTGCGCGGATTCTGCGCACGACGCGCAGCGCGCTGCTTGACTTCAAAGACACCGAACTCGCGAAACTCCAAGCGATTGCCCTTGGCTAGCTCAACAGTGATCTTGTCGAGGAAGGACTGGATCACATCCTTGACGAGCACCTTGGTCACCTTGACCCGCTGGCTGTGATCCTCTTCCGACAAAGCATGGTGAGTGTCCGCCTGCTTCTTCGTGAGGGCGTCGGTAATGTAGTTGACGAGGTCTTTCTTGGTGATGGTCTTCGTGATCGTCGGCATGGCTACCTACTCCCGAAGTCGGGCGGTCATGAAGCACGGAAGCGTAGAAAGAACACCCCGGGTGAGAGTCGGGCCATGGAGCGATCGGGCGATGGGGCGATGGGGCGTCCGGCAGGCGCCCGCGGCGGACCTTTACGAGCATCCACAGCGAGCAAGAGATGGGTACAAACTAGTGCCTGACAAGATTTTATCAATCCCCAACCCAAGGACGGAACCCGGCCCGATGGGGGCCGCTGGGAGTGGCCTGGGTCCGCTCGAACGCATCAGCGGCTCGCGGACCTCCTGGCTGGCCCGCGAGACCGGGGCACGCCGCCGCTGGCTCAAGACCTACCGCTATCCGCTTCCCTGGGGGCCGGTCCGCGGCGCTTTCCGGAACACCTTCCTCGCCCTCTCGCGTGCGCAACGGGAGTTCCGCGCGCTCGAGCACCTGGCTGGAGCCGGGATACAGCCGGCTCTCGCCGTCGACCTCCGCGAACGGCGCTGGCTCGGCTTCCTACTCGAGTCGCAGCTCGTGCTCGAGGATTTCGGAGGTTCGGACCTCGCCCGACTGCTCGCGGACGGGGCCGTAAGGGACGCGGATCTTGCGGCACTCGGGGCCTTTGTCGGAAAACTGCATGGCAGCGGGTTGCGCGATCCCGACCTCAAAGCCCGCAACCTGCTGCTTCGCCATGAGGACGGTGCCCCGATCTGGGCCAAGATCGACGCGAGCTCGTCGCGCATCAGCCCTAGGGGTGATCGCTGGGACCGGGCCAGGATCAGCGATGTGGTTGCCCTGCATGACGACCTCCACTCACTCGGCCTCGAGCAGGAACGGATCGACATGGTGCTCAACGCCATGCAGCCCTCGCCGGCTGCACAGCGACGCATCAGGTCGCGGGCCGCTTCTCGAGGATGAGGGTTACCGGGCCCTCGTTCACGAGAGCAACCTGCATCCGCGCCCCGAACCGGCCGGTGGTCACCTCGCCGACTCCCTCCTCGATCAGCCTGGCACTGAAGCGGTCGTAGAGCGGCTCTGCATCCTCAGGTAGCGCAGCCGGGTCGAAGCCCGGCCGCATTCCCTTCTTGGTGTCGGCGAGCAGAGTGAACTGACTCACCACCAAGATAGAGCCGCCGATGTCCTGCACGCTCGCATCCATCTGCCGCACCCCATCCTCGCTCGGGAAGCACCGATAGCCGGCCACCCGGTGCGCGAGTCGATCGACCTCCGCCTCCGCGTCACCCTTCCCCACCCCGAGGAACACCAGCAATCCCCGCGCAATGGACCCGACAACGACACCATCGACGCGGACGGAGGCTTCGGAGACGCGTTGGAGAAGGGCAATCAAGGCAGGGCTGGGAGAGAGAATCGGCTAAGGGGGGAGGCTCTCACCGGATCAGTTGCTCCACCCCAACCTCCCCCAGCGGAATGGTGGCCTCCTTCTCTTTGAGGGCCGCTTCCTCTTTGAGGGCCGCTTCGATGTCCCTAATCCGGCTGTGGGCGAAGAGGCCCTGGGCGATGAAGGTGCGAGGGTCTTCTGACTTGGGAAGTTGGATGACGTAGCGGTAGGCGAGGAGGGCTCGAACGAGGTCGCCCGTGCCACCGTAGTGGAGGTTGCCAATCGAGAGGGCAATGCGGGCCTCGCGCGGGTTGTCGATGAGAAGCTGGCGGTAGACGGCTGCCGCCTCGTCCCAGCGCTTCTGGAGGAAGAAGGCGAGCCCACGGTGCAGCCCCAAGTCGACGTTGGTCGGGTCGGCGCGGATGAGGTCGGCGAGCAGGGTTTCAGCGGTCTTTCCGTCACGCAGGTGATGCACCAGAAGGCGCGCGTAGTTGGCGCTGACCTTGCGATCCCAGGGCCGCAGGCCCAGGTAGACGCGGTAGTGCTTGGACGCTGTGACATAGCGGCCGCGCTCTTCGGCGACCCTGGCTAGTAGCAGCCAAGCTTCGGCAAGGCTGTTGCGCAGCGACACGGCCGTCGTCAAGACCTCGCGCGCATGCTCGATCTCACCGCGCATCAACAGGTCTTCGCCATGCAACGCCAAGCACATGTAGTGGCGTGGGTGGGCTTCGAGTGCGCGACGGATGAAGGTGCGCTTCTGCGCGGCGTCCTCAGCCAGGAGCGCCAGGGCAAAGTCCAGATTGGCAGCCGCGATCGTGTCCTTCTCGGCCGCACGCAGCTTCGTGAACAATGCGCGCATCGCCACGGCCTCCTGCGGGCGATTGGCTGCAGGTGTCAGCGAAACCGAGCGGCTGCCCAAGACGGCAAGCTGCGCGCATGACCGATTACGCGGAATCAGGTCACGGACCGTGCGCAGCCCGTCAGAGTGTTGCTCCTGCCGCAGCCGGACGCGGGCCGCGTCGAGGCGCGCCTGATCCTCCGCATCAGGACAGCGCTCGAGGCGAGCGATCTCTGCGCTGCTCGCGGGCGTGATCGACGTGCACGACGCGAGCAGACCGAGGACTGCTAGGGCAGCTCGTGCCAGGTGCCGCTGCCAACGCGCAACTCGACCACACGCTTCGCGGGTCGCTTGGGACGACTCACAATGATGTCTCCTGTCGCCACCGCGTCGAACCGCGCCACTCCCTTGCCGTGCAGCCGAAACACCGCACGTTCCACGACGAACCAACTCTGCTTGCCAATCGTGAACTTGAGCGGCAGTGACAGATCGTTGAAGTTGCTCTCGCCCCGTTGCTTCCAGCTCTTCGCCGAGAGCTTGTTCACGAATACGTAGGTTCGCGGCGGCCCTTCCTGGAGACTCATCTCGTGCAACCCGCTCGCAGCGGGGTGTGCGAACCGATCCCAGAGCTCGCGGCTGACGTCGACCTCGAGCTGATTTGCGACGACCGCCAACTGCTGGTTGGTCGGCGCAAACACAGCCTCGAGGGACTCCAGAGTGCGCGGCTGTTTGGTGCTGCGATCCTCGAGAGACTGACAGGACATGCCGACAACGAGTAGCCACGCAAGAACGAGCCTCAGACATCCCATATTCCGACCCTCTCCCTAACGAGTGCCATCGTCGCTGACGCCTCTGCCCGGGCTTTCTCGTTGCCCTGCCGCAAAACGTCCATGACACCGTCAGGATCAGCGCGAAGCGCCCTCGCCCTTTCGCGAATCGGCTCGGTGTGAGCGATGATGTTGTCACACAGCATCTTCTTGCAGTCGACACAGCCAATCGTGGCGGTCGTGCAGCCCTCGTGGATCTCCTTCTGCTGCTCGTCGGGAGTGAAGGAACCGTGCAGTGACCAGAGATTGCACACCTCCGGGCATCCGGGATCGGTGCGGCGCAACCGCTGCGGATCGGTGACCGCTCCGCGCAGTTTCGCCATGACCTCGTCGGCTTCTTCGAGCAGTCCGATGTGGTTGCCTTTCGACTTCGACATCTTGGTCTGACCATCGACGCCGAGCACTCGCGGCGTCGGCGAGTTGACGGCGGCAGGCTCTGGAAACAGCTCGCCGTAGTGATGACGGAAGCGACGTGCGACCTCGCGAGTCAGCTCCAGGTGCTGGTTCTGGTCCTCCCCCACCGGGACGTGCGTGGCGCGGTAGACCATGATGTCCGCCGCTTGGAGGATCGGATACGTATAGAGGCCGGCATTGGCTACACCGGGATCGTCTTCGGTCTTCTCCTTGAACTGGGTCATCCGGTTGAGATCGCCGAGCACGGTGTGGCAACTCAGGATCCAGGCCAACTCGGCGTGCTCCTTGACCGCCGACTGCACGAACAGGACAGACCGCTCGGGATCGACGCCCGATGCGAGCAAGGCGATGGTCAGCTCGAGCACATTGCTCCGCAGCTTTTCCGCACTCGGCCGCGTCGTCAAAGCGTGCAGGTCGACCACCGAGTAGAAACACTCGTATTCGTCCTGCATGTCGACCCAGTTGCGGATCGCGCCCAGGTAGTTGCCGAGGTGGGCGGATCCAGTCGGCTGCATTCCGGAGAGGATTCGTTTCATGTCGGCCCGGAGGCGATCAGATCCGGATCATGTGATGGTCGGCACTGTAACGCTATCTTCATCCGTGGATGCCAGGGAGGAATCCACACTCGGGATCAGACCGACGGTGGCGGCAGCCGTTCATCCGGACTGCCGTCGCCGCTGCGCTACTTGCATCCGGCTGCGGCGTGCTTCCGAGCGAGTTCAATCTGTCGCCGGTCTACCGGCATCGGATGGACCCCGATGGCCAACTCGTCGAACTCGACGTGCTCTGGCCACTGATCCACTATGAGCGCGACGCCGACGGCACGACCGACCTTCGGCTGCGACCGCTGTGGCGCCGCACAGAGAACGCCACGGCCTCGAAGGTCGAGCACCAGTTCCTGGTGCCGCTCGGCGAGGCCCGGTTCGACCCCACCGAAGACGTCCTGCGCTTCTTGCCGCTTTTCTACTACCGCGAGCACCTTCACGAGGGACGCGCTGGTGAATGGGATCGCGACTGGTTCTTCACGCCTTTCATCTGGGGTGGCTCGTCGGCGGGAGGCGAGGACTACCTCGCGGTGTTCCCGATCTACGGCAGCATCCCGAACATCTTCACCTACGACAGATTCACGTGGATCCTGTTCCCGCTGCTCTGGTGGTCGCAATACGGAGACGCCACCGGCGTCCACATGTTCGGCTCGCTCATTTCGTGGAGTAGCCGGGAGGATCCGAATCGAGTGCACTGGTGGCGCGTGCTCCCCTTCTACGGCGAGACGATCGTCCCGGGCAAGTCGGAGAGCTACATGGCGCTCTGGCCGTTCTTCCACTGGGGGCGCGACCGTCTTGACAAGCAGCATTCCTACGACAGCTTCTTCTTCTTCCCGCTGATCGGTTGGAAGACCGGCGGCGCGTTCTTCTCGTGGACCTTCCTGTGGCCGTTCTTCCGGCACGCGCACAAGACGGCCGGTGTCGCCGACGAGCCGGGCAAGGACTACAGCCACTGGGACATCCTGTGGCCAATCTTCCGCTACATCGAAGACACCTGGAGCGACAACGAGTTTCACCAGTGGTGGATCACGCCGCTGGTCTCTTCGACACGGACCAAGAAGCAGGAAAGTCTGGTGCTGCTGTACCCGTTGATTTGGCTGCGCCGCTTTTGGGACAAGCTGCAGGACCGGTCCGACACCTACGTCCTGCCGTTCTTCTGGCGCAACCGCATTCGCTACAAGAAGGCCGGGCACCGCGGCACGCTGGAACGCTTCGACGACGCGGAAAAGTTCGAGGCCAGCGAAGACGACCACTGGCGGCTGTGGCCGCTCGCCGACTACCGCGAGGACCGGCACGGGAACTGGCGCTGGCGGGCGCTGGATCCGTGGCCCTACGACGGGTACTTCACACGTGGCGTGCGTCCCGCCTACGACTTCATCTGGACGCTGGCGGAGAGCAGCGGGGACAGCAAAGGTAATAGGCGCGTGCGCTCCCTAGCCAACGTCTACACGAGTCGGACCTTCGCCGGGCGCAAGTTCCAGTGCTCGGTGCCGTGGCTGTTCAACTACGAGCAGGAAGAGAACGGTGGGAGCACACTGCGATTGCTGCAGGTCCTGCCGGTCCGCTGGGGTGGGGACCGATGATCTTCTTACAGGTCACCGGGAGGTTCGTCGTCGAAGTCGTCGTCGGCGCCGGCTACACGGTTGACCTGCTGTTTCGGACGATGCGCACTGTGACATCCGTGCCGAGGAAGCTGCGCGAGATTCTCGACCAGATGTTCGTGACCGGCGTGCGACCGTTGCCTGTCACGCTGTTCGTCGCGGTGTTCGCGGGCATGATCCTGTCGCTGCAAACCGGCATCGAACTGGTTGCCTACGGTTCGCATACGCTGATCGGCAACATCGTTGCCCTGTCGATGTGCCGCGAGATGGGCCCGTTCATCACGGCGACCATCCTCGCCGCGCCGCTGGGCGCGCTGGTCGTCGCCGCGCTCTTCGCGGGGCTGGCGCAGACCCGCTTCCAGCTGGCGACGAAGATCTTCGAGCCGAAGTTCGAGAAGCTCAACCCCATCGAGGGCTTCTCGAACCACTACATGAGCTGGACCCCCCTGGTCGAGCTGGCCAAGGGGCTCTTGAAGATCGGCGCGCTGGGCGCCGTGGCCTACTACGCCCTGCGCGCCCAGGTGGCCACCCTGCCGGGCGCGGCGATGATGAGC
>NYZE01000003.1 GCA_002685965.1 Planctomycetota bacterium | reverse complement strand
CAGCTGCGTGGCTTCCTGGTGGCACGCCTGGACTTCCACGCCCGTCACCCAGAACTGCGGCGGCTCCATTGGATTCTGGACACGGAGCTGGCCGACGAGCCGATCACGGCCAGCCGTGATGGGATCCGGGCCGAGCACCGGTCGCTGCGGGCCCGGATCCGTCAACTGTTGCAGAGCGCGGCACGGCGCGGCGATGTCGATCTCACCGACCCCGCCGAGGAGGCCTTCCGCCTCGCCGCCTGCTTCGAGGGCTCGCTCGAGCAGCAATCCGCAGCTCCGGAGGACACCCTGCCGTTCTGGGACCCCGAGCGCATGGTGGACGGTTGGCTGGCACCGTTCCAGCGACGCAGCCGTCGCCGCCCGGACCCACGCCCGGCGCCTCGCGTGGAGCAGCCCGACGAGGACTTCCGTCCGGCCTTCTGAGGGCAGTCTCCCTCGGACTGTCTGCCTCTAACTGGGCGTTCTGATTGGGCTTAGCGCGCGTTGCGAATGAAGCCGTTGAACCCGAAAGGCTTTGGCACGAAGCCCTCGCCCTTGAGGAAGACCTTCATGGCACCGCGCACGACCCGGACCCGCTTGGGGATGTTGGGCTTCAAGCGGACAACGAGCTTCCAGAGGCGGTGAGCCGCAATCGGCTCCGGCAGGCCCTTGAGGGTGATCATGTTGGGCGGTGCGCCGTTCGCGAGCTTCGGCGGAGCGACCACCTGGACCTCGAGGAACTCCCTCGGCACGGAGCACTGGCCGATCTCCACGCGCTCGATCTCGAGGTCGCCTTTGGCAGCGGTGGGCCACAGGTGGACCGTGCGCTCCTGGGACTTGTTGCGTGGGAAGTTGCTGAAGCTGAAGAAGCGGGGCGACAGCTTAACCTTCTCGCGGACCTCGGCGCGGACCTCGAGCTGGAAGTTCTGTGACTTGTCATCGGTGAGGAACACCACGATCCCGCCCATGGCGCCCTCTTCGAGACCGGGGCCATAGGTGCCCTTGATCAGGTAGGAGATCCCCGTTTCGTCCGTCTTCCGCTCCATCGAGGTGACCGCCAAACCGTTGGGAAGCGGCGGCGCTGGCTTGGTCACCTCCCATTCCTTGCGAACAATGCAGCGCACCATGCACGACCACTGGCGCTGCTCCTTCGGACCCATCTGGCCCAGATTGACCACGGCGGGCTGGACGTCGTAGGCGGCGATGATGTTGGCCTCGCAGGTCAGCGTCAGCGACGGCATCGCCGGGTCCGTCGTGTCGACCCGTACATCGCCGACGCGCGGGCCAGGGCCGCCGGAAATGTCGAACTGCATGAAGAGTCTGCCCTTGCTGCCGGCCGGAACCACGATCGGTTCCTTCAGCATCTGGGACACGTCGTCCTTGTTCTTGAGCGGGACCTCCTTGGCGCCGAGCATCATCTTGAGCTTCTGGCACTTACAGGAAGGGACGACCGCAGTGATCTTCCAGTCCTTGTCCGTCTTGTTCTCGAACCCGTAGATCCCGTCGAGATGCCGCGAACCAGCCTTCTCATGGAAGCCCCCGAACTTGATCTGGATCTTCTCGAACCAAGAACCCTGGGGGATCGCCCGAACCGGGACGGTGTCCGTACCATCGGCTGGCTTCACCCCACCCTGGCCGGACTTGTCGCCAGCGGGGGGTGCTCCGGCCTGAGCCATCGCTGTGGCGGGAAGCGCTGCCAAGAGCGCGAGAAGAGCTAGATGTGCGGGATTGAACATGGCTGACGTAGGTGGAATCGGTTGCTGGCGGCGGAGTATTGTAACGGCCCAAGCCCCCCTGTGCTCCCGGCGACGTGGCGACTCGCCAGCAACGCTGATGGCATGGGACCCTCGGCAAGCGGCCAGCTGTGAGTAGCGTGCTGTTCTTGCCGCTCGCCCTCGAGGCTGAGTTGCAGCGACGAGTGGCCACCCCGCCATACCCGGCAGCCGGTCGCCAACTGCCGCGAATCCTGGCCGAACGTGTCGCGGACGCGGGCGACCCATGGACAGCGCGGCTTTGTCTCTTGTCTCCACCGTTACAGCAGCACGAGGCGCGTCAGCATGTTCGACGTCTCTACCGGGAACTTGATGTTCTTCGGGTTGAAGGCAGCGACCTGAAAGTAAATCGTCGCATTCCTGAAACAGGTAGGCATGACCCAGCGCAAGCTTGCCTGGCCGTTCTTGGTCGTCACGAACAGGTGGAACAACAGGAGCTGGGTGAAGTTCGCGCCCAGGCCGAGGTCGATGACACCGTATCAGAGCCTCAAAGGACGGGCCTCGGGCGAGCCAGGAGCCGTTTAAGCGCGAACTCTCCGCGGAATCGGGCGGCTTTCCCGGTTTCCAAGGACTCGCACCCATATACGGTAGACAGTGAACAGGGAGCGGAACCTCCCGTCTTGCCGGAAGTGTCTCTCCGAACCACAAGGGGTCGAGCAACGAATGAGCCTAGGTCTGAAGCTCTATTACATGCGCACGCGGGCGAAGAAGGTCACCCAGACACAGATGGCCAAGGACCTGGAGATTCGCCAGGCCACGATCTCGAACATCGAGCAGGGGATCTCACAACCTAGCCTCCCCTTGCTGAAGACCTTGTGTCGCTACTTTGACGTCACGCCGACCTACCTCCTGGACGAGGAGGGACCGGTCCGGCCGGGACCGGCCGAACGCTGGACCAATCGGCATGGCCTGATCAGCAGTGGACATTATGTCGAGGTCCCCGCCAACACCGTGCACAAGCTGACGCCAAACACATGCCTCGTTGCACTGCTGCCGAGCACGCCGATCTACGACGAGGAGGCGATGCAGCAGCGGGTGAACGGGACGACCGAGGATCTCGTCGAGGCCTACCGCATCGAGCAAACGCGGCGGCGCAGCGAGGCCGAGCAGTTGCGGCACGAACTCGACAGCGAACGTCGCGCCAGCCGCTTGCGGCGGCGCGGGTTGAAGCACGAGGCTGAGAGCTAGGGAGCAACTCTACGTCGATGTCCACGGGTGCAGCTGCCGGTACATCGCGGGGTGGCTCGTTGGACATGCCGGTTTGGTGGTCCTGGGCCCTAGAGATACAGCTGGACGAGCAACGAGATGATGTAGAGGACAATGCCGAGCAGGATGCCTTGGATGATCTGGCGGACCATGGAGCGGCGGGCCGGACGGGTGGGTTCGACGGTTGTGCTCATTCGGCGTCACCACCTGCCTTGCCACCTGCCTCGATCAGTTGTGTGAGCTCCTCTTCTGTGATGACCCGGAGGCCGAGTTTGGCGGCCTTCTCGAGCTTGGCGCCGGCGCCGGTTCCCGCGACGACGTCCGTCACACGGCGCGACATGCCGGAGGCGGTCGCGGCTCCTAGCGCCTCGACACGTTCGCGCGCCTGATCGCGGGTCAGGGTTTCGAGCCCGCCGGTAAAACAGAAGATACGTCCGGCTAGCGGCAATGCTCCACCAGCGTTGTCGTCAGCCTCGACCTTCTCCAGCGCCGACACGACGACGCCTGCCCGATCCAGGGCTTCGAAGAAGTGCGCTGTTGCTGGAAGTTCAAAGAAGTCGCGCACACTCTCCGCGACCTTCGGGCCAACGCCATCCACCTCGAGCAACTGCTCGAGCGTCGCTGCACGAAGCGTGTCAAGCGAGCCGAACGCATCGGCGAGATCCGATGACACCTGCTCGCCCACGTGTCGGATGCCTAGCGCAAAGAGAAACCGTGGTAGCTGCGGTCGCTTGGCGCGATCAATCCCGGCGACAAGGTTGTTGAACGACTGTTCGCCCCAACGCTCGAGGTTGAGGAGCGCCTCACGGCGTTCGGGCAGCGCGAACACATCCTCGACCCGCTTCAGCAACCCGGCCTCGAGTAGCTGATCGACATACTTCTCGCCGAGCCGATCGATATCGAGTGCGCGTCGCGACCCCAGATGCAGGATGCGTTGGCGGATCTGCGCTTCGCAATCGATGTTCGTGCAGTAGAGGAAGGCCCCTTCCTCGTGCACGGGTTCGCCGCAGCGCGGACACGCCTGTGGCGCCTGGAACGGTTGGCTGCCCGCTGACCGTGCATCGACATCGACCCGGACAACTTCCGGGATCACGTCACCGGCACGCTCGATCTCTACGCGATCGTCGACCCGCACATCCCGATCCTCGAGCCACCCAAAGTTGTGCAAGGTGGCTCGCTGCACGGTCACGCCGGCAAGCTCGACTGGTTCGAGCACCGCGACCGGAGTCAGCGCCCCGGTGCGGCCAACGCCAACCGTGATATCCAGCATCTTGGTCCAGGCACGTCGCGGCGCGAACTTGTGCGCGCAGGCCCAACGCGGGGCGCGCGCGGTCCGACCGAGCCGCCGCTGCAGAGCCAGGTCATCGACCTTGGCGACGATCCCATCCATCTCGTAGTCGAGTTCGTCACGCCGTCGTTCGAGGTCGTCGTGGTAGTCGAGGATCGCCGCGCCACCGCGCGCGCGTGTGAGTTGCGGCGACACGGTGAAGCCGAGATCGGCGATCCACTGGCACAGCTCGCCGTACGTGGTCGCGCTTTCGAAGCCGCGCAGATCGCCGATGCCCCAGAAGAAGAAGTCCATGCCGAAGGCTTCGAGGCCGTCTGGCTCATTGCGTTTGAGCGCGCCCGCAACCGCGTTGCGGGCGTTGCGGAACGGCACCTCGTCGGCCGCCTCACGCTCCGCGCGTAGTTCGACAAAACGGCTCCGCGACAGGATCACTTCGCCGCGCACCTCGATCCGCTCCGGCCACAAGCGACCTGGTCCACCGAGCTCTGGTTGAATGCCATGCACGCAGAGCAGGTTGCGAGTGATCTCTTCGCCGGTCTTGCCGTCGCCACGCGTCAGGCCGCGTACGAGGCGCCCACCCTCGTAGAGCAAGTTGGCGCTAACGCCGTCGTACTTGGGCTCGAGCATGTAGTCGATCTCGCCGTCGGGCAGGTCGAGGCCCTTGCGCACGCGTTCATCGAAATCCCGCACTTCATCATTACTCGTCAACGAATCGAGGCTGAGCATCGGCACGAGATGCGCCAGACCGCCATGCACGGGAGCGCCGACGCGCCGCGTTGGCGACCCTCTATCGACCCACTGTGGAAATCTCGCCTCGAGGTCACACAGCTCGCGCACGAGGTCGTCGTACTCGGAATCGCTGACCTCTGGCGCCCCCGCGCCGTGATACAGCTCGTCGTACCGCCGAATGTCGGCCACCAGGGTCCGCATCCGCTCCCGCGCAGCGTTCTCGTCTGCCTCGCCCCGCACCTTGCTCGGGTCAGCCCCTCGACTCTCGACCATGGGGACCACGATAGTCGCGTCACGCCCCTGTCAGAACGGAACATCAGTGGTTGGTGGCGCATCGCCCGGCTCGCTCGGCTCATGGCCCGGGTCGGGACCCTCCTTGACCGTGCCCTTGACCCTGCCGATGTCCGCTGGCTGGATGCCCTCGAATGGCACGCGGTTGCGGAGAATCGCTTCGCCGGTCGACGGGTTGCGGTAGGCGCCTTCCTCGACCTTCACGAAGGCGAGTCGGCCGACAAGGTCGAGTGGCTGCAGCTCGACTTCGCCCCGGTGCGGCATGCCGAGCGCCGCGAGCACCTGACAGGTCCGCGACAACGCATTGGGAGAGAAGGCAAGCCCATCCCAGGCAGCGAGCCTTCCGGCCTCCGGGCCCTCATGGACGACGTACTTGACGGCCCAACGTGCATGCCCGGTCCGCGTCAAGCCGGGCCGCGCCTCGTCGACTCGACAGAGATAGGTGCCGGCCGGCACCGTTGAGTAGTTGTGCTCGACGACCTGGTCGAGGTTCATCTTCACCCGGTTCGGGTCGATGCGCTGCTCGCTCATTCGCTTCCTCCCTGCTTCTGGTACCGCTGGCCCCACCGTTGTTGGAGGGCAGGAAGAAATCGGTCGAGACGAGAAACGGCGCGCAGAAACTGCAGGCCAACTACGAGAGCGCGTTCGCCAGCAGCGGGATCGAACGATCGTAGCGATACGAGATCGACCGGTGGTCGTCGTCGAACTCCTCGTAGACGTGCGTGATGTCGAGTGAGGAGAGCCGCTTGACGAAGCGGCGCGCACCGAAGTCGAGCCAGTATTCGTCGCGTGTTCCGCAATCGATGAACAGCGCCTTCAGCCCATCGAGCGCCTCACGCGCGGCCGAGTCCTCGAGCATGAGCACTGGATCGTGCGCGAGCCATCTAGCCCAGACATCGTCGATCCGGCTCGCGTCGTCTAGGTCGAAGGGCAGGTCGAAGCCGCACGTTGCCTCGGCATTGGGCGAGTAGCAGGCCGCCATCGCGAGGATGTTCAGCGTGTGCACCTGGGTGGAGGTCTTTTTTTCCCGGGTGTCGAAGGTGCGCAAGAAGTCGGCGACGCCGCCACAGTTGCGCAGAGTGCGGGCCGCGGCCGGAACATCTTGTCCGTAACAGAGCTCGAAGGCCATGTCACCGGAGTGACACGCCGCAGCCGCAAACACCTCAGGGTGACGCATTGCCAGGCGCAGCGCCGCGAAGCCACCACTCGACTTTCCGAGCACACCCCGGTGCCCGGCTCCGCGCGTGCGAAGCTCCTGGTCGATGAGCGGCACGAGCTCCTCAATGACGTAGTCCTCGTAGCGGCCGGTGGCCGACGAGTTCACGTATTGGCTGCCGCCGTATCGGGTGAAGCAGTCCGGCAACACCAGGATCGCCGGCGGCGCGCCCTCGGCAACGAGCCGGTCCATGCGTTGATCGAGCCCTGGCGCCCAAGGGCTGTCGTTGAGCGCCATGCGTCCACGACCCGTGAAACCGGTCAACACCCACAGCACGGGATAGCGCTCGCCGCTGGCCGCGTAGTCGGGCGGCAGCCAGACCCAGACGTCACGCTCGATCGGGTCACCGAGCGGATTGTCGGTAAGTGCCTGGCTCGTATACCTGAGCCGCTCGACTTGTCCGCGAGGGGAACTCACTTCTCGTAGAAGCTAGCGGCGCCGGCGCTTCTTGCGCTTCTTCTTCTTCTTCTTCTTGTCGTCGCCCTTGTCCTCAGTCTTTTTGCCCTTCTCGATCGGCACGAATGGAGGCTCGACGATCTTCTTCTTGGTCGGGTCCTCGTACTCTTCCTTGAAGGTCTTCTTGACCCAGACCTTCCACTCTGCCTCGAAGCGGTCGCAATGCGCGCGGTAGAGGTCCTCGAGACCGCGATCGTTCTTGGTCTTCCTGAGCTCCTTGATCTGCGCTCGATCCGCGTCCGTGCCGAAGGTCGCCACCCAAGCGATGCGGAACGACGGGTCGATACCGAGGCGCTTGATGAGGGTGCGCCACTCGGCAGTCCGGACCCTGAACATGTAGTCGATCATGGACCAGCTCATCGCCAGGTCGAGATCGCTGAACTTGTTCACACCGAGGCGCGACAACTGCCAGAGGCTACGCACCCGCGCCTTCTTGCCGTACTGGTTGGTGGCGACGTCGTAGACCATCGCGATGTAGTCGGCGTCCTCGCCTTTCCTGGCGCGACCGACGTTCTTGTACTTCTGACGCGCGATGAAGTAGATGTTGTTGAGGCCAATCGCGTCGCGCGAGGCCCAAATGCCGAGCCCTTCGTCGAGCCAGGTGAGGAGGTTGCCACGCCCGCGGTCGCCGCCCTCGGCGCGGCCGGTCCTGAGGTTGATCTCGAAACGCGCATTGCCCGACAGAACGCGGAGCCAGTGATGCGCCATCCCGTTGGCGACGGTCGAGGACCAAGCCGTCGGGTTCTTCGAGAGGTTCATCGGCGGGTGCTGGACCATGTTGCCACCGACCGAGTCGGCCATGCGCAGCATCCGTTTGGCCGCGTCACGGGTGATCTGCGCCGGGTACTGCTCGTGCATGAACGCGAGCAGATCCTGGTAGGTCTCCTCGTCGGTGAACCAGCAGACGTGTCTGCCACCATCGGCGCGGAACGGAACCCTCTTCGGGTCGATGGCCGCAATCCAGTTGAGCCGCCGCAGCGTGTACTCGCCGATCTGCACGAGCGTGTCGAGGTCCTTCTGATTGACCATCGCGAAGTACTGGCAGTGGTCGGTGATGGCGCCGCTGTAGGTGGAGGCGTCGACGCCTGCGCTGTCGACGAACTTCTGCTTGAGCTTTTCCGCCGGGCCGCGACTCGCGAGGAGCTGCCCCTTGACCTTTGCTTTCGCCATGGCTTCGCCTGGAAGCTCGATGTCGATGGGGCCGCTGGTGACGGCTTCATCGCCCTTGTCGTTTGCCGCGTTCCTTTGCTTCAACCGGTCACGGGCCTTATCAGCCATCGCGACCGGAACCCAACGATCGCCAACCTTGACTCGGCCCAGCGCGAGATTCGCGTCGGCGTTGTCAGGCTCGAGTTTGACGACCTTGCGAAAGCAGAGACGCGCCTTGGCCGTGAGCTTCTTGCCTTTGGCCCACTCGGCGAGTTCCAGCAAACGATCGACGTCGCCCTTGTCGACTCTCGCCAGTCGGCGTTCGAAGTCGCGTTCGTCGGCCCTGCTTTGCGCCGGCAGAACAGTGAGCAAGAAGATCGAGGTGAGGGCGGCGGCGATCGGGAGGATCTTCACGTTCGTAAGCTCGATAGAGGGTTCGCAGAGAACCGCCGCCTACGCGGCGGCGGCATCAGGGATCCGGTTCTGGCTTTTCGGAAAATTAGCGCGGCAACTTGTCCCTTCCCGCCCGTTGCGAACGCAGATTCCGCCGCACGAGCGAGTGCGGGCCCATTATGCAGGAGAATATTGCGCTCAGAGGTTGCGACGTTGCCCCGTTGCACCACGGCGTTGCAGCGCGACAACGCGGTGACCCCTTGCCATCCCGGCATGGACAGCGCCTGAATCCATAAGTGACTGCACCAAAGTCGGTTGTGACAATCTCCTCTAGTTGGCACGCGGCCTGCGTCTGGTCGGCTGTCCCCGCAGTGGTTCCAAAAAGCATGGCAGAGGAAGGCAAAAGCAACCGACGAGAGGATGGCGAATCCAGCGGTATCAACTCCGCGGAATACAAACATCGCCTCCTCAACAAGCTCAACTGCTTGATCGCCGTCCTGGAGATCGCAATCGGCAAGATCGAGCGATCCATGCAGTCCGATGACGCCGACCAGGATCGTCTCACCCGCATCAAATCGAACCTCGAGAACACTCTCGCCATCTGTCGGCGCGCCAAGGGCACGCTCGAATCCAAGATCGTCGAGGCCTCCGCCGACGACCCCACCACCTCGCCCCCCAGCGAGAATGCCCTGACCCCCACCCGCGAGAACCTCTCCTTCCGGTGCTACGTCGAACTTAGCTCCATCGATGAGTTCCGGAAGTTCCGTGATCTCCCCGCGATCACCTCCGACGACATCGCCGACACTGACCTCGACGACCTGACCCGCCTGCTCAGCGAAGACGAGTAGCCCCCGAATCCCCTCCCCGCCCCCCCGCCCCATCCCTTCCCCCCGGCCACGTCTCCCCCCGACGTGGCCGCGTTCTTGTACGGCGAGCGGTGCAAGGCAATGCCTACGTCCACGCCTACGAACGCAATCTTCGGTGGATCACTTCTTGGCAAGTGCGGCGTCGATGCGACGTAGTGCCTCGGCGACGAGTTTGCCGCCCGACCCAGCACCGCGCCACACGCGTCGTCCGAGCGGATTCGACAGGCGATAGGCCGGGAAGGCCTTGCCCAACGACATCCGTGCAAGATCGGTGACCGCCAGGGGCAACGCCTTGACCGGATTCGCGAGGTCATCGCGGGTCACGATCGTGACGGCGAGTTTGTCGCCGCTCTTCGTGGCGCGGGCACGCAGCGATTCGAGTTGTGCGTCACTCGGGCGCGCGTTTGGGTGCACCAGGACGATCAACTGCCACCGCTCGCCGTCACCGACGGTCAGCTTGCGACCGTCCTTGGCCTGGAACACTCGGTTCAAGGGCTTGGCGGGCGCTGACTTCCGCGCCTCCTTCTTGTCCGAAGCCTGTGCGGTCTCGCCCGTGGCCTTGTCCTTCAAGGCGTCCTTCAAGGCGCGCTCGACCCAACGCTCGATCTTCGCGGCACTGCCGGCGGCAAAGCCGACCTCGCGGTGGTCGAACTTCATGCCGCGCCGAAAGAACAGCATCGTCGGGAAGCCACGGAAGTCAGGCACCTGCGCCTTGATCGCCGCCGTCCCGATCGCCAACGGATAGTCGATGCCTTCCTGCGCCGCGAAGGCTCTGATCTTCTGCACAGCTCGATCGTCGGACACGCGCTCATAGTTGAGACCGACGATCAGCAACCCCTGGTCGTGGTACTTCTCGTACAGCCTGACCAGATGGGGCACGGCAGCGCGACACGGCGGGCACCACGTGCCCCAGAAGTCGACGATCACGACCTTGTCCTTGACCTCGTCCTGGGTGAGTTGCGCTCCGTCCAGCGTTGTCACGTCGAACTTGAACGCATCCAGCTTGCCCTGGGCGGCGACTGGCCCGAACAACAACCCGAGCGCGAGCAAGCAGGTGCATCTCATGTCTCGTCCTTGGGCTCAGTGGCCCCAGCTAGCTCAGTGGCCCCAGCTAGAGGTCCTGCAGGAAGCCCGATGATCCTAGCCGCTTCAGGTAGAGGTGGAAGTTGAGGCGCTCGTCCGCATCGATGGGTCCGCGCCCCCCCACGGGCCCGAGCGCCTTGTCCAGCACCCAGTTGCCCAGGTAGCACTCGCTGGTCAGCTCGCGTCCCTCGAGCATCTGGTCCATCTCGATGATGTCCCGGCGCCGCAGCGTCGATTCTGGCGCAAACAGCCGGCGGTTGGCGATGAACTCCTCCTCGGACCCGCTGACCAGCTGGATCAGCGCGACGACGTCGGCATAGGGGTTGCCCTCGAGTAGCTCGACGAAAACGAGGTGGAGCACGATCAGGAGCTCGTTCTTGGTCAGACCCTGGTCGATGCAGAACTTCTGGATCGGAAACTCCTCGGCGTCGGCGGTCTGCCGCAGCCGCCACTCGATGCGCTTTTCGAGACTGAGGATCCGTCGGCTGACCGCCCGTTGAGCCCGATCCGACCAAGCCCCGCTCAACCGCCACCAACTCTCCGGGCTGAACACGCGTTTGGCCCGGGCACGGTGCATGTTGTGTAGGTGTTTGAGCTCGACCAGGAAGTCCTCCTGGTTCTGGTAGCCACCGAGTTGCTGGCCGCGGACCGTCGGTCGGCAGCCGAGCTCCTCCAGGAACGCGTCGACAACTTCGGCCGCCAGACAGAAGCGACAGTCGAGCAGATCCGCGTCTGCCTCGCCTTCATCCTCGCTCTCGACCAGGATGAGCCCGTTGGAGCGCAACACCGAGGCCGGGTGCAGCAGTTGCAACCCCCGCAGCAGTTCAAAGCTCGAGTCGAACATCGCTGCCAGCAGCACACGTCCCTCGACGGCGGGTGTCGACGAGCGCAGGTGGCGACGCAGCAGGGTCGCGAGCACCAGAAAGTGCTCGGGCTCGAGCCCTTCGAACAGGCCCTTCAGGGAGCCTCGGAATCGGATGCCGCCGAGGTCCGCGGCCAGACTCCCTAGCTTCTCGCGAGAACGTCGTTTAAGTCGACTCAGCGTCGCCGCGGTCAGACCGGGATCCTGGATCTTCTTGCGGATCGCCCGAATCTCATCGCAGAGATCGAGCAGGCGCTGGAGTTCCCCTTGCTCCGCCATTGCCGTAAGTGCCTGCTTGAAAGAATGTTGGGAGTATTGGTTTCGTTGAGCTACTTCGATTATAGACTGGCGCACCAGCTTGCGAATCGCCGCCCCTTCGATTCGGTCAGGGGGGCCAAGGGCCCGCTTTATCCGCGGTAACCCAGGTCATTTCAATGGGTTAGCACATGGGGCGAGGCTTGCATGTCCGAGCGAATCAGGCTCGTCGAACTGCTACGCGTCGCCCTGGAAAAGTCGGGGCGTGATCAGGGTGAACTCGAGGAGCTGATCACCGACGCCGAGCCCGCCGACATTGCCTTCAGTTTCGAGGAGTTCGACCCAGACGAGACCATTCGGTTGCTGAATCGGATGAAGCCAGATGAGGCAGCATCAACACTGGTCGAGATGGGGGAGGAGTACCAGCGCGAGATGATCGCGCGCACCTCCGTCGTGCGCCTGCAGCAGATGGTCGACTCGCTGCCGCCCGACGATGCTGCCGACATCTACTTACAGCTGCCCCAGTCGCACCGGCTCGGCATCCTGGCCAGCATCGACACGGACCTCGCGCGACAGATCCGCAAGCTGTCGGCCTACGCGCACGAGACCGCCGGTTCGATCATGACCACCGAGTTCCTCGCTGTACGCGAGGCCGACGACATGGCCAGGGTGCTGGACGACGCACGCCGCGGCGACAGGGTCGAGACCGACAGGGTGTATGTCATCGACGCGGGTGGCAAGTTGTCTGGACTGCTCTCGTTGCAAGACGTCCTGCAGGAGGACGACAGCGAACGCCGCGTCGCCGACGTCATGGAAGACAACGTGCTGTCGGTGCACGAGGACGACGACCAGGAGGAGGTGGTCAAGCTGGCCACCACATATGGACTGACCACGGTGCCAGTGGTCGATGACCTGCGTCGCTTGGTCGGTATTGTCACAGCCGACGACCTCGACATCGTGGCCGAGGAAGAAGTCTCGGAAGACATCTTCCGGATGGCGGGCACGATGGCCCGGCACCCGACCAAGTTGCCGGTCCATCGCCGCATTCTAAATCGATTCCCGGCAATGGCGGCAACGGTAGTGATTGGTCTCACGACGGCGCAGATCCTCGCCAGCATGAGCGGCCATGATCCAGTCGCCGAGCCATCGCTGCGCGTCAGTGCGATCCGCTACGTGCTGATCGTTATCGCGCTCGCAGCCAACGTCGGCAACCTCGCCAACGTCGTGGTCGTGCGCGGACTCGCGACAGACGAACTCGAGCACGGTCGGCTGCTGCAGCCGTTCATCGGCGAGGTCCTGGTCGGACTCGGCATCGGCGTGGTGTGCGCCGGGTTGACCTTTGCCGGTATCGCCCTGCTCGAGCCCGTGCACTGGCTCGTGCTCGGCTCCGTGGTTTCGTTGGCGCTGTTGGTTGCGTCGACCTTCGCGGCGTCCTGCGGCTTCCTGCTCCCGCTCTTATGTGAGCGCGTCGGTGTCGACCCTGCGCTCGCCGGCCCACTCGTGATCGCGCTGAGCGACCTCGTCGGCACTTCTCTTTACGTGGTCACGTGCCTGGCGCTGCTGTAATGACCGAGAAGCGGGGGAGCATCGGGGCTGTGCTGCGCGACGTGTTCCCGTCGTGGACGCTGACCCTCTTGGTCGCGTTGTTCGTCCACTGGTTCTTGCGCGAACAGGTGCTCGATGCCTATCCCGTGCCAACGCCGAGCATGGAGCCGACCATCGAGGGAGAAACCCAAGGCGGCGACTATGTTCTGGTCGACAAGACGGCCGACCAACTGCGCAACCCGCGCCGACACGACATGGTCGTTTTCCGCGGGGCCGAAACGAACAAGATCCTGGTCAAGCGGGTACTCGGACTCGGGGGTGAGTTCATCCGCATCCGCAACTATGACATCGAGGTCGGAAGGACGCCGGAGACCATGCAGGCAGTCGTCAAGTTGCCCGCACGCGATCGTGACCTCCTGGTCAGCTACTGGGACAGCGCCGCAGAGCCTTGGGGATCGTTTTGGCGCATCAGCAAACGCTGGAAGCGTCTCGGTTCGACGCTCGCACTCGACGAGCCCGGCACCGGTGAACTGTTCGAGCAAACCGACCACGGCAGGCGCGGGCAGTTCGCCGCATGGGACCTGCACCTGCAACGAACCATCAATACCGGCTACGTCGACGGCTTTGGTCGGCGCCAAGAGCACAACGTGCCGGCATTCGATATCGGTGCAAGCATCGTGGTGTCGGCGCAGCCGGAGACGAAGCTATGGATCGCCCTACGCTACGGCCGGGGCTACTGGGCCCTGCGCTACGACGGTGCAGGCGAAGCGTCGTTCTGGATCGACGGGAAGTCGTCCGGCGATCCACTGGTCGTGCCGGGGCTGGCGCCAGACTCGGCCACCGAGATCGTGTTCGTGTACCTCGACGGCGCATTCCGCGTCGCCGTCGACAACCAAGACATCGGTTCGTTTCGGGTGCCGTTCCACGACCTCCAGTTCAAGAGCGAGATTCGTTCGCCCAACGGGATCGAGTTCGCGGTGCGGGACGGGGCGGCGCGCCTCGAACGACTGGAGATCCTGCACGACTTCCACTACGTCGATCGACCCGGCGGCTACGCGTGTTCGGAGCCGTATGCGATTCCCAAGGACCACTACTTCGTCCTCGGCGACAACAGCCCGAACAGCACTGACTCGCGCAAGTGGGGTGGCATCCCGGCCGAAGACATTGTCGGCAGGCCGCTAGCGATCGGGGCGCCGTGGAAACGGCGTAGGTGGCTGACTCGCTGATCGTTCTGATTAGATCGTTTTGACGCCGTGACCAGAGGATGCTCGATGAATAGCAGAGGCGACATGCGTGTAACAGTGCTCGCCCTCAGCGCCCTCGGCGTTTGTGCGGCTACCTGCCCCGCCCAAAAGCGACCGACCGGCCCCAAACAGCGGCCACTCATCGTCGCTCCGAACCCGACCTACCCGGTCATCCAGCGCGGTGGCAAGAACATCTTCATCGACGGTAGCCTGCACGACTGGCCCAAGACCGCCGCCATCCTGCTCGACACGCCGGGACAGCTATCGGGCACCGCGCACCGACACTGGCGCGGCATGTCCGACCTGGCCGCGCGCGGTGGCATGCTCTGGGACGAGGAGAAGCTCTACCTGTGGTTCCTCATTCAGGACGACTGGGGCCGACCACTGCCGGCAAAGGATGTGCGCGGCGCGGGGCTGACCCCGCCTGGCGACTGCATCGTGCTCTACTTCGATCCACGTCGCGACACGCGCTCCTACGGACCGCACGACGGGCGCAAGGAAGACCGCGAGTTCTGGATCGGCATGTCGGCGCGGGGCCAAGGTGCGACCGTGGTGGTCAGGTGGCAGCGACGCTTCGCCACCGCCGTACGCGCCAAGGACGTGGAGGCGCGCATCCTCTACGACACCAAGGTCAAGCGTTACACGGCCGAGGTCGCGATTCCGTGGCAGTCGATCCTGCCCGCTGGCATGAAACCGAGCAAAGGGCTCGCGATCGACACGCAGATCATCCTCAACGACTATGACTCGCCGACGGATCCGTTCGCGCAGACGCGTATTGGCTGGACCTTCGGCAGCGGGCCCATCATCAACCCCGCGATCTATGGCACGCTGGTGCTCGTCGGCCCGACCTGGAACTCCAAGGAGCCACCCAAGAAACCGAAGCTGCCGGAGAGCAAGGTCCCGTCGCTGCCAGACCACAAGTACTGGATCGACCTACTGACCAGCATCTCGGCAATCCCGGCAACGCCGGGCACCGAATGGCTCGACGGCAAGCGCGGCGAGTTGCTGCGCACGTTGGACAAGCACTTAGCGAAGTATCCTATCTTCGACCACCAGCAACTCTACGCGCTCATGCAGCGCGAGATGGTACGCGAGGCGGCAGGCTACGTCGCTCAAGGCGCGCCGTGGTTCCTGTCCAACGCGATGCGCGAAGTGCTGCGCAACCTGACGATCAAGCACACCGCGAAAACGCCGTCTGTGACCGCGCTCCCGGGCCGCGGCTTCCTCGTGCGTAGCGCGGAGGGGAACATCGCGATCGGTCCTGCGTGCGTGCACGCGCAACGTCTCGCGCCGCACCTCGATGGCCTGATCTACCCGAACAGCTTCGATCCGTTCGATCGCCACGATCCGCTGTCGCTGCGCGTGATGGCGCGCAGCAAGGCGTTGCTGTCGCACATCTCGTTCCACTTGCCCGGCTACGGCCCGTTGCGGTTCGAGGACATCGTGCATCCCGGTCAGGTCGTCAAGGTCGGCAAGATCGTCGCAAAGATGACTGGCACGCGGAACGACGTGGGCAAAGTCACGCCGACGGTGGGGGTGCAGCTAACGTGGCCGTCCGGGTTCACCCTCGTGCATACCTCGCTCGTGACGCTGCCCGACCAGGTCGAGATGCCCAAGTCCGGCCGCACCGACGTCATGATCCTCGACGAGGACCACCAGCACGCTGACAGGCTCATCGAGGAACTGAAGCCGCGAGTCGTGATCCTGGAAGGCTACTTCGACCTGCCGCGGTGGTCCGGCGGCCTACCGAAGACCCACCGCCTCGGCACGGTCAAACAGGTCATCGAACGATTCACGAAGCTCGGCACCGAGGTGTTGCTGTTGTCGCCCGGCCAAGAGTGGCAGGCCAAGTAGGCCGCGCTCTCAGTTCGGCCGCAGCTTACGTCGTTTACGTGCGGTCGCTTTCTCCTTGGCGCGCTTCAGGGCTTCCCGCTTGTCGAGGCGACGTTTCGCCGCCTCGGCGGAGAGCACACCCTGAGCCATTCGACGAGTCCTCGGGTCCCTCGATTTCGCGAGCCTCTCGAGCACGCAAGCGCGGTTGAAGCCGATCGGACGCGTTCCGGCGATGACCCTCATGTGCTTGACCACATCGTCAACCGTCACGGTGAGGTCGGGTCGACGGTCATCGTTGATCACGCGTGATGTCTCGCGACCCTTGAAGTCCATGAAGATCAAGTACGAGCGATTCGCCGCCAAGACGAGCCGACGGCCGGCGGCGTACTTCTTGCTCGAGAAGTCGAGGGTCACGAGCACGAAGCCTCTCGCGAGCCGGCCAAACTCCTCGTTCTCCCGCGCGCCCTTCCCGAGGGCGCTGCACGTGGCGCCTCAAACCCGGTCGTAGGCGTAGATCAGGACAGGTTTTCTCTTCGACCGCGCCTGGCGCAGTGCCGCATCGAGATCGGTCTCCCAGCGCGGGCGCTGGCTGAGGGCCGGAGCGGCGAGAGCCACGGCGACCGCGATGGTCCAAAGTGGCGCGTGAAGGGCATTCCTCATGGGGTGAGGACAAGATACGCCGGCGAATCGCCTTTGATCCGTGATTCTCCGTCCCGAAGCCTGGCGCCGAGACATTCGTTGAGCTGCGACGACTCAGTCAGTTGAGGGCTGGCGCCCCGGCCCAGCCCACGAGTTCGTCGCACCAGGCCTCGTAGCGTTCGGCGATGCGTAGCGTCACCAAACCCGGGCGACCGCTGCCCACCAACTCGCCGTCGAGGCGGGTGATCGGGGCAATGCTCTGCGTCGTGCAGGTCAAGAAGATCTCGTCCGCCGAGCGGGCGTCCTCCGCCGTCAGATCGGCCTCCTCGACCGTGTAGCCCTCGGCCTGGGCTCGCTGGGCAACCACGCGGCGCGTGATGCCTGCAACGATGCCGGCTGCCAGAGACGGCGTGCGCAGCTTGCCCTCCTGAACCAAAAAGACGTTGGCGGTCGCGGCCTCGGTCAGACAGCCGGCTGAGTTGAGCAACAACGCCACGTCGGCGTTGTGCTTGCGCGCCTCGTTGAGCGCCAGGATGTTATTGAGGTAGTTCCCGCTCTTGATCGCCGGGTCGAGAGCGTCGGGATGGTTGCGACGCACATCGACCAGCCAGGCACTGGAACCGCACGACATGACCGTCTGCGGCCGCTCGAGCATCGGCCGCACGATGACGATGACGCTCGGTGCCGACAGGGTGTAGTCCGGGTCGATCACCGGTGCCGAGGAGACGCCGCGCGTCACGATCAAGCGCACGTAGGTCTCATCGTTGCCGGCAAGCTCGACCGTTTCCTCGATGCGTTGCTGCAGCTTCTCGTCGGTGATCGGCACGTCGATCAGCACTCGGGCTGCGCTCGCCTTCAGCCGCGCGATGTGCGCATCCAGCTGGAGTAGCCGCCCCCGGTGCGTGCGAACCACCTCGCACACGCTGTCACCGAAGAGAAACCCTCGGTCCAGGACCGGAATCGTCGCGTCGTTCTCCGGCTTGATGCGCCCATCGATGTTGCACAGCCGGTTCATCCGGATCTTCATTCCTTCCCCACCCTTGTTCTGAGCCACCCAGTTCAGAAAGTCACCGCCTGCTGGTAAGTTGCCCGTTTCTGTCCCCGCGGTGTAGCGGATTCTCGGGCGTCGTGGGCCTGGCTGGCTGGAAGCTCAGACCATGTGCGGTTTCATCTCTGTTTACGCGCCCGACGGACACGACGTCCTCGAGGAAATCCTCGATGGCCTGCTGGCGATCCAGCACCGGGGTCAGGACGCTGCCGGCGTCGTCACGTGGGACGGGGACAAATTCCACGCCAAGAAGGGCCTCGGGCTCGTCCGCGAGGTGTTCTCGAAGAAGCACGCCGGGCGACTGAAGGGTCACCTCGGCGTGGGCCATGTCCGCTATCCAACAGTCGGCGTCGGTGATGACATCGACGTACAGCCGTTCTGGATCGATTTTCCGGTCGGCGTCGCCATGGCGCACAACGGCAACGTCTCCAACTTCCAGGACCTCAAGAACAAGTGGTTCCCGGAGCGCAACGTGCGCCTCGCCAGCGACTGCGATCTCGAGGCGGTGCTTTACGTTTTCGCTCGATCCCTCTTTGACCAACAGAACCAAGCCAAGGCCAATGGTGGGTCCCGGACAAGCGCACAGGTCACGCCAGGAGACGTCTGGAGCGCCGTCCGTGAAGTGTTCGCGACGGTGAAGGGGGCTTACTCGGTGGTCGGAATGATCGCCGGCCACGGGATGTTCGCCTTTCGCGATCCGTTCGGCATCAAACCCATCATCATGGGCGAGCGGACGACGGCCGAAGGCACCTCCTACGCCGTTGCCAGCGAGTCGGTCGTGCTCGACCTGTCGGGCTATACCGGCCAGCGCGATCTCAAGGCCGGTGAGGCGATCTGGATCGACTCGAAGCAGGTCGTGCACAGCGAGGTGGTCGGCGACAAACCGCACCGTCCGTGCATCTTCGAGCACGTCTACTTCGCGCGGCCTGACTCACTGCTCGACAATATCTCGGTCTACAAGACGCGGCTGCGACTCGGTGACGCGATGGCCAAGGCGTGGCAGGCAACCGGCATCGACGTCGACGTCGTCATCCCGGTCCCCGAGTCGGCACGCTCCGCAGCGCAATCGATGGCACAAGCTCTTGGTGTGCCGTGCCGCGAGGGTCTGGTCAAGAACCGCTACGTCGGCCGCACGTTCATCATGGCCAACACCAAGGAGCGGCGGCACAGCGTGCGGCGCAAGCTCAACCCGATCCGCCTCGAGTTCGAAGGCAAACGTGTTCTGCTCCTCGACGACTCGATCGTGCGCGGTAACACCGCGCGCGAGCTCGTCCGCATGGCGCGTGAGAAGGGTGCGAAGAAGGTCTATCTCGCCAGCTATTCACCGCCCCTCCTGCACCCGTGTCCGTACGGGATCGACATGAGTACGAAACGCGAGTTCATCGCGCGCAACCACAGCACCGAGAGCCTGGCAGCTGAACTCGGCTGTGACTTTCTGCTGTATCAGGACCTCGCCGACATGGTCGAGTGTGCACAGCAGGGCAATCCAATGATCGATCGTTTCTGCACGGCGTGCTTCGACGGCAACTACCCGACCGGCGACATCACGGGCGACTTACTGGACTCGATCGAAGAGGAGCGAACGCGCGCGCGTGTGTAGGTCGCCACGCTGCTCGTGGCCGTTCGTTCCGTTCCACTGACTGCCCGCCGAGTCCTCGGATCGCAGCGACGCGCCGCTTCTTCTCCGTGAGCCCGTCCCCACTTCCACCTCTTCCTCGTCTTCTTGGCATTGCCCTCAGCGAGGCCGAAAGAGATCTCGCGTTAGGGGCGTTTCGTGGTACGGAAGGGCAACCTGCCGCTGCCCTCGATCAGCTTCCAAGATCCCTCGGGAGCGGCGCCCAGCCGACCCGAGACCGTGGTCAACAGGCCGCGCCGGAACAACTGCAGGGTGATCTCCTGCCCGGGCTGGAGCTGCTCCTCGAGCATCGGCTGCCATTCCGCTGGAAGGACCCGCTCGCCATCGATGGCAACCACCTCGTCACCGGGTGATAGGCCGATGGCCCAGCCGGCGCTGCCACGCGGGACGGAATCGACGAGCAAGCGCCCGTCTTCCGTTCGTGTTTTGATGGCCAGCGTTGCACGCTCGCTGCCGGAAGGCGACTTCAGTTCGAGCCCGAAGTCGGCGAGCCACTCCTGTATCGGCGGGTCTTCCACGCCGTCCACCAGCACCGCGATCTCTGCGTCGAGGGCACACCCGGCCGCGTCGGCGACCGCCCGTTCGATCAACTCGCGGCTTTGGCCGGGACCGCTCGTGACGAAATCGGCGAACAAGGCCTGCATGACGGTGTCCAGGCTGTTGCGGCCATCAGAACGGGCCAGGATCAGCAAGTCGAGGCACCAGGCCACGATCGCACCCTTGGTGTAGTAGGACACTGTCGTGTTGCGCGTGGTCTCGTCGGGACGGTAGAGCTTGATCCAAGCGTCGAAGCTCGACTGCGAGACGCTCTGGATCGCGCGGCCCGGCGTCGCCACGACTTGCTCCCAGAGCTTCGCCAGCCGGTCGAGAAACTCTGCCCGCGTCCACACTCCAGCCGCCTGACTGACGATTTCCTGGTAGTAGCTCGTGAAGCCCTCAGCGAGCCACAGGTCAGGCGTGTAGTTCTCTGCTTCGTAGTCGAACGTGCGCAAGCCCACTGGCCGGATGCGCTTGACGTTCCAAGCGTGGAAGTGCTCGTGCGCGAACAGGCTCAGCACGCGCTTGCGGGCTGCCGGCTTGCGCAACGAAGCGCGCGGCACGTGGATGACACAGGAGTTCTCATGTTCGAGGCCGCCACTGCCGGTGCTGTCGGCGAAGACGAGGAAGGTGTACGTCTCGTACGGCAGTTGGCCCCCGAAGATCGACATCGCGGCGCGCACGATCCGCTCGATGTCATCCGTCAACGCTGCGCGCTCGCTCGGCGCGACACCTTCGAGCACGCAGTCGTGGCGGATGCCATCGACGTCGAACGAGGTCACGGGGGCGGCACTCGCGACCACCGGGCAGTCGACGGCATGGTCAAGCGTTCGCGCTCGAAACGCTCCATCCTCGAACGGCAATCCAGTGTGCACGCTCCAGCCCTTTGGGGCGGTCACCGTCATTTCCAGCGGAGCGTCGTGGCGTTCCTTGGCAACGACATAGGTTGCGGCCCCGTTCCAGTACGCGCGCTTCTCGTCGATGAAGTTGGTGCGCACGGTCAAGTCGCGGGCGTAGACGCGATACCTCAGGTGCACATCGCCGTCCTCGCGAAGTTCGACCCGCCAGCGGTTCTTGCTGACCTTGTCACAAACCAGTTCAGCGCCCCGACCGTCGCGGGCTTCGACCGACTCGACATGCCGGGAGTACTCGCGCACGAGATACGATCCTGGCGTCCATACCGGCATGAAGAAGTCGTGCGTTCCCTCGGTCAACCCTGGCGTCACGACCTCGACGTGGAGGAGGTGGGTCTGGGGCTGGGGAAAGGCAACATGAACGCGAGTCGACGGCACCACCATCGTCTACAGGGTGCCCGCTTGGATCGGATTGCGCGAGCGTTGCACTCCCTGCACTTCTCCAATGGTCGCGAGCGTGCTGGAGTATGGTCGCCATGCACAACGCTGATCCCGTCTTGATCGTCCTCGACAGCGACATGGGGAACCCGCAGGCGGTTCCTGTCGCTGGGAGTAGGGCAGCGGTGTTCTCGGGCAGGTGTCCGGTCGTTTTCGACGACGACCCCCACAACGAGGATGCCGCTCTGGTGGTCGGCCGCGGCGACCATGCAGTCCTCGGCGTGGCCGACGGCCTCGGTGGCGTCCAGGACGGCGAGCAGGCCTCGAAGATCACGGTCGAAACGATCGTGGCCGCGGTCCAAGACGGCCCGCACGAACACTGCCTGCGCGACGCAATCCAGCGTGCCGTCGAGGTCGCCAACGAAACCTTGCTGGGGCTCGAGAGCGGTGCCAGCACGACCCTTGTCGTCGCCGAGATCTACGATCGCACGGTCCGGCCATATCACGTCGGCGATTCGGCCCTGCTCGTGGTCGCTGCGGACGGGACAGTCAAGGCCGAGACGGTCCCGCACTCGCCAGTCGGCTATGCCCTAGCAGCCGGTTTGCTCGACGAGCGCGAAGCCATGTATCACCAAGACCGACACCTGGTCTCCAACGTGGTCGGCGCACCCGATATGCGGGTCGAGATTGGCCGCCCTATCGCGCTCGAAGACGGCGACACGGTGCTGCTGGCGACCGACGGCTTCTTGGACAACATGCACGTGTCGGAACTGGCAGAGATCGTCCGTACCGGCGACCCGCTCGCGGCCCTCGAACGCCTGGTCGCGGTAGCCAGGACACGCATGCTGGAGCCCGTACAAGGACGCCCGTCCAAGCCCGACGATCACACCGCCGTACTCTGGCGACCGGCGATGCCGGCCTCCGATGAGTAGGCAGGGTCCGAATCTAGTCGTTCCGACCAAGCAGGATGAAGGCCCAGTAGGCCAGCGTCATCAGCGAGGTCAGCGCTGCCGCGACGTAGGTCAGCGCGGCTGCGTCGAGCACCTTCTTGGCGCCCGCAATCTCTTCCGTCGTCGCGTAGGCGCCGTGTTCCAGAGTGACGAGTGCACGACGACTCGCGTCGAACTCGACCGGCAGCGTGACAAGCGTGAAGATCGTAACGCAGGCGAGCAACGCCAACCCGAGCCAGGACAGCAACATCCCCATGCCACCGCCGCCGACACCGCCCATGACGGCGCCAATGATGATGGGGAAGAGGGCGAGTGAGTTACCCGCCGTTGCCATGGGCACCCAGGCCGAGCGAAACTGCAGCGGGGCGTAGCCGTGCGCATGCTGGATCGCGTGGCCGACTTCGTGCGCGGCAACACCGAAGGCCGCCATGCTTCGACTGTCGTGCACCGGCTCCGAAAGCCGCAGCACCTTGTTGCGCGGGTCGTAGTGGTCGCTGAGCTTGCCAGCCACCCGCTCGATCGTGACGTCTTCGATCCCGTTGTCTTCGAGGATGCGCTGCGCCACCTGTGCTCCGGTCATTCCTGACCGGGTGGTGAGCTGACCGTACTTGCCGAACGCCCCCTTGACCCNCGCCCGCGCCCANANACTGATGNNCGCGGCAAGCCCGATAAGTANCCAGTATCCCAAGANCATGTCACCTCCTACGTTCTCCGCCTCCTACGTTCTCCCAGNCGGCTTCTTCTGAAAAGCACCCAACTCGAATAGTGAACTCCTAGGCTGGCGCGAGCCCCGGTTTCAAGCCGCTGAGCCGACGCCGCGGTCGGCCGAAGCTCCAACTGGCGGAAGGGGGGGCTCCCTCTTGAGACGGTGCGGGGCCTCTCGTACCGTCGAGGCGCGAGCGCCCGTAGCTCAGCTGGATAGAGCGTTGGCCTCCGGAGCCAAAGGTCATAGGTTCGAATCCTATCGGGCGTGCCAGAGCCCTTCGTTGGCGGCAGGTGTCAGACGCCTGTCGCCAACGAAGGCCATCGCCACGCCCTGGGGTGGACGACGCGAATCACGACCCTGCTCACAAGGGCTTGCCGCGCTGCTGCTCGGGCTCCAGAATGCCATCCTCCAGGGGGCTTCCTTCGTTACTCAGGCCGGTCCCCGGCATAAACGCAGTCCCCGCCCGGTCCCGATCGTCCACGGTTCCGATCGTCCACGACAGGAAACCCGATGCTTTGTCACGCGAAGGCCGCCCTCGCCGGTGCCGCACTACTTACCGCCCTCGGCATCGCGCTGATCCAGCCGACGCCCTGGCCCAGTGCTGAGCCCAAGGGTCTGGATGCGGTGCCGATCTGGCCCCTCGCCGACACCGACGGCGACAACGTGCCAGACAACCTCGAGTGGGTGGCGCACAGCGATCCGCTGAAGGCTGACAGCGACGGAGATGGCCGTAGCGACTTCGTCGAACTCATCGAGCACACCGACCCGACCCGCAAGCAGCAGGGCAAGCCCGGCCCCGATGGCATGCGACTCGTCATCAACACGACCGAGCATGGCCCGAATGGGCAGCACGTGCTGTGGGTCCACATCCTGCTCCGCTTCACGTCGGGCAACGTCCAGGACCTGAAAGGTCTCGCGCTCTTTCTCGACGTCGGTGGCAAGCGCTTTCCGCTCGACACCCTGCTCATCTACGGGATCGTCGAGGCCAGAGAATCCTGGGACCCTGTTCATGGCTCGCTCCTTCGCCTGAGCATGCAAATGCCCCTCTTCGAGTTCTTCAAGCAGGCGACGCCGATCACCGTGGGCGCTTACGGACTGGTCAACAAGAAGGTTCACCGTAGCGGTGCGCTGCTCTTCTATCGCTCCAGCGAGTACCACACGATGACCGTCCTGGGGCCGACCTTGGTGCTCCAGGCCACCAGTACGTCGAACTCCAACAACCCCTTCTGGACCGTCAACAAGATGTGCGTCTACGACCTCACCGTGCAGGGGGTCGGCAGGAATGGCATCATCTGCGAGGTCACCAAGGCCAACTGCACTGTGTCCAACACCCAGCGCTGCACGGCCGCTTGCGCCGGGATGAAGGGGCTCACGTTCTTCGTGCCCGATGGACTGCCGCTGATCACTGGCGGCTGATCGGCTACGCGATTTCCCGGATCGCGACTTCCACGACTCTCCCAGATCGCCGCAACCCCCTGGCCAGAAGAGTTTTCCGTGAATCGAACGGAACCTGTTGGATGCGCGCCATCGTCCAAGGCTCGTTAGATGTCGCCTGATCAGGAGCGCGACCTCCTCGAACGGTGCCAAGTTGTTGGCTCCCAGGACTTTGAGGAAGCCTTCGGGGCGATCTACCGTAAATACAAAGACAGAGTTTACAGCCTGGCCTATCGCATCACCGGGAGCCATACCGACGCCCTTGATGCGGCCCAGGAAGCCTTCGTTCTGCTCTATCAGTACATCTCCAGTTTTCAGTTCGACTCCAAGTTCTCGAGCTGGCTCTACCGCCTCGTAGTCAATGCCTCGATCGATCACCTTCGCCGCACGAAAAGCCGGCGCCGGAAAGCCGAGTTGCCCTTGGACGCTTCCGGTGATGCGCTCGCGCTACGGGACGATTCCGTCGATGATCCCAGCGACGCCGCCGGGCGGAGCGAAATGGCGGACCGGATCCAGGCCTGCATTCAACGTCTCTCACCAAAGCTGCGTGTCGTAACCGTGCTTCGCTACCAGCAAAACCAGAGTTACGAAGAGATCGCTGAGACTCTCGGCATCTCCCTCGGCACGGTGAAGTCGCGGCTGTCCCGGGCACATCTCGCTCTGGGCGAGATCCTGCGTCCGATTCTCGAGCGCGCCGAGCACGGACCGGCCGGGTCGCGCGAGGAACGGCAGGAGGAGTCAGCATGACGATGGACCCGCATGCTTCCCCCGCAGAGGACTTCGAGCCCGACCCATTGGTCCGTGACTTCCTGGACGAGCTTGCCGCCGCCCCGATTACCGGTGCCGGTCCAGGCGGGCTACCGGACGACTTCGAGGACCTGCCGACCTTCGACGACTCCGGGGTAGATCCGGACAACCTCCCTCAGGTCCGCCTCGACATCATCCCCGCGCCGTCGGTACTGGATGCTCGTGTTGCCCTCGCCACAGGAGTGCCGCTGGTTGCCCTGCGCGGGCGTGAAACCCAGGTTGCTGGAACTCGATCCCGCCCACCATATTCATGGCGCGCGGCCATTGCAGCGGCCGCTTGTCTGATCGGCGGACTATGGCTCTTCGGTGCCGAGGCTGCGCTCTTGGAGCAAGTCGACCGTGCTCCGCGTCTGGTCATCGTCGATGTCGACGAGCCGATCGACACCTCTTTCGATCCGCTCGCGTTCGGGATCTGGCTCGCTAGCAAGGAGGGGCGCAAGCGATGATGCGCGCTCCTGCCCTGGCAACCGCTTCGGCCGTGATCGGCACGGCACTGATGTTCCCACCCTTCGCCGGCGCGCAGGCCGGGTCGCCTGGCAAAGGGCTGCTTGGCAATGGGGGACAAGTTTTCAGCCAGAAGCAGAACACCAGAGTCAAGCCCGACGGCTCCAACCTGTTCCAAGCGGTGCACGATGGCTTCGCACGGACCATGTTCACTGGCGTGCGCACGCACTCGATGTTCAAGGAAGGCCGCCTGCTCTCGCGCTACAGGGAGACGGTCATCGTCAAGCCATCCAAGGACGGTGCGCTTCGGTTCTCGCTAGGTCTCGATCGCGTGCTCAGTGGCCCGCACACCAAAGTGCAGCACAAGGCGCACGAGTTGCATGCCGGGTTCCTGTTCCACTACCGTGATTTCCGCATTCACGACATTGCAGCAGCACGACGCAACTACCGAGTGACGGCAGCCGGCGGCCTGAGGCGCTTCGGCCGCAATCTGCTGTTGTTCAACGTGGTGCCGCTCAAGCCGAGGCGATCGTCGTATCTCGTCTTCGTCGACAGCGCGAGCGCAACCGTGCTCGACCAGGTCGAATACGCCCCGAACGGCGGCGTCGTGTGCTCGCTCAGCTACGACGCTTTGCTGTTCGGTGCCGGCGTACTCGCCAAGGGCAAGGAATGGTGGAAGCCGTGGATCTCAGTGCAACAGCACGTGAACCTCGCCTCCGCCGCGCGCACTGCTGGGTTCGACTCGAGGCCGCCGACGAAGATCGCTGACGGTTTCGGCCTCCACCGGATCCAGACCGCTACGCGCGAGCGCACTTGGCACGTCGTGTTGGTCTATACGGACGGCATCGACACGCGCTTCGTGATCCAAACCCCGTCGATCCCGACGGCAGTCCGCGCGGCCGCACCTGTGCTCGCCGTGCAACGCTACCAGGTAGGTCCGGTCACGCAGTATCTGGTGTCTCACCACAAGGGCTTGCAGCACCTGGTGGTCGGCACCTTCTACGGCAAGGGCGTTCCTAGACTGTTGCGCGACCTACTGAAGTAGCCGCTCTCGTTTCGGGAGCGGCAGTGACATAGGGACCAGCGGCAACGGCTAGGGATAGGCAACCCGCCTGACCGTCGCCACGGTGCCACATCTCAGAGATGCGGCGCCCATGAGAGATCAAGCTCCGCAGCAGGTCGCCGTCTATTGGTAGGTGATGCGTGTGACCAGCGAGATGCCGGTGTCCACCAGTCCGTAGCGGCCCCTGACCACCTGAACACGGTTGACGCCATAGAGGAACGACGCTGGCATGCCAGTACGACCCACAGTCTTGCCGAGTATGAACTCGACGCCATTGGAGAAGGTCAGCGGCAGCGTTTGACTGACCCGCGAGTCGATGACCATCCACTGCATCCAGAACTTCGCCCCAGCCAGGCCGGGCGCTTCCGGGACGTCAATCGACACAGTGGCAGCACCCGTCGATAGCGTCGGAACAGAGAGGAGGATGTCTATGCTGGCTAGCAGATTGCAGCCAGCCAGGCCGAGCGGCGACAAGTCCAACGGCAGGTTCACTGGGCCCCAGGTCTGGTTGCTGAAGCCAAGGATCCCAATCGCTGCCGTGCGAGTCAGAGGGCCATCGAACAGCAGTAGTTGGAGTGGGTCCTGGCTGCCGGGATTGCTCGAGATGCCATAGGCGCGATTCGCATCCTTGGGGCAACTGCCCCCGTAGCGTGTGGCTGTACCGGTATCCACGGTCGCACGCGCGGCGTCGATCACGTAGTTGTAGCCACGCGGGTTCGTCGTGTCGTAGCAGTAGAGATCGATCGCAAGTCCGTCCGGTCCCAGGTAGACGAACGGACTGACCAGCTTGAACACGATGTTGAATGGAGCTGTCGTCCCGGTAACCGGTGGTAAGAGCGGCCAGTTCGGCTGTGAGGCGAAGAGCTGTCGCAGCGTGTTGTTGTCACCCGTGCCCGGCACCAAATAGAGCCCGGTCGGGTTGCTAGTGTTGTACCTCTGGCCGCCATTGGCTGCCAAGTTGAGGTTGCCGAGCCGCACGTACCAGGTGGCCGTCGAGCGGCTCCTGTCCAGTGTCTGATCCGGGTAGGCAGTCTTGTCGCGTCGGTAGGCGATTTCAGTGATCGACCGGCCAATCGGCACGGGCACCATCCTGGACGCCAGCAACTGCGTCAGGCGGGCCCGATCGGTCCCGAATGGTCTGAGTTCGAGCGCGTTACCCTCGACGTTGGCGTTGGCAGCCGGGACGACCACTGAGGTCTGGCCAAGAGCGGCTCCTGCCAGTAGCAGAGACGCGGTGAGCGTGGTCGCGTGAGTACGCATTGCCTGTGCTCCGGGAGTCCAAGGAAAGCACCCGCTGACGGGATGCCGAAACCCCAAGCTAATCGCCCACAGCCACCGGTCAAGGCGGCCAGGGCGGGTCTTGTCACAGATCTGCAATCTCACCTCCGGCGCACGGGTTGTTCGCCTCACGCGCTCGGACTACAGTGCAACACCCGTTGTTCGTCGCGGGTTCGGGTGCAGCAACTCAGCGGACCCGAGGGAGCGCAACTCGCCGAGGGAACGATGAGCCACGCACAAGATCCGGTTCCGGGTTTCACTGCCGAAGAGGTCCAAACCAAGATCGGCTTCGTGGAGCAACTCAAAGGTGGCGTGATCATGGATGTCACGAACGCCGAGCAGGCTCGCGTTGCGGAAGAGGCCGGCGCTGCGGCCGTCATGGCACTCGAACGCGTGCCGTCCGATATCCGCCGCGACGGCGGTGTCGCGCGGATGGCGAGCCTCCAGAAGATCAAGGAGATCCAGGAAGTCGTCGATTTGCCGGTCATGGCGAAGTGCCGGATCGGCCACTTCGTCGAAGCGCAGATCCTCGCGGCGATGGAGGTCGATTGCATCGACGAGAGCGAGGTGCTCACTCCGGCCGACGAGGCGAACCACGTCTGGAAGCGCGAGTATCAGGTGCCCTTCGTCTGCGGCTGCCGTGACCTCGGTGAGGCGATGCGGCGCGTGCACGAGGGTGCGGCGCTCATCCGGACCAAGGGCGAGGCGGGCACTGGTAATATCGTCGAAGCGGTGCGGCACATGCGCGCAGTTACGAGTGGTATCGACACCCTGACCAAGGCTTCCGCCGCCGAGCTCGACGCCAAGGCCCAAGAGTTCCGCGTGCCGGTCGAGCTCGTTCAGTGGGTGGCTACGAACGGCCGGCTACCCGTGCCGAACTTCTCGGCCGGTGGTGTAGCGACGCCGGCGGACGCCGCGCTGATGATGCAGCTCGGCGCGCAGTCCGTGTTCGTCGGCTCCGGTGTCTTCAAGTCCGACGACCCCGCGGCGCGCGCGCGTGCGATCGTGCAGGCGGTCACGCACTTCGAGGATCCAGCAACTCTGGCCGAAGTATCGCTGTCGCTCGGCGAAGCGATGAAAGGCCTCGAGATAGACAAGATCCCGCCAGCCGAGCGGTTGGCCGGGAGGGGTAACTGAGCGGCGATCTCGTAGGGATCCTCGCGCTCCAGGGTGACTTCGAGGCCCACGCGGAATCGTTGGCCGGACGCGGCGTCCCGACACGCTGGGTCAAACGAGAGCACGACCTCGAGGATTTGACCGCTCTCGTGCTACCCGGCGGCGAGAGCTCGGTGATGCTCAAGCTTGCGGCCATAAACGAGCTCGAGGCCCCGCTCTGTGCTCTGATCGCCTCGGGGCTGCCGGTGCTCGCTACATGCGCCGGCCTGATCCTCCTCGCGCGCAGCGTTCGCACGCCCGAGCAACAGAGCTTAGGCATGATCGATTGCGTCGTCGAGCGCAACGGCTACGGACGACAAGTGCACTCCGCCGTCCATCGCGTTACCGGACACAATGGCCTACCGGACTTCGATGCAGTGTTCATCCGCGCACCTCGGATCGTCGAAGTTGCGCCAACCGTCGAAGTTCTGGCCGAATGGAACGGGGATCCAGTCCTCGTTCGCCAGGACAATGTGCTCGCCGCTTGCTTCCACCCGGAACTCGTTGACCCGAGCCCCACACTCGATCTCTTCCTCTCGGCTGGAACACACTGATGCAGTCATCCGCTCAGCCGCTACGTGTCGTGAGTTTTGGCCTCGGACCCATCGGACTTGCCGCGGCACGACTGGCGCACAGCAAGCGGAACCTCGAACTCGTCGGCGCGATCGACATCGATCCGGACTTGGTCGGACACGACGTCGGTGAAGCGTGGGGCGATAGCCCCTGCGGTATCACCGTGAGCAACGACGCAAGCACCCTGCAAGCGCTCGCGCCCGACGTAGTCATTCACTGCACTTCCTCATTCCTGCCCGTAGTAATCGGCCAGCTCACTGCGATCACCGGCGCGCGGTGCAACGTGGTCTCCTCCACCGAGGAACTCCTCTGGCCAACGCTAGAACACGCGGATCTCGCCCGCCGACTCGACGTCGCTGCCAGCGAGGCCGGCGTATCCGTGCTCGGGACAGGCGTCAATCCGGGCTTCGTCATGGACACTCTGCCTGCCTTCTGCAGTGCCGCGTGCGCGGAGATCGAGCGGGTCGTCTGCAAACGCCACCTCGACGCCGCGAAGCGGCGGCTCCCCTTCCAGCGCAAGATCGGCGCCGGGTTGAGTGTGGCCGAGTTCCAGGAACGGGCGGAGAAACTCGGCCACATCGGTCTCCGCGAGTCGATCGCGCTCTTGGGCACGGCTTGCGGCTTCGACCTGGACCGCATCGAACAAACGACCGAACCGGTGGTTGCTCAGTACGCCCTCGCGACTGAACACCTGGAGATCGCCGCGGGCGATGTGCGCGGCATCCGCAACGCGGGCGTCGGCGCGCGCGGCAACGAGGTGTTGGTCGAGATTGAACTCGTGATGACCGTCGGCTGTGAGGAGTCGTTCGACGAAGCACGAATCGTCGGCGACCCCGGTCTACACCTGCGCATGGAGGGTGGCACACACGGCGATCGCGCCACCGCCGCCATGTTGGTCAACGCAATCCCGGGCATCGTTGCCGCACCGGCTGGGCTTAGAACCATGCTCGATGTTCCGGTGCCGCACTTGGTCCGCTAGGTTCATTCAACGGCATGCCGACGCTTCAACTCGACTATTCACCCGGAGAAGCGCGTGAGCGCCTGAAGCAACTGGTCAAGGAACGCGCGTATCGCGACGGCCTCGACATCGTGCTGACATCAGGCAAGCGCTCGACCTTCTACATCAACGGCAAGAAGATCTCGTTGCACCCCGAAGGGCTCTTCCTCCTCGCGGTTCTACTGCTCGAAGAGCTCGAAGCGTTCCCCGAGGTGACCGCGGTGGGTGGGCTGACTCTCGGCGCCGATCCGATCGCCGCTGCGATCACGACTCTGTCGTTCCTGCGCGGTCGCCCGCTGAGCGCCTTCCTCGTACGCAAGGAGCCCAAGGGACACGGCACGAAAAACCGCATCGAGGGTGAGCTCGAAGAGGGGCAGAAGGTCGCGATTATCGAAGACACGATCACGACCGGAAAGAGCGCACGCGTCGCGATCGAAGCCGTGCAAGAGGTCGGCGCGGTACCGGCTTGCGTGCTCGCATTGGCTGACCGGGAAGACGCGGATGCCGACGGTTTTCGGCGCGAGTTCGCCCCCCGCTGCCTGTTCACGGTGTCGGAGCTTCGCTCATGAGGGACACCCACCGCGGGGCGCTCGACGCGCTCAGCGACGACGAGCCCTGGATCCGCCTACGAAGGAAGGGGCTCAGTTGCTGATGGGACTCCGCACGCTCGTCGATCGCCTCGAGCCATGGGCAGTACTCCTGTCCCTCGTCGGGATCGTCTTCTGGCAGCACAAGGGGGTCTGCTGGGCTGTGCTCGTTGGTGTCGGCGTCGTGAAGGTTGTGCGCACCTGGTCCGAGGCCTTCACGCCGTTCTCGCACGACACCATCGCCGACCTGCTTCGAGCCTTGGGCTTCCTCGGCACGGTGCTGGCCCTCTACTTCACGCTCCACGCCCTGTGGCCAGCGATGGCGCACCGCGATCCGCGGCTGACCTTCAGCAAGAACTACACCCTCCATCTCGGCGAAGCGGCGGCGGCGGCGGAGCTTCGGATCGAGTCGGAAGGGCATGATTGGCGCGTCACCTTCGGCGCTGTGCGCGACGGGCAGCTTGTCCAGGGGGCCTCCGGGACCCTCTACCGCGGCGACGTCATTCGGGGATTCTCCGAGGGGTTTGCCCGTCCCATGCGCTTGCGCGGACTGACCGGGAACCTGGCGGCTGGAGATTCACGGGCCTGGATTCAACTAGAGGCCAATGGTGCTCCGAAGAACATCCGGTTGAGCAAGATCGTTAATTCGAACGCTCGGGACTACTTCGTTGGCACCGCTCGTTGACCTCATGAGGCTGGCCTGATGTTCCCCCCCCTTGGATTCGACGAAGGACCGAAAGTCGAGTTCACCGCAATCATCCTCGGTGCAGGCAACTCCCTGCGCATGGGACAGCCGAAGGCCTTGAAGTTCGTCATGGGTCAGCCCGCGTGGCTCCGCCTCGGCCAACTGTGCATCGACGCCGGCGCCAAGAAGGCCCTTGTCATGGTCTCCGCCGACGTGCAGGCCCACATCAGCGAGAACATGCCGCTGGACTCGGCCAACCATCACGGGATCGAGCCGATCGCCGTTCCTGAGAAGCTCAGGCATCGAGGACCGATCGGCAGCGTGCTGCACGGCATTCGCTGCACCAGCAAGACTGAAGGTTGGTTGCTGTGGCCAGTGGACCATCCATTCGTCGACCGCGACACCATCAAGAAACTAACGGCCGGCACTGGGCTCGTACGCGTTCCACGTCACGAAGGCCGCCGCGGCCACCCCATCTACATTGACGGAAGCGATCGCGAACAGTTGCTCGACTTGCTTGAGAGCGGCAAGACGCTGCGCGACTACGTCCACTTGCACTCGGACGAAACCGAAGACATCGAGGTCGACGATCCCGCGATTCAGTGGAATTGCGACTCACCAGCCGCCTTCCGGACCTGGCATGCCAAGTTCGAGGAGCTGGTCAAGTCTACCGGCCGCTAGGGAGAGGACATGATGAGGAACAGGCCACGCACGCTGAGGATCATCGTCTCACTCTGCGCATCAGCCATGCTGGGCGCGTGTGACTCGCTTGGCATCAAAGCCGACGCCGGCTATGGCTCGTTTGCCCTGAGCGGCGACGTCGGCCTCTCGCCGGGCGGTTTCACGACACCGGTGCCAGTCGACATGGAAAGCGAACTAGGCCTCGGCCAGCGTATGGGCACACCCTACGCACGCGTCGAGGCTGACTTCTGGATCGTGTCCGCAACCTTCTCGGGATTCGCGATCAACCAGCAGGGTGGCGGCCGGCTCAGCCAGTTCTTCGGCACGATCCCGGCCGGCACGACTGTGACGACCGACATCGACATCAAGAACGCCAAGGCTGCCGTCTACTTCGACTTGTTCGATTTCGACGTGGTGCGGATCTCATCGGGTATCGGCCTCGACGTCTTCGACCTCGACCTGCAAACGCAAGCTACCCTCGGCGCAATCACCGTCAACGAACGCGTCAATGCAATCGCCCCGGTTCCGATGCTCTTCCTCCAAGGCGAAGTCGACATCGGCATGGCCGAGATCGTGCTCGACATCGGAGGTATGTATGCCGACATCGCCGACGCCAATGGCAAGTTCATCGACGTCGAACTCTTCTGCCGCATCGAACCGGTCGACCACGTCCACCTCTTCGCTGGCTACCGCCACATCGTCCTCGACGTGGAGGGCATCGCCGAGAACCAGGCCTTTTCGGGCGACATCCAGTTGTCGGGGTTCATGTTCGGCGGTGGCATCCGCTTCTAGAAGCAAGGCGAGTGCACGAAGAACACAGGCCTTGTTCTGCCCTCACTCCACGAAACCAAACCCCCTCAACCTCTTCCGCACGATCCCACCGCCCATCCACCCGACGACCTTCAACGCCGCGAGCCCGCTCTGTTCCTGCTGGATCAGCCACAGCTCACATGCCAGAGGATAACGGCGCGTACGCACCGAGTTAGCGTCTGCGCGCACGCCATCGATCGCAAGCACGCGGACTCTGGCTTGCCCAACGCGAGCTTGCGGCACGAATGCAACCGCATTGCGATGCGCGGCGACGTGTTCGATCGCCGCCTTGGTGGAGTCCACCTCGACCGAGGGAGCGATCGTTCCCCCGGGGAAGAGGCGTTGGAGTGCGATCCGCTGCCATGGCTCGTTGGCCGAAACGACATGGATCGTCGCGGCGCTGCCGGCCAACTCGAGCCAGGTCCTCTCCTGACCACACAGGACAGACCTAAGGCGCGCACGTCCGATGTGGGTCAACCGACTCTCTGGATGAACGATCGCGACGAATGAGACTCTCGCGAGAACGCGACCCTTCAGCCCGTTGCGCCGATCGGAGTGCCTGAGCGGCGTGCTGCTGATCGCCAGGGCGCTTTGCCCGCCCACGAGTTGCCGGACCTGGTCGCCAACGGCGGTCTCGGTGGCGACCAGGTCGAGCCCTGGGTTGCGGCCAGCGAAGCCCGGCACCAGCGCGGCTTGTACGATATCCATACCAACCGAATCACAGGCGATCCTCACGATCGTTCGCGCCGGTGGGCGTGTGCGCTGCTCCCGGTGAGCGAGGGCCGAGGGCCCAGCTAGGACGGGTGCCGGCACGATCCCGGACGGAACAGGCGGCGGTAGCTCGTCGATGACGAGCTCCTCGTCGTTCACATCGTCGACATACGCGTTGCCGCAGCCGCCGGCTGTCCAACATGTGAACAGCGCCAGCCACGAGACCAGCAGTTTCCCCCGTCGCCTCCCCACGGCGTCCCCTCTCTCAACACCAAACCCGATGCACTATCGGCCTGGCGGAGGCTCGGGGTCGAGCCGAGTCATACGCTTGGCAACGGGCCCGATGCCAGCGCGGCCACGACTCAGCCCTCAAGCGGCCGGAGCTAGAGCGGAACCTTCTCGACGGAGAGGATCCGAACCTGGATCGTGCCGCTTGGAAGCGTGACTGGCACCTCGTCCTGAGCCTTGCGCCCGAGCAGGGCAGCCGCGAGCGGCGCACGGTAGGAGACGACATCGTTCCCGAGCACATCGTCCCAGGGGCCGAGAATGCGGACGCTACGTTGGGTGTCGTCGTCGAGGTCGCGCAACTCGACCTTGGTACCTGGCGCGACAATGCCCTCGGGAATCTCTTGGTTTTCGAGCTGCCGCGCCTTCTTCAGCTCTTCTTCCCACTCAGTGGCCTTGGTGGTCAGGTTGCGTTGCTCCTCCATCGCCGCATCCCAATCTGCGTTCTCACTGAGATCACCCTGCGACGCCGCGTCCCCAATCGCCTTGCTGTTATCGGGAATCAACACCTCGGTCAGGTGCCGGAACTCGTCCTGGCGCGCCTCGAGGCCGGTCCGGGTACACCAGATGTCGTCCCCTTCTTCCCAGAACCAGGCCTCGACCTGCGCGAACAGCTCGGGGAACTTGTCGTTCGCGACGCGCTCGATGAGATCCTGCACCTTGGGCGGGAAGTCATCACCGGCGTTGCGGGACACGCGCACGATCGACTGCATGGTCGGACGGTCCACGGACGTCAACAGGTCCGTGAGCAAACGGCGCTTACCGAGTAGCACGGTGACGACCCGGCTCTGCAAGCGGGCTCGCGTGGCGCGTTGGCCACGGCCATCCGAGACGACGCGCAGCACGTGAATGATCACGCGGCACACGACCATCGGGTCTGGCTCTCTTGGCCCACCTGACAGGTCTCCCTCCGCGTACGCCTTGGTCAGGCAGTAGAGCAGGAACGGGTGTTTGGCCGGGAACGGCACGATCCGCTCGTAGAGGTCGACCAGGAGCTCGGGCGTCTTGTTGGCCCGAAGCAGCTCAACCAGTCCTTCGAGTGTTTCGTCGCAGTCCTCCGAAACGCGGTAGAGCTGCGTCGCCACGAGCTGCGCCCAGCCGTCGCCGCCGAGCGCCGGCATGAGCTGCACGACGCGCGAACGAATCGCTCCGTCCGGGATCTCGCCGATTCGGGCCAGGCAAAGCTCGTTGGTGGCGGAATCGCGCAGAAAAGCGTCGAGTTTGGCGACGGTTTGATCGACCGCGACCTGCTCGAGTTGCTCGAGGAAGACGATTGCCTGCACGGCGTCGACGTCGGTGCTCGGGGAAGCGGCGACGCCGCCGAGTCGCTCGCGCGCAAGAGTCGCGAGCGACTCGCGGTCCTCCGGCCGAGTGGCCTTCTCGAACCAGGCGCGCAGCTCCTTCACCATCGCCGCAATCACGTTCTCGTGGCGCAGCGCTTCGCGTGCTTCCTCGCAAAGGGTCAACGCCTTCTTGCGCAGCGACAGCGTCGGCCGGGTCGCGCTTCCTTCGACTGCGATCAACGGGTCCTCTATGGCGGCGGCTTTGGCTTTGCGCCACCAAGCCGCCCACGACTTGGCGGGCACGGCAACGTCACAGAGCACTTGCTTGAGCTGGCTCGCGTTCGCCTTACCTCGAAAGATCTTGAGCGCGCGACGCAACACTTCGATCGGGTTAGCCTTGGCCAACGCCAGGAGCCCGTCGGGGTCGTTGAGCCGCATGGCCCGCACGTCCCAGACCGGTAGCGCGTCCATCGTGTCGATGGCGGACTGCCACGGAACGGCGTGCCGCTTGCCTGTAGCAAAGTGGATCACGACCTCGTCCGTCTCCGGATGCAAGTCGGCAACCACGCCGTCGCCCCAGCCAGAGCGATGGTGCACAGCGCTTCCGGGAACGAAGGCTGTACACCGGCAGAACTCGACAAATGTGGACCAGTCGACCTGGTCGCCCTCGAGGCCGGCTTTCTTGGCCAGATGGTCGAACCACGGCTCGTTGCCGAACACCCGCTGCACGTGGGCAGCGCAGAGCTCCTCAATCCCCGAGATCTCGTCGACGCAAGTCTCGGCCAAGTGCATGAGCAGGGTATCGGCATCGTCGCTACGTTTGGCTGCTTCGAGAGCCTCGGCGAGCATGGCAGCCAACGGGCCAACGCGTTCGCGGCTGCCACCCTGTTTCAGAGCATCGAGCGCTTCCATGTAGCGCGGAAGGCCCTGAGGTGAGCCCATCTCCTCGAGCCAAATCCGGTCAAGGGCGTCTAGATCTCCCTGGCGGGCGAGTTGCGCCGGGCTGGCAGTAGTGAGGTCGCTCATCGACAAATTCCGGATCGCTCAGTGGGGCTTGCGTGACAAGAAAACGGAGACCCTTTAGCCCGACTCACCTGTGAGTCCGCCGAGAGCCCCACCTTAATAGGCCTACTCAGCAAGGCGTGCAATCAGACTCGCCACTTCGGACGGCAACACTTGCTCATCGTGGGCGTCATCCGACATGCGGTCGAACACTTCCCCTGGTGCCACCATGATCACGTAGAACTCCGAGTAGTAGAGCTTGCGGAAGGCTCGGACCTTGTCCACATGGATCGCATTCCATGCTGCGAGCGGCTCGAGAATGGTCGTCTTGCCCTCGCGGCCACGTCCACGAATCACGATACACGGGGCATAGGCTCCGACCCTGCCGCTCTCGACCCTGACTTCGTAGCGGCGCGGGGCGTGCGAGTGCGCCACCCCGAGGCGGGACAGGTGATCGCAGATGCGCTGCTCCATCAAGCTGCGCAGAGCGCGGCCGCCGCAGCGACCATAGACTCGGCCCTTTTCGGGCACGACGAAGTAGTCCTCCTCGTACTCGGTGCTCGCACCATAGACGTCGTAAGTGGTGATCGCCGTGCTCTTGCGCAACAACTGCTGCGCACTCCGAACCGCCCGTTCCTTGCGGAGAGTCACGCTGGACTTGCCGTTCTTCGCTGATGGCTTTGGGCTCTTCGCTCTCGTTGAGCGCCCGTCTTCCCTCTTAGGTGCTCGTTCGACCATCTGGCTCCCAGCCCACAAAGGCGGAAAGTATAGCGATGCCGGACCGACTTGTCGCGCTTGGCCGCACGGCCGCTGGCGCAACACTTCGCCGCACCGGGGCCGCGAGCCGCGCACTCAGTCGCTTACTGGATCGTCAACTTCATCCCGTTGGAGGTGACCCACTGGTTGGCGTTCGCCGACGGATCCTGTGACCAGCACTGGAAGTAGAGCACCAAACCCTTGAGGGGAGCGGCGTTGGGAATCGGAAACGCGATGAAGGAACCGCCACCGGCGTTGTTCAAGGCTACGGTCACCAGCTCCAGGCTGACGAGCTGTGAGCAACCCGGCATCCCGAGCCCGGCCAGTGCGAGCGGCAGTGGGATCGCACCCCACGCCTTGTTGGAGATGCCGAGAAAGTAGATCGATGGCTTACCCGGCATCCCGCGCACCATCTCGAGCCGGACACCCCCATTGCCAACGGTGGGCACGCCGCCGGTTTCGCTCATCCGCGGCACGAGACCATTCGAACCGATGCAGCCCTGGCCGAACACCTCGATGCCGGCCGGTAGCGGGTCGACGACGAGGCTGCGATCAATCGCATGCAACTCGAGCGAGTAGGGGCCGTACTGCTGGCTGAAGATTGCCGGATAGGGGCTCGACGGCGTCGCGTAGTACTCGATGACTTCACCCGTCGGATCGATGTAGCCGTTCTTGTTCCTGTCGCGCAGCTCGAGCACATAGTCGTTGCGCCCGTTTTCGATCAGCAAGTAGACCACACCCTCACCTTCGGCGAGTCCGGTGGCGAAGCCGGCGATTTCGGTCACGGTGCCGCGACCAGTGCCGGGCTCTTTCCAGGTCGTCGTCTTGACGGTGCCAACAGCGCCGCCCTTGAGGTCGTTACCGGACCCGTTGAAGAAGACGTTGACCTCGCCCTTGTCCTGTAGATCGCCGTCATTGTTGAGGTCGATGCCACGGAGGATGACGCCGTGCAAGAGGTTGCCTGCGGCGTTCTTGGAGCCATAGCTTCGGGTCTTGCCGTAAGAGTTGGCAAAGTAGTAGGCCGGGAACGCGCCGAGGTGTCCGTTCTGATCGACCTCGCAGAACGAGTAGCCGTTGAACCTGTCGCCCGCCGTGCCGACGACGATGTCCTGGTCTTCGAGTGCTCCAGACGCGATGTCGGCGTTCTCGACCAGTTGATTCAGCTTGGACGGGTTGAAGAAGACGCTGTGTTTACTGAGCGTGCCACCGCTCTCGTTGAAGCCGAAGTAGCAGAACGTGTCCGCCTGCGGCTTGGGAGCGTTCCGAGTCGTCGAGTTCCACGCCACCAAGTCGACCTTCCTTGTCGGCGCAGTGATGGTGCGGACGCGATCCCAGTTGTCGATCTTGAGCGGCACGGTGCCTGTGGCCTTGTGCGGGAAGGTCAGGTTCGAAGCAACCGAAACGAGTAGCGTGTTCTCGCCCGTATCGAGCGCGTCACCGTCATCGTTCTTGTCCTCGCAACGGAAGATGCCGAATGGCCGCGACGTCGAAGTGTTGGCTCCAAGGTAGACGATCGGTCGCTTCGCTCCCGGTCGCACCGCCACCGTGTTCGGCCCGAACGTGCCCTGTTGTGTCAGCGAACCGAGCTTGGCCCACTTCGTGGCCTCGGCGTCCTCCATGATGCCATTGGCGTTCGCATCAACGCACTTCACGATCCAGCCGTCGCCGGCGTCAGCGACGTAGAAGGAGATGTCACCTTCCTCGACCACGTGCTGTATGTCGTAGATGAACGATCCATTGCCTTTATTGTTCGAGTGCCACTTGCGCAGGAAGGCAAACAGTTCGGCTGTCTGCGGGTCGACCTTGTTGTCGTTGTTCAGGTCGTAGATGCCCGCGATTGGGACCGAGACGTTCTTGTTGGTCTTGTTGTCGCCGGCAAAGCCGAGCAGCATCTGCAGTGAGCCGCCCTGGCCGCGAAGGCCTGGAGCGAGACCCACCAGCAAACCGGCGAGGAGGATCGAGGCGCGCGTCGTCGACATGGTTCCTGGGACTCCGAGCGGAGACGAGAAAAGGCGAGGGCGATGGCGATGGCGGGACAGACAGGAGGCTGGTAGGCCCTGCAGGATTCGAACCTACAACCAGCCGGGTATGAGCCGGCGGCTCTAACCAGTTGAGCTAAGGGCCCGCCGTGGCCTGAGCAGCAACCATAGCCACCCATCCTAGGCCCAAGCTGCCGAAGTCATCAATCGCCCCCGAGCAGCTTGCCCCGGTATTCATGCCACATTCACAGGCAGAGGCAAGGCTCGTGCACCCCGAGTGCCCGCTGGGCACGAGGGTTGGTCGCCGTCACATGCCGAGGTCTTTGAGAACCTGCTGGTCGCCGACATCGAAGATGTTCTGCCAGCCTCCGGAGGCCTGTTGCTCTCCGCTTTGTGGGCCCTTGGTGACGTCGATCCGCGGCTGCTCCGGGAACAACTCATGCAGGAACTTCAGGTTCTCTGTGCGCAACCCAACAAATGGAAAGACGTTATGGCCACTCAACTTCTCCGCGTCCTGTAGCACCTTGAAGGGAACGATCACCGGCATCGAGAGGCTCAAGACCGAGCCCAGGACGGCGAGCGGCAGGATCCGGTGCTCAAACAGGAAGTCGGTCGGTAGCGCCGTCTTGGCCTTCTCGTTGATCTCGACACATGAGGCCATCAGGAACGGCAAGTGGAAGTGCTGCACGACCAAGCGAGAGATCTCCCATTCCGAGATGTCGCCGCTGTCAACGAGGACATCGACAAACGGGACTCCCGTGCTGTCCTGCTGGTGGAGCGCGTCGGTGATCTTCTCGTTGACCACCATGCCGCTCTGCGACAAGGCCTCAGCCAACCGCACCGTAGTCAGACGCTCCATACCCTTCATGGGAACGCTTATCGGCTGGTTCGCACCGGATCATTCAGGAACTTGGGGGACCAACCGATGGCAACGAGGCCACGGAGGCGGCGGAACGAGCCAAACCGCGCGTCCTCATTCCTGGTCGTGGCCGAAGCAAGGCGAGCGCCCGCTGGGCACGGGGCTTGGCCCCTTCGGCTCAGCCGCCTAGATGTCCAGGTTGCTCACTTCGAGGGCGTGCTTCTCGATGAACTCCCGCCGCGGTTCGACGATGGTGCCCATGAGCACCCGGAACAACTCGTCGGCATCCTGCTCGTCAGCGTAGCCGGCCTGGCAGAGCAGCCTGCGCTCGGGGTCCATGGCAGACTCCCAGAGTTGGTCGGCGTCCATCTCGCCCAAGCCCTTGAAGCGCGTGATCTCAACGTCCGTGCGCGAGAAGTAGAGGCGCGCCATTTCGATCAGCGTCGCGCTGCGCTTGGTCTCGCCACCCAGTTTGAGCTCTAGCCGCAGCTCTTCTCCATTGGCCTGGTCAAAGATCGCAATCGGTAACCCGAGTTTCTCGGCTTCCGCGAGTAGTTCGTGAAAGCGCTTCGACAGGTGGATCGTCCGTACGACGAGATCGCAGGTCTTGTCGGCCTTTGAGGAGAAGCCAACCTCGAGTCCAGGCACTTCACTGGTCATGCGTTGGACAATCTCGTCCATCTCTTGCTCACCGCCGGTAACGAACGTCGAGGCTGTTGGATCGTCGGCGATCTTCAGGCCACGAACTCGTTCAGAACAAAACTCGATGCGGTGGGTGGGCCACTTGCCCGTTTCGGCCTGGATGCGTGCCAGATCAGAGAGGCCATAGCCATCGTTGGCCGGCTGCAGGCCAACCTCGCGCTGCAGTCTCTGGATCACACGGATGGCCTGCTCCAGATCGGAGCCGGTGCGCGTCTGGCCGTCAAACCTGAGTTCTGCCGACTCGGCGCCGATCTCCAGCATCGCTGTCTCGCGCTCGGCCTCGCTGTGTGCGTAGCGATAGCTCTTGCCTTTCTTCAACCGATAGAGCGGCGGCTGCGCGACATAGACGTGACCTCGCCTCACGAGTTCGGGCATCTTGCGATAGAAGAAGGTGAGCAACAGGGTACGGATATGACTGCCGTCGACGTCGGCGTCGGTCATGATCACGATCTTGTCGTAGCGCAGCCTGCTGGCGTCGAACTCCTCACCGAGAAAGCCAGTGCCGACCGCCGCTACGATCGCTTCGATTTCTCGGTGGTCCATCACCTTGTGAATCGGTGCCTTCTCGACGTTGAGGATCTTGCCGCGCAGCGGCAACACGGCTTGGAAGCCGGCGCGACCCGAGACCGCGGTTCCACCCGCTGAGTCGCCCTCGACCAGGAACAACTCCGCCTCATCGCGCGGTGTGCCACGCTGACAATCGACCAACTTCAGCGGCAGCGTCGAGTTCTCCATCGCCGATTTTCGGCGGATGGAATCGCGCGCCTTGCGAGCTGCTTCGCGTGCACGCGAAGCCATCATGGCCTTGTCGAAGATCGCCTTGCCGATGCGCGGGTTCTCCTCGAGGTAGACGCGCAGGGCATCGCCGACGATCGTATTGACGATGCCCTCGACCTCTCGGTTGCCGAGCCGAAGCTTGGTTTGACTCTCGAACTGTGGCTCGGGCACCTTGATCGACAGCACGGCGACCAGACCCTCGCGCAGGTCGTCGCCCGAGGGCGGTTTTTCCTTGTCCTTGACGAGGGTGTTGCGCTTGGCGAACTGATTGAAAGTACGCGTCAACGCGGTCTTGAACCCACTCAGGTGCGTGCCGCCCGCATGCGTGTTGATGTTGTTGACGAACGACAGCACGTTCTCGTTGAAGCCGTCGTTGAACTGCAGCGCCAACTCCAACCCGTACTTCGCGCTGCGCTCCTCGTCGGCCTGAATGTACTCGCGCTCGATGTGGATCACATCCGGATGCACGACCGTGTTGGCTCGGCCTAGGTGCCGCACGAAATCTATCAACCCCTCCGGATACTGGAGGTCTTCGCTCTTGCCGGTCTTCTCGTCGTTGAGAGAGATCTTGAGACTGCTGCGCCCCATCAGGTAGGCCAGCTCCCGCATGCGTTTGTGCACGACCTTCGACTCGATCTCGGTTATCTCGAAGATGTCGGGATCGGCTTTGAACCGCACCTGGGTGCCACACCTGCTCGTATCACCGAGCTCCGCGAGCTCAGAGGACTTCTGCCCCCGCTCAAAGGTCTGCCGATACACCTTGCCGTTGCGATAGACCTCGACCTCGAGCCATTCAGACAGTGCGTTGACGACGGATACACCTACGCCATGCAGGCCGCCTGAGACCTGGTAGCTGTCCTTGTCGAACTTCCCTCCCGCGTGCAACTTGGTCATGATGACCTCGAGCGCCGGCACGCCGAGCTTGGGGTGCATATCGATCGGGATGCCGCGACCGTCGTCGAGCACCGAGACCGAATCGTCCTTGTGCACGGTGATGATGATGTGCGAACAACGGCCCTGCAGCGCCTCATCGACGGAGTTGTCGACGACCTCCCAGATCAAGTGGTGGAGGCCGGCTACCGACGTGTCCCCGATGTACATCGCAGGGCGGCGACGCACGGCTTCCAGGCCCTCGAGAACCTGAATCGAGCTGGCGTTGTACGCCGCGCTGGCTCCGCCCTGCGCCTCGTCACTCTGCGAATCGCTGCCGTTGGCCACTGAATGTCCTCGCTAGGCTCTCAAGGCTCGACCCCGCGCACATGGAACACGACACGCGTCACGTATTGGGCTCCAGCGCCGTCGGCCTGCTCGCTGTCTTGCTCAAGTTGAACGTTCAACAGCCTGTGAAACTCGTCGGCGAGAAAGCTTTTCGCTTCGGCCATCCGAGCATGGTCATCGAAGACCACACGTAAGACACCGCGCCGAAAAGAACCAGCCTCAACCGCGCCTTCTGGCAGGTCCGCCCAGAGTTGCGTAGCCGCTGTTTGGACCGCCCGCTCAATGTCCGACCCAATGACTTCGAGTTCGCGCAGCACTCGTGCCGCTAGTTGGTTCGCTCGCAGCACTCGTTCACAGACCGGTGATCGGCATGACGATGTAGACGAACTCCTCAGCTAGGACGAACTTGCCTGGCGCGCTCGAGTCTTCGAACTCAAGTCGGAGTGTCTCGGCATCCGAGATCCGCAGCACGTCAGCCAGGAAGTGCGGGTTGAACACGATCGAGCCGCCCGGCCCGGACAGGTTGACGTCCATGACGGTCTTGGCTGATCCGATCCCGGTCGCTTCACTCTCGAACCGCGCTTGACTGCCCTCGAAGGTGATGCGCACCGCCGGGTTCAGATCATCGGTAGTCACGGCGGTCCGACGCAGGTTGGCCTCGAAGGCCCCACGTTCGAACTCGACCGTGTTGGCGGTCTCCCGCGGAATGACGTTGTCGTAGTCTGGGAACTGCCCGGCGAGTCGCCGAACCGAGATGCTCGCACTCGGAATTGTGAACGTGACCGCGTTGGTCGAGATGTTGAGCGCCAGGTCGCCGTCCTCGGCCAACCCTTCCAGCGCTTTGACCGTCGCGAGTAGGCTCTTCTGCGGAAGCAGTGCTTGCCAGCCTGCACTGCCATCCGTCACCGGATCCGGGCTCTCCAGGGGTGACGCGATCAACGCCAGACGCCGACCATCTGTCGCGACCGTTGTGACCTTGCCGTCCTTACCGTTGAAGAGGATCCCGTTCATCGCATAGCGGGTAGCCTCGCGAGCCGCCGCGAACTCAGTTGCGTGGAAGTGTTGGCTGAGGAGCGACACCGGCATCGGCACCTCGACTCCTTCCATATCGAACTCGAGTTCAGGGAAGTCGTCGGCGTTGCCTGCCACGATCTCGAAGTGACCGCTCGATGTCGGTACGACGAGTTTGCCGCCCTCGACCTCAACGCGAACCGTTGCGTCCGGCAACTCGTGTAGTAGTTGGTAGAACGGCCGGGCCGGCACGAGACATTGGCCAGGCTCTTCCACCTTGACCGACTCGATGCGCGTCTCGATGGACAACTCAAGATTGCTGCCCTGGAGCACGAGGCGATCTTCTTCGGCCACGATGTGCAGCGAAAGAAGGGCTTGGTTGGGCGAGTCCTTTACGGGAATCGCAGGGAGAATCGGGGCCAACGCGGCTTCGAGCCGGCTTCGATCACAGAGGAACTTCATGGGCTATCACCCCCTCCGCTGAGTCTTCTCAGGGAGCTGCACATCGAGTGGCGAGCCCGCGTGTCTCCCCCCTGTTGCAAGGACACGGCTGTGACGGCTTCGCGCTCGACCCTCTTTCTCGGCCCTGCGCGAACGTCCTTCTGAGTGTACCAATTTAACATTCATCTTCCTTCTCAATTCTGTCCTTCCATCTCCTTGAGAAGCCGCGATCAACTGACCCAACCCGATCTCCATGAACCACTTAACGACACCGCCAAGTTCCGCATCACTGTAGACGTTCAGTGGAGAACTACGCGCCGGCAGCGCACGGACCAACACCCTTGCACAACCGGACGCGGTCGAAGGCCGTCCGGGGCGCGAGTTACCCACGTCGGCCCTGATCGAATCCTGCACTTGTCCATGTGGAATCGAAGGATCGCTCCCCACATGCGGTGGGCGAAGCAAGGCTCACACCCTACGAGGACCACGTCTACGCGTGCGCCCTGGCCCCCTCACTGCTGGATGCGCTTGAGGTGCTTCTTGAGCTCGCCCTCCTTCTTGGCGAGGACCTTCTCGAGCTTCTTGACCATCTTCTTCACGCCCTTGCGCTTGGTGATGGCCTCACGAACCTTGGTCCAGGCAGCGTGGGTCTTCTTGTCCGGGTTGGTGGCGATGTAGGAGAAGAGCAGGCCGGACTGGAACAGATTCCAGTGCTGTTGGGTGGCGGATTGCTCGCCGCTGAGCCCGAAGGTGTTAAAGAACGTCGGGAGTTCGCGGACCCCACCTTTTTGCAGGTAGATGGGCGCGAAGTACTTGGCGTGATCTCGGTTGGCCCAGCGCTCGTTGAAGGCGCCGACGGCGGTCATGAGCCAGCGTTCAGGGTCGAGATCACGGTCTGGAACCAGGGTCGCGTAGACGGCCACACCAACGGCGAACTTGAGATAGAACTTGCCCCAACTCTTCTCCCCATAGAAACAGGCCGCGGGCTGGTCGTCGTGGCCGGAGGCGAGGAAGGCGCCGTGGGCGGAGTGGCCGGTCTGGTCAAAGGTCTGGCCGAACGCCTGGTAGTCGCTCTGCTTGCTCATGACGAACACCGTCGCGCGATGAGGAAGCGGTAACGACGGGTCCCACAATACGTTGAGAACAGCGGGCACCGCTGCTTCGGCAGCGTTGAGAATCGAGCGGGCCTCGGTGAGCGGGTAGATCGTCACGATCCGGACGTTTGGGCCGATCAGAACCCACGGGTGTCGCCAATCGCTGTGCCCCTTGTCGGCCTGCTCGCGGCTGATCCACTCCTTTCCCTTCGGGAAGAGCCCCTGCTTAGCCTTGTCCAGCGCACCCTTCTCGATCCACAGCCCCGTGTCGGGATGCTGGACCTTCCCCGCCTTGATGGCTCGGACGTCCGCCTTGCGCATCCAGCGATCGTCATGCTTGACGATGCCGACCTTCTTGAGAGTTCTAGCGCGGGCAGCCCCTGCCGCGGGCGTTTGCCCGAAGGCCGTCCCTACCAGGCAATGGGCGAGGAGGGCGACAAGGACGGCTGGGTTCATGCCGGGAATCCTAGCAGTGAGAGGTGCGGAAAGAAGCTACCAGCCCCGTGCGGGCATCGCTAAGCTCCTTGGGCTTCGCTTTGAGACGTCGTCCGTTCATGGAGCGGCCACCAAACCAGCAGGATCACATCATGCGCGCCGCGCTCCTCGTACTGCCGTTCCTGGCAGCCTGTCAGCTTGAGCAGAGCGTCAACCCTGTGGTCGACCCGGCCAACAGTGCCGTCGAGCAGTTCGAAGATCTGCCCGTACCCCGCAACATGCGGCTGGTGACGTCGGCCAACCAGAGTCGATCACTCGAGCGTGGCAAGTATCGAACAGCACAACTCGACTACGTGGGCTCATCGCGGCTATCCACACTGGAGGGATTCCTGCGGGAGCGCTTGCCAGAGCATGGCTGGCAACTGGTCCAGGAGGAGCGGCCCACCCGCGAACGTCTCATGCAACGCTGGATCAGCCTCGCCCAGCCCGGTGTCCAGTATTTGCTCGTGACGGTGCTCGCGGACAAGGGCAATCGACGGTCGATGCGTTATGAGTTGCGCACCCGCCGCGCGGTCAAGGCGATGCCGAAGGCGTCGTCTGGCGCCAATGCGAGCACCCAGCGGAAGTAGACCTGCGCTTGGCGCAATCAGAGCGGTTCAGGAGTAGAGGGATCTCGGAATAGAGATGTCGGAGCAGACGACGAACGCCGAAGTGGTCGAGGTAGCACCCCACGGGCAGATCACACAACCAAACCCGGTCGAGCTCTTCTGGGAGCGCTACAAGAAGAGCATCATCGCAATCGGCATCCTGCTGCTTGCGGTCTTCGCCGGCCTACGTCTCCTGGATTGGCTGGAGCGGCAGAAGCTCAATGGCATCTGGGGCGATTTCACGTCAAAGGTCGGCTGGAGCAGTTCGTTCGCGCCGGTCGGCACCGGACCCTACGACTTCTTCCGTGCCGAAGGCATCTACAAGCCGTACCGCGAGTTTGGCGATGAGATTCGCAACGAGGATGCCGACGCGCTGACGAAGGCGACCGGCGAGTTGGAGCCAGTAGCGGCCAGCCAAGCGCGCGTACTCCTGGCAAGCAAGAGGGCCTTCGACGGGGATGTCGACGCGACGTCGAAGCTCGTCACGGGCCTCGAGAAGCCTTGGGTCAACAAGGAACGCGCTTGGCCACCGGTGTTCATCAAGCTGCCCGAGCAGGAAGAGGACAGCGACAAGCCCAAGAAGGCACTCAGCGAGATGAAGCCCGACGAGCCGTCGGCCGCGTCGCTCGACGCGATCTTGAAGAGCCGGGCTAAGCGGGCAGCGGCGTTCCGCGCCAAGCACACGGCACTGTATGAAGCGCCGAAGCCGAGCGACAAGCCAGAGATCGCGTTCGAGACCAGCGTCGGAGTGTTCAAGGTGCGCCTCTACAGCAAGGAAGCCCCAGGGCACGCGAAGCAGTTCCTCGCCAACTGCGAGTCAGGCTGGTACACGAAACAGCGCTTCCACGAGATCCACCGCAAGCCGACCGATCCTGCGCAGAGCTACCAGTATCAGGGCGACCTGGCATTCCTCGGCGATCCGGGCAGCAAGCAGGACGACCGCACCAAGTGGGGTACGTTCAAATCCGAGAAGCAGACGACGCGCGAGCGTTCCGGCATCAGCCACTTCCCGTTCGTCCTCGCGGCGCATCGCCAGGACGACAAGGTCGACAGTGACCAGCGCGTGGTCTACTTCACGCTGACCGACTGTGCCGAGAGGCGCGACGACAACTATGTCGTGTTCGGCGTCGTCGTCGAAGGTCGCGAGGTGATCGAGAAGATCGTGAGCGGCGAGTTCAACTCGGGGACCGAGGAATCGGCGGGTACGGGCAAGCCAGCCAACCCGGTTCAGGTCGTCAAGGTCACGGTCACGAAGTAGCAGGCAGCGCCTGCCAGCGCGCCTACTCGGGGCTCTTGCGTCGCACCAACTCGTCGTCCGACGGTACGGGCAGGCCGTTCATCAGCAGTTCGTAGACTCGGTCGAACTCCTCACGAGTGCCGACCTCAAGGGTAATGCGACCCTTGCCGGAGCGCCCGGAAACGCGCACGTGGCACCCGAGCGCACCCATCAGATTACGTTCCATCTCCAACTGCCATGCGGCCTTGCCACGCTTCTTGGTGCCACCGCTCTGTTCGGCTGGCAACTTGAGGGAGTTCGCGAGTTGCTCGGTCTCCCGCACCGACAATCCACCGGCCACGACCCGCTCCGCGAGGGCCTCGCGCTCGGTTTCCGGTGCTGCCAGCAAGGCTCGGGCGTGGCCCATCGCGAGCGCGCCAGACCGGACCTGACTTCGCACGGATGCCGGTAAGTCCAGTAATCGCAACAGGTTAGAGATAGAGCTGCGATCCATGCCGAGGTCGCGCGCGATCCTCTCGTGGGTCCAACCGGTCGAAGTCTTCAGGTCCTGGAACGAGAGCGCCTTCTCGATGGGATCGAGGTCGGTGCGTTGGATGTTCTCGATCAAGGCGAGCCGTCGCATGTCCTGGTCGGTGGCATCGCGCACGAGGGCCGGGACCTCGACGAGCCCCGCCTTCAAGGCGGCGCGGACGCGGCGTTCGCCGGCGATGATCTCCCAGCCGTCGCCCTTGGCGCGGACGACGATCGGCTGCAGCAGGCCTGTGGTGCGGAGCGAACGGGCCAACTCCTCGATCCCGGCCGGGTCGAAGGTCCGGCGTGGCTGGAAGGGGTTCGGTTGCAGGGAAGCGGGCTCAAGGAGCAAGAGCGCACCCTCGATGGAGGTCTCCATCTGAGACGATTCTGGCTCGCTCGGAGGCTTCCGCGCCTTCGGCTGGGCCTCTGTCCGCGCTGCTCCGCCGGCCTTGGGTGCCTCCGCTTCCGGAGCCGTGCCTGTTCGATCTGAAAGCAGGAACTGAAGGCCCCTGCCGAGTCTCTTTCCAGCCATAGTCGTGCCTCCCTGACGAGTTTGGCGTATGCCCTCGCGCCAACCGCCCGCGCATTGTAGCGGAACAGGGACATGCTAAAACTGGCCGCCTCCGCGAAAGTGCGGTCGCTGGGAATCCACGTATCGCGGACCTTGGCAGAACCGCGTTTTCAGGGTCGCTGGTGGACTCGTTCGGGAGAGCTCGTTTGAAGAGCCAGCCTTTGAAGATAGGGTTGTCCGAGGTTTGCCACGCCAGGTCTGGATCGTGTCGATGCTCGCGCGGCGGGTGCTCCGAGAAGGCGCTTTTCGAGCGCTGACCGGCGGCTTCGTGCTGCTCTTGGTGTGGTGGTGGCTCGCCGTGCCCCGGACCCTGGAAGTCCTACCGTCGAGCCCATTTGGACCGCAGGCATGGCCACGCTGGCTCGGCTACGCCTGGCTGCTGGTCATGGCAGGTCGACAGGCAGGAACGACCTCGGCGCGGTACCGACCGTGGGGTTCGCGTTGGCACTGGGGCGGCGGACGAGTCGGTGTTGAGGTTGCTGTGGCGTGGCTCGCGGGTGAGGCCGCGCACGCGGCGGTGTCCTCCGTGGCGTTGGGGTTTCACGTGGAACCAATGGCCGTTCTGGCCAACAGCATGTGCTTGTTGGGCTGGGTTGGCCTTTGGCTCGCGTGCTCGCCAATACTGCCGTTTCCAGCCGCATGGCTTGGCCTTGGCGTGCTCCTTGGCGAGCGCGCCATGCAAATCGGCCCACAACCGGGGACGGCCGCCGGCATCCTGGTCATTGGAGCTTCTCTTCTCACTCTCTTCGAGGTGCAAAGCCGGCCATGCGAGTCGCGGTCCTAGGAGACGTTCACTCCAACCGAGAGGCGCTAGAGGCAGTCATCTCTGACGCCAAGGCCGAAGGCGCCGAACGCTTTCTTCAGGTGGGGGACATTGTCGGCTATGGCCCAGACCCCGCCGACTGCATCGACCGTCTGCGGGAAGTCGAAGCGGATGTCTGCCTCGGTAACCATGACGCAGCGACGGTCCGCCTGTTGTCGCTCGATGCGTTCAACCCCTTCGCCAAGATGGCGCTCGAGTGGACCATGTTCGAGTTGAAGCGGCCGCATCGGGACTTGCTCCAGAAGTTGCCACTGCAAGTAGGCTTTCCGGAACTTGATGCCACCCTGGTGCATGGGTCGCTGCACAAGCCCGAGACCTTCGACTACGTGCGGTCGTTAGCCTCCGCAGCCCACAGCCTGGAGGTCCAGGAGACCCAGGTCTGCTTCGTTGGCCACAGCCATCAACCCTGCCTGTTCACGATGGACGACCGTGGGAGCGTTGAACACCTCTCCGCGTTCAAGCGCGAGGGGAACCACACCCTGCAACCAGACGAGCGGACCCTGGTCAATGTGGGGAGCGTCGGGCAACCTCGTGATGAAGATCCACGTGCGGCCTACGTGATCTATGACACCCAGGAGAAGAGTGTGCGGCTACTGCGCGTCGACTACGACATTCGGGTGGTGCAGGAGCGCATCCGGCAGAAGGGGTTGCCGAACGTGCTCGCCGACCGACTGAGCTACGGCCTGTAGTTCCACGTGGAACCCTCGGGTTCTCCGAGGCGTCTGCGCCACAGGAGACGGTCACGCGAGGCAGGCTCCTAGAGGAAGTCAGCTGCGATCCCATCCGCGAAGGGCAGGCCTGCGGGGAGTAGCCGGAGCGCGCCACGGACGAGCTCGCAGTGTCCAGCATCGATCGCCGCGGCGATCTCGGCGCCAACCAGCACACGCGGGTCGATCCCGGTCAGGTTGGTGATGGTGTCCAGGTGGGCTCCCTGAACGACTCGCAGGGCCAGCCAGATCGCTTCTCTGCATCGTCTTTCGGGCGAGAGCGTCTCTGCGTCATCGCATGCGCATTGGCGATCGCGGACCCAGCGCAGATAGGTGCCCAACGCCCGCACATTGGTGGACCGTCGGCCGGACCTGTGGGAGGCGGCACCCGGACCAATTCCGATGTAAGCTCCTCCGTGCCAATAGTTTAAGTTATGCAGGCAGGCCTGTTCCGGGCGCGCGTAGTTGCTGATCTCATAGGCGTCATAGCCGGCGTCTCCGAGCACGGCCCGGGTCTCGAGCAGCATGTCGCGGGTCCGTTCCTCTGGGGCCGCCCGGACCTCACCACGCGCCCTGCGGGCGTGAAGTGGCGTGCCACGCTCGTAGGTCAGCGCGTAGCACGACAGGTGATCTGGACCGCAGTCGAGGGCCGTGCTCAGGTCGCTCAACCACTGCTCCATCGTCTCGCCCGGGAGGCCGAAGATCAGATCGAGGTTGACGGCGGCCCCGGTTGCTCGCGCCGCAGCAAAGGCGCCCATTGTGTCCTCCGCGCTGTGCGGCCGATCCAGGAAGTTCAGGCGCTCTCGATCGAAGGACTGCGCGCCGATGCTGAACCTCGTAACCCCTTGCCCTACAGCGAGTTGAAGCGTTTCTGCTGTGGCGCTCTCCGGGTTGGCCTCGCAGGTGAACTCCTCGACGCCACTCAGGTCGACGATCGCGGCCATGTCTTTCAGGAAGCCGGCAAGCCGTTGGGCTCCGAGCCAGGTGGGAGTGCCTCCACCGACGAAGACCGTGCGTGGCCTGAGCCCTCGAGCGCGTAGGCGCAACTCGTCCAGCATCGCCGAGAGAACCGCTTGGACGGCATCGTCGTCGACGCCCGCATAGGAGTTGAAGTCGCAGTAGCCGCACTTGACGACACAAAACGGCGTGTGCACGTAGAGCGCCGCGTCGCGGCGCTCTACGTCAGGCGGTCTCGCCGTAAACGGTGAGGAACCACTCTTGGAGGCGGCCGAGCGCGCGCTTTTCAAGCTGACGGACTTTCTCACGGGTGAGGCCCATCATCTTGCCAACGCCCTTCAGCGTCATCCCCTCTCCGTCGGCATCAAGGCCAAATCGCAACCGCAGCACCTCGGCCTCGACGTCGTCCATGACCCGCAGCAGCTCGTGCAGCTTCTCGACTTCCGAGGCGTCGAGCAGGTCTTCTTCCGGTCTGCGGGCCGAGGGATCCTCGAGCGTCTCCTCGGCGGCGGGAAGGGCGTCCAGGCTGAGGATGCCATGTGGCGCGCCGCTCGTGCGGACGGTCTGTCGCACGATCGATCGATTCTCCTCAGGCAGTCCGAGCTCTTCGGCGATTTCCGCCGAGGTCGGTTGCCGACCGAGGCGGTATTGCAACTCCAGCGCGATGGACTTCCAGCGGGAGATGATCTCGGCCATGTAGGAAGGCACGCGAACCGTCTTCACCGTGCTGATTAGTGAGCGGCGGATGGCTTGCTTGATCCACCAGGTTGCATAGGTCGAGAAACGGCAGCCCGCGGCGGGATCGAAACGCTCGACGGCCTTCAGGAGGCCGATGTTGCCCTCTTCAATCAGGTCGAGGAAGACCAACCCACGGTTGACGTAGTTCTTCGCGATGGAAACCACGAGCCGGAGGTTGGCGCGAATCATGTGCTCGCGCGCCGCCATGTCGCCGGCTTGGATCTGGTGCGCTAGTTCTATCTCCTCCTGGGCGTTCAAGAGCGAGACCTCGTTGATCTCGCGCAGGTAGGTATCGAGTTCGTTTTCGCGGCTAATCGTGACCTCCCCTTGGCTCACTCAGGATCGCTTCAGGACGTATCGGGAAAGCCAAGGGAGAGCTTGAGGCGGCCGTGGTTTCAGGCAACTCGCGTCACTCATCGAGAGCAAGGGCCCCTCGGCATCGGGGCGTGCGCATGAGCCCTCGACGGAACAGGGGATGGCAATCGTGGCCGTCGGTGAGACGGAAGACGAATTCGGCGGATGAAGCGCGTTCCTCGGAGGGTTCGCGACCTTCTTGAGGCTTTGGGTGCTGACCGCGTTGATCGGCTTTGTCAGCGACTACGTTCTGAGGATCGGTGCTTGGCGGTCCAGGTGCTGAGGAGTGCGCGGGTATAGTCTTCGGCCCCGTATTTTGTCGGAGTCCACCCCGTGAACGAGCGTGTCGAGCTGCGCGTCTACGTCGGCGTCTTTCTGATCTCGCTGGCCTCGCTCGCTCTCGAAGTGCTGCACATGCGCATCTTCGCCTATGCGCTGTGGCACCACCTCGCTTTCCTGGTCGTGTCGATCGCGATCCTCGGCTTCGGCGCCGCCGGGGCGTTCCTGTCGGTCGCCGGTCCGCTGCGCCGCGCGCGCGTCAACGTGTCGATGGCTTGGGCCGGCCTGTTCTTCATGGTCAGCACGCTCGTTGGGCCGTGGTTCCTGACGGGCAAGCCGGTCGACGTGTTCAACCAGATCGGCTTCGACGAGGTCCTGACGACGATCGGCTACTACGCGCTGTTCGCGCTGCCGTACTTCTTCTGTGGCTGGATCATCTCGTTGACCCTGGCGCGCGGCGGCGAGGCCGTGCCCAAGCTCTACTTCGCCAACATGGTCGGCTCCGGCGTCGGCTGTTTCGCGCTGTTCGGGCTGCTCGAGCCGCTCGGCGCACCGGGTACGCTTGTCCTCATCGCCGGCATGGGAGCAGTCGTCTGCGTCGTCGCCTCGAAGGGGATCTTCCTGCGCGCGATCGGCGTTCTCTCGTTGCTCGGTTGCGTCTCGCTCCTGCCGGGCATCAACGAGCACGCTGCCCCGCTCCTGAACCCGCTGCTCGCAATGATCCCCAAGCTCGACGACAAGGACCAGGAGAAGCACCCGCACAAGCTGCTGCCGGCCAGCGAGTGGTTCGACTTCCAGCCGACGGACACCAAGTTCGTTCGCACCTACACGCACAACAAGCAGCTCCCGCAGACGGTGCTGAAAACGGAGTGGTCGCCGCTGGGCCGCATCGACATTGTCAGCGACCCGACCGTCGCCGGCGCTTGCCTGTTCCAGGACGGTGACGCGCCAGGCCAGATGCCGCACATCGACCACGTCACGAGCCCGCTGCACATCCACAGCATCGGCTACCAGGTCAAGGAGTCGCCCAATGTCCTGATCATCGGCATCGGCGGTGGCCTCGACATCAAGACGGCGCTCGACCGCAAGGCGAAGCAGATCACGGCGGTCGAGATCAACCCGACGACGCTCCGGCTCTACAAGGAGGACTTCAAGTCGATCACAGGCTACGACGCTAGCCGCGAGAACCTCGCCCTCCATTGCGCTGAAGGACGTCACTTCATCCGCAGCACCGACGCCAAGTACGACTTGATCCAGATGTCGGGGGTCGACACCTACACGGCGCTGGCCAACGGCGCCTACGTGCTGTCCGAGAGCTACCTCTACACGCGTGAGGCCTTCCGCGACTACATCGACAGCCTGCAGCCGAACGGGCTTGTGGCGATGATCCGTTTCGCGTGGCCGAAGCCGCGCGAGACGCTGCGTGCGATGAACATCGCGATGTTGGCCCTCGCCGACGCCGGCAAGAAAGAGCCGTGGAACCACATCGCTCTGTTGCGCAACGAGAAGGGTCAGGACCAGACGACTCGCCTCGGGGTGATCCTGATCAAGGAGTCACCGTTCACGGCCGAGGAGCTGAAGAAGCTGCGCACCTGGGGCAAGGCGGCAAGCCACTCGACGGACTACCTGCACGACGAGACAGGTGACAACCCGTTCCACGAGCTCGCCAAGGCTCACCGCGACGGCAAGCTGCCGGAGTTTCTCGACAGCTACGAGTTCGTCATCGGCCCCGTGTACGACGACGCGCCGTTCTTCTTCGCGCAGCACCGCTGGTCGTCCGTGTGGGAGTGGCTGACCACGGACGAGGAGACCCAGAAGATCGAGGGTCCGGTGTGGGTCGCGCACAACAAGATCATGCAGAAGCGTCCGGTCGGCTTGATGCTGCTCGGTCTGACATTGATCCAACTCGCCGTGCTCGTC
>NYZE01000002.1 GCA_002685965.1 Planctomycetota bacterium | reverse complement strand
GCAGTCCCTATCGCCACGCCGAATCGCTACACTGCTCCCACCAAGGGAGGGCCATTGATTCGACGCCAAGATCCGGAGACTTCCGAGCCATTGCCACGCAGCACAGACCCCAGAACGCCGGAGCAGCCCGAGCAGCGTCTACCGATCGAAGAGTTCACCGATACCGTGGACAGCACCGAGGCCGTCACCGAGTTGCCGGCGCTTGATGTCTTTCCGAAGAAGCTGGCGAAGGCCGACCGGGCACGCCTGCTGGGCACGCTCGAAGCCCTGCTCTTCGCCTCGACGGAGGCGCTCACACCGGCGCGGCTGGCCGAGGTCGTCGGCGTGCCCATCGGCACCGTCAAGGAGTGCCTCAATGACCTCGCAGCCGAACTGGACGCCTCAGGCCGGCCGTATGAGCTGCGCCGCCACGCGGGACGCTTCCGTCTGTTCACGCGTGCGGACTACTACGCCTTCCTGCTGCGGCTCAAGAGCCTGCGCAAGGTCGAGAAGCTGACGCCGGCCGCCCTCGAGACGCTGGCCATCGTGGCTTACCGGCAGCCCGTGATCCGGGCCGAGGTGGAAGCGATTCGCGGCGTCCGTGCGGGCCCGCTGCTGCGGGCGCTCCTCGACCGGAAGCTGGTCAAGGTGGTCGGCCGCGCCGCGGTTCCTGGCGCCCCGCTTCAGTACGGCACAACGGATCGTTTCCTCGATCGGTTCGGCCTGGAGGGCACCAAGGACCTGCCGAGCCTGAAGGAGTTTCAGCAGGGCCGAATCTGAGCGGCGGGCTCGCGGGCGTGCTAGCCGATACAGAGCCAGGGGCACGGTCCTTGCTCCCGTGATGGCCCTCCTTATCCTTGTTGCCCGCTGTCCATGAGTATTCTCAGCAAGTACCAGAAGCCAATCCTCATTGGCATCGCGCTGTTCGCGCTCCTTACGTTTTCGATCACGGGTGTGATGATGACGGTGATCGGGGGCTGGTTCGATGCCTCGTCGACCCAGAAGATCACGCTCGCGAACGGCACACAGGTCAAGGTCAAGATCGAAGACCTGAGTTGGGGTCGCAAGATCGCGGCGCTGCACCGAAGCGTCGTCGGTTTACAACTCGATCTACCCGGCTTCGTGTTCTCCGGTCTCGCGCCGAGCTTTACCGATACGCCGTCGCAGGTCTTCGCGATTCTGCGTCGCGTCGCGATGGAGCACGAGATAGACGTGGCTGACCAGGACGTGGAGAAGGCGACGACCTTCATGCTGCGGGCCAAGAAGAACCTCATGGCCAGACCGGACGATCCGACGCCGAAAGCGGTTCCCCCCGGCGATTTTGCGCGCCATCTCGGACTCGGTAGTAAGGCCGACCTGCACGAGCTGATGCGTGAGGCCATGCGCTTGTCGCTCTATGTGCAAACCGAGATGCACGCGAGTCTCGACATCACCGACGCAGCGCTCGCTGACTACATCATGGATCGGCGCAAGCGCATGAAGCTGTCCTTCACCGCGTTCAGCGGCAAGAAGTTGGAGAAGGAGCTCAGGAAGACGCCGCCGATCGCGCCTGAGCTGATCGCGTGGATGAAGGGGCTGCCACCGGCCGAGCAGGCACCGTTCAAGGACGATGTGCAGGTCAGCTTCACGAGCGTTGGCTTCCTCTACGAGGATGCCGATCCGAAGGCGCTGGCTGATCTGATGAAGGACATCGAGATCACGGATGCTGATGTCGAGGCGCGCTACAACGAGGACAAGGAGCGGCTCTACAAGATCGCGCCGCCCAAGGAGAAGACCGAGGACAAGCCGAAGGAGGGCGCGAAGGAAGGCGCAAAGGACCCGAAGCCTGCCGCCGACGCCAAGAAGGTCGACGCCAAGAAGGGCGACGCCAAGAAGGGCGACGCCAAGAAGGGCGAAGACAAGAAGGGCGGCTTGTTCCAGGACGAGAAGAAGCCGGACGAGAAGAAACCCGCGGAGAAGAAGCCGGCGGACACCGCCAAGAAGCCGGCCCCGGTGCAAGGACCGCAAAAGCCGGACGACGTCGGCTACGTGCCGATCGACAAGGTCAAGGACAGCATTCTTCGCAAGCTGAAGCTCGAAGCTGCGCTACGCAAGTTGTTGGAGAAGGCGCAGCAGGCATCTCTGGCTTCGCTGCCAAAGCCGGACGCCTCGAAGGCTGGCACTGGAGCTGCCGGAGCCGCTGCGACGGGGGACAAGAAGCCGGGGGACAANAAGCCCGCGGCCGAGAAGCCGGGGGACAAGAAGCCCGCGGCCGATCCGCCCAAGACCGGGGGACAAGAAGCCCGCGGCCGATCCGCCCAAGACCGACAAGAAGGGTGGTCTCCTCCAGGCGCAGAACAAGCCACCGATGAAGCCGCCGAGCCAAGAGCCGGCGCCGAAGCCGCAGGGCCTGCCCCAGGCAGCCCTCTTTGACCTGCAGAAGTGGTTCGCGGAGGTCAGCAAGGAGTACAAGGATCTGGTGATCCTGCCTGCGGGCGCCAAGACGCAACGGCCGGAGTTGTTCGCCGAGCTGAGTCGCTTTGGCGAGTGGGACGGCCACTGGGCCCTGCGCACCGTCGAGGAGGTCGGCGCTCTGTCGGGCAGCATCCAACGCGCGGAGAAGGGCTGCTTCTTCTTCCAGGTGCGAGACCGCGAGACCGACGCCTGGCGCCCGCTCGACGAGGTCAAGGAAGCGGCGGAGAAGCTCTACTTCGAGACCGAGTCCGGGAACGCCGCCAGGGGCCAGGCGGCCGACTTCCGTGCGCTGGTCTGGAAGAAGGCAGAAGAGATCGAGGGCGCGAAGGCCAAGGCGCTGCGGGACGGTGTCGCCAAGCAGGTCGACGACGACCTCGCCGGCTGGAAGGCCGGTCTCGAAGCCGAGATCAAGGCGCGTCGTGACAAGCTTCCCGGCGACTACCCCGAGAGCGCCAAGGCCGAATGGAAGAAAGAGATCTCGGAACGAGAAGAGCAGATCAAGAAGAGTGACGAGCAGAAGAAGATCGTCGCGACGCGCATCGAGTCGGAGACCGATGTAGAGGTCAAGGAACTCGTCGAGAAGCACCTCGCCCTGGCCTTCGACAAGGCGGCCACGGAAGCGAAGCGGGAAGTCACGAAGCTCGGCCCGTTCTTCAAGGACGAGGCCACGGTGGGCGATCCGCTCTTCTCGAAGCGTGAAGACGGCCCCGAGAAGTTCCTCAAGCAGTCGCAGGATGCCCTCGGTCTGAAGGCGAGCAAGGTCTCCGACCCGCTCGAGGACACGGCCGGTAGGGTCTGGTACGTCGTCCGCATGGATAAGGTCGAGGCCGGCGGCGCGGACGCGCTGAGCCGGCGCCACCTCGCGGCGATGCGCAAGGACTTCACCGAGAAGCGCGTGCGCAACGTGCTGACCTTCGGTTATGGCTTCAACGCGGTCAAGAAACGCTACGCCTTGATCGACAAGTAGCTCATTAGCCGTCGGCCCCGACCATGACGACGAAGGAAGCCTCTGCGGGCAGTTCGTTGATCGTGCGCGCCCCGCTGGGAGGCGTGCTGATGGGCCTCGCCAACCTCGTGCCCGGCATCAGCGGCGGCACCATGCTGCTCGCGACCGGGGTCTACACCCAGTTCGTCGAGGCCATCGCCGAGGTGACGACGCTCAGGTTCCGGGCACGGTCCCTGGCGTTGTTAGCGATGATCGGTCTTGCGGCATTGGCGACGATCGTGCTGCTGGCCGGGCCGATCAAAGGGCTCGTGGTCGACTACCGCTGGGTGATGTACGCGATCTTCATCGGCTTGACGTTCGGTGGGATCCCGGTCGTGCGTCGCATGCTGGGTGGGTTCACGCCGCGGGTCTTTCTCGGGCTTGTTATGGGCGCCGTGATCATGGTGGGGCTTGCTGTGATGAACTGGGCCGGCATTGGCGGTGCTTCTTCGTCCGGTACCGGCCTGCTGTTCGTTGCCGGGCTCCTCGGCGCCAGCGCGATGGTGCTGCCTGGTATCAGCGGCGCCTACATGCTGCTGATTCTCGGCCAGTACGAGCCGATCCTGGACGCGCTGCATGCCCTCAAGGGGGGTGAGGTGTCCGGCACGCTCGCAGTCGTGGCGCCCGTTGGCATCGGGGTCGTTGCTGGCATCGTCGGCGTCAGCAACCTGATCCGCTGGGCCCTGGTCAGGCACGAAGACCTGACGCTCGGGTTCTTGCTGGGGCTGCTCATCGGGTCCGTCGTTGGCATCTTCCCCTTCCAACGACCCATCGAGGTGGACTCCACGCTCATGGAAGTCTACGCGCCGACCGTGGGCCAGGCGGCGGCAGCAGTGGGGTTGGCGGTGGTGGGGTTCGGGCTCACGGCGCTGATCGATCGGATGGGCGGGCAGAGCACAACGTAGGGGGAGCGACGTCCTCGCCGCTGTCGGTCTGATCGCCTGGGGCCGATGGAGTTTGGCTCGCCGCCCGCTCTACCTCTGCGTCACTTCCTGCTCCATCCCACGCACCCTGAGTTCGATCGCCCCGTCCTCTGCGCGCTCGGCCAACTGCGGGGTGTAGACGACATTCCACGGGGCACGCCGCCTCGCGAACTCATCGATCCTCGGCCCGAGGCTCGGCGCGAGCGCTCGCACCGCACACCCATCCTGAATCGCAGTAAACGCCAGTGCCTTTTGGCGCGTGCCGACACGCCGCAACCCTGTCCCGATCCGCACGCCCTCGGCCAAGAACGTCGGGGTGCGGTTGCCCTCACCGAACGGCCGGAAATCAGCGAGCCTTCGCAGTTCCGTAGTATTCCAGTGTCCCAGCGATGCACGCGCTTCTGCCGTGACTTCCTCCGGGCGCAATGGCGGCAACGTCGCTGCGGCTTCCTCAATTTCGCGGGCGAAGCGTTCGACGTTGCAGCGGTCGAGCTCCATGCCAACGGCCGCCCTGTGGCCGCCGTACCGATTCAGGGAACCACTTGCGCGCTCCAGTAACTCCTTCAAATCAATGTCGCCGTGGCTGCGTCCCGAGCCGCGTGCATGCTCGTCGTGTACGGCCAACACGACCGCAGGACGCCGGTAGTGATCCGAGATCCGCGCCGCGACAATCCCGACGACTCCGACGTGCCAGCCTTCTCCCCAAACGACCAGAATGCGACTGTCCTCTTGGTGGGGCCGCTGGTCGATCTGTTCGAAGGCCGTCTTGGTGATCTCTGCCTCGATCTTCTGCCTGCGTCGGTTGAGTGAGTCGAGTTGGCTTGCGAGCTTGCGTGCTTCGCCATACGAGGTGGCGGTCAGCAACTGGATCGCCAGCTCGACCTGGCCCATGCGGCCGGCGGCGTTGAGCCGCGGACCGATCCGGAACGACACGTCGTCGGCGAACACGGCCGATCGGCGCGGTCCGATCAAGTCGACCAACGCACGCAGACCGGGGTTCTTCGATTGCAGCAGCGCCTTGAGCCCGACGCGGACGAGTGCGCGGTTCTCGCCCTTGAGCGGCACTACGTCCGCGACGGAACCGAGTGCGACGAGGCTCGCGGCATCGACCAAGAACTCGCGCAAGTCATCGCTGAGGATGCGGTGCGGTGAGTAGGACTGGGCGATTGCCCATGCCAGCTTGAAGGCGACGGCACAGCCGGCAAGCCACGGGAACGGATAGCCACAGCCGTCGAGGCGTGGGTTCAGCGTCGCGAAGGCCGGAGCGATCTCCGGACCGGTGTGATGGTGGTCGGTGACGATGACGTCGCACCCAGCCTCCTGGATACGGCGTACTTCGTCGATTGCGGCGGTGCCATTGTCGACCGAGATGCAGAGCGTGAAGCCCTCTTCGGCGATGCGCTTGACGGCGGGTTCAGCGAAGGAGTAACCGTCGCCACGCGACGGAACGTGCCACTGGGCCTCGGCGCCGAGCAGCCGCAGGAACGACAGGAGGACGACCGTTCCGGTCAGACCGTCGACGTCGTAGTCGCCGTGGATGAGGATGCGCTCGCGATCCCGGATGGCCTGCCGCACTCGCTGCACGGCCTTGTTCATGTCGGTGAAGTCATACGGATCACCGATGCTCTCGAAACCCGGGTGCAGCCAGCCCCGCGCCGCCTCGACGTCGCGTAGGCCGCGCTGCCACAGTAGCGTGCTCAGCACGCTCGACAGTTCGAGGCCCCGCTCGAGCCGCTCGACGTCGACGCGTGGCGCTTGTGGAAGCAGGTACAGATCGGGCACGGCCGCAGTGTATCCTGGCAGATTGCTCGAACATCGATGCCCCTGATGTCTTCCGGAATCACTCCTTATCGCTTGTTGCCCTCGATCGACCGCTTGATGCGGCTGCAGGATGGCGTCGATGTGCCCGTGGCGCGCGAAGCCGCGCGGCGACTCGTCGAAGAGCTGAAGCAGCGCATGGGCAGTGCATGGCCACCCGAGGGGGGCGTCGATGCCGTGCTGGGCGAGGATGCCCTGGCAGTCCGCCTCGGGCAGCTGTCGCAAGAAGTGACGGCGCCCTGGCATGCCCGCGTGCTCAACGCGACTGGCATTCTGCTGCACACCGGTCTGGGGCGGGCACCGCTGTCAGCGACGGCGGTGCACGCCGTGCAGGAGGTCGCGGCCCAGGGCTTTGTCGAGGTCGAGCGTGAGTCCGGCAAGCGCAACCGCCGCGAGCACCGCATCGCGGAGCACCTGTGCGTATTGACGGGCGCCGAGGCCGCCACGGTCGTCAACAACAATGCGGGGGCGACCCTGCTGGCCCTCGATGCAATGGCGCGCGGCCTGGAAGTCCCCGTGTCGCGTGGCGAGTTGGTCGAGATCGGCGGCGGCTTCCGCATGCCGGATGTCATGCACCAGGCCGGTTGCACGCTCGTCGAGATCGGCACGACCAACCGCACGCGGGCGTCGGACTACCAGAACGCCATCAACGAACGCACGGGGTGTTTGCTCAAGGTGCACCCCAGCAACTATCGGATCGATGGTTTCCATGGGGAGGTCGGGCTCGCTGAGCTGGTCAAAATAGGCACCCGGAACCACTTGCCGGTGATCGAGGATCTCGGTTCGGGTCTGATGCTCGAGGAGAAGCTGCCGCACGACGCGCGCGAGAGCAACGTGCCGGCCAGCGTGCGCACGGGCGCCGACTTGGTGTGCTTCTCGGGCGACAAGCTGTTCGGTTCGTGCCAGGCCGGCATTCTGGTCGGCAAGCGCGCTGCGATTGCTCGTGTCGCCGGTCACCCGCTATATCGGGCGCTGCGCGTCGACAAGCTGGCGTTGGCCGCGCTCGAAGCGACTTTGCTGACCTATCGCTTTGGCGAGCCCAAGCGTGACATCCCGATCCTGCGCGCGATCTGGGCGCCGCTCGAGGAGATCGAGGCCGAGGCGACGGCGCTACAGGCGGAGATCGGGGAGCCGGCGCGCTTGCTCGGCTACCTAGCGAGCGTCGAGGAGAGCCTGGGCTATGTCGGCTCGGGTGCGAGCCCGGCGCGATCCCTGCAGAGTCGCGCCGTACGTCTTGCACCGGACGCCCCACGCCTCGGCATCGAAGAGTTCGCGCGCCGACTGCGTTGTGCCGAACCGGCAGTATTTCCACGCATCGAAGACGGTTCCCTCTTCCTCGACCTGCGCTCGCTCGCACCGGGCCAGTGGCGTGAGATCGTCGAGGTCGTCGCTGCTTTGAGTCGAGAGGAGGGGTAGTCATGGCGTTCTGGAACAAGGCCGACCGGCTCACCGACTATTCGTCTAGCGGCGGCTGAGTGGCAAAGATGCCGCCGGAGGACCTCGTGAAGGTCCTCGCCGCATTGCCGCGCGAACAGCGTCCGGAGTTGCTCGTTGGGCCGGCTACTCTTGACGATGCGGGAGTCGTGCGTCTGACCGAGGACCTCGCACTCGTGCAAACGGTCGACTTCTTCCCGCCAGCCGTCGACGACCCGACCTACTACGGCCGCATCGCCGCAGCGAACGCGTTGAGCGACGTGTTTGCGATGGGGGGTGTGGTGCACTCGTGCCTGTCGATCGTCGGTTGGCCGAAAGCACTGCCACCCGAGTTGCTCGGCGAGATCATGCGTGGTGGTCAGGAGAAGATCGATGAAGCCGGTGGCGTGCTCGCCGGCGGCCACACCGTCACCGACTCCGAGATCAAGTACGGGCTAGCTGTGACCGGCACTATTGATCCGCGACGCGTGTTGACCAACGGTGGCGCCAAGGCCGGCGACGTCCTCGTCCTGACCAAGAAGATGGGCATGGGTGCGGTCACGACTGCCATCAAGAAGCGCAAGGTCTCCGAGGACCTTGCGCTTGCCGCCATGGAGCAGATGGCGATGCTCAACCTCTCCGCCGCGGAAGTTGCGGTCGCGCACGGTTTGACCTGTGCGACCGACGTCACCGGCTATGGACTGCTCGGGCATGTGCGCGAGATGGCCGAGGCCAGCAACGTCACCGTCGAGGTCGACGCGGGCAGCGTGCCGGCGTTCGAATCCGCGGTCGCGTTGATCGAAAAGGGCCTGATCTCCGGCGCCGCCAAGCGCACGCGGCGCTTCCTCGGCGATCGCCTGGCGATCGACGACGACGTGCCGGTCGCGGTGCAGGATCTCTGCCTCGACGCGGAGACCTCGGGCGGTCTGTTGCTCGCGGTGCCGGAGGACCTCGTCGACTCGGTCATCCGCGACCTTGAAGCGCGCAAGACCCCGTGTGCCGCTGTCGTTGGCCGCGTGGTTGCGCGCAACGAAACTCTGCTGCGGCTCCGGCGATAGGTCGCGTCCATGGCGGAGCGTTACTGGCTGTTCAAGAGCGAGCCCGACGCGTTCTCGATCGACGATCTGGCGCGCAACACGTTGGGTGAGCGGGTGAAGGTCGGGGACGGTGTCCTCTTCGATCACTCGAGTTGCGCGGTGCCGGCGGTCGAGCCGGCTGAGTGGGAGGTCATTGTGGGCTTGGGCCGCAAGGCCACGAAGGAGAAGGGCTGATGGTCGAGATCCACCTCGAGTACCGCGGCGACTTGCACACCGAGGCCGTGCACGGTCCCTCATCGACCCGGCTCGAAACCGATGCACCCAAGGACAACCAGGGTCGCGGTGATTCCTACTCGCCGACCGACCTGCTGGCTACAGCGCTAGGCACTTGCATGGTGACGATCATGGCGATGGCGGCCCGTGAGCGCGGCATCGAACTGGCGGGGACGCGCGTGCGGGTCGAGAAGCACATGGTCAAGGACCCGCGCCGCCGCGTCGGGCGCCTCGATGTCGACTTCGACGTCGTGCCAGGGGTGCCGGGGGAGCACCGCGCAGTCCTCGAAGAGGCGGCGCGCACCTGCCCGGTGGCGGAGACCATCAGCGAACGCACCCAGGTGCAGGCGAGGTTTAGCTACCGCGCCTAGTTCGTTTCTCGGCGATCTCCCAGAGCGGAGGTCAATGGTCCGAGTCGTCTCGGGGCCGTCACCCTTGTCGCCTGCCTTCTCTTCACCTGAACAAGTGATCGAGGCGCTGCTCGAGCTGCTGGAACCCTGACTCTGCTTTCCTTGGCCTGCGTCGCCTGGCCTGACATAATCCCAGTCACAGGACTGTCTCTCATGAACATCACCAGTGACACCACCGTGGCTGCTGTGGCCATCGAACACCCTCTCGCCACCCGCGTATTCGCCCGCCACGGCATCGACTTTTGCTGCGGCGGCGGGGAGTCCCTGGTGGCGATCTGCCGGGCGAAGGGCATGGAGACCGAGGCCTTGATGACGGAAATCGAGGCCGAAATCAGCGGATCGTGCGACGCCGAACAGCGCTGGGATGAAGCGCCGCTGCCGGACCTGATCGATCACATCTTGCGCGCCCATCACGAGCCGCTGCGAGAAGAACTTCCACGTCTGGAAGCCATGGTCCGCAAGGTCCACCAGCGACACGGTCCCAAGAACCAAGAGGCCTTCGACGGTCTGCTTGCCACCTTCATGACAATCAAGACCGAGATCGAGCAACACCTGCTCAAGGAAGAGATGGTGCTCTTCCCAGCGATCAAGGCCGGTCAAACCGGCATGCTCGAGGAGTCCATCAGCGTGATCGAAACGGAGCACGATACGTTGGCCGGGTTTCTGCGGGAGTTGCGCGGGTACGCCAGTAACTATGTGGTGCCGGAGGATGCTTGCAACACCTTGCGTGCCCTCTGGGTAGGCCTAGGAACCCTGGAGCAGAACCTCCGCGAGCACACCCACCTGGAGAACAACATCTTGCACAAGCGCGCGATGTAGGGCCGGAGGGGGCGAGAGTGGGTGGGATGTTTCCTCACCCGCGCACGCTGGAGTGGATCACTTTTCGAGAGCGTTGCCGAACGAAGGCGCTACTGGCCCATTGTGTGCCAGGCCGTCTTGATCTCGAGGAAGGCTTGCATCCAGCGCACGTCCTGGGCGTCGCTCTTGTGCCACCAGGCTGGCGCGTGCGCGGGCACCGTTAGCTGGCGCTTCACGTGGTTGGCGGCCGCGGCTTCGATGTCGCGCACCACCTCGGCCTGTGAGGACACGAGGAAGTTGCCGTCGAACTCGCGGTGCACTGAGGCGTGCGGCATCAGTTCATCGGGGTCGCCGGTGACGATGTTGAGCACGCCGGCGGGCAGGTCGCTGGTCGCGCACACCTCAGCGAGCGTGACGGCGATCGGTGCCGCTTCGAGCGGCACCACGCAAACGACCGTGTTGCCCGGGACCAGGATCGGCGCCAGGAGCGATACGAGTCCGAGCAACGCCGGCTTGGGCGGCGCGAAGGCGCACACGACGCCGGTCGGCTCTGGCATCGAGAAGTTGAAGTAGGGGCCGACGACCGGGTTCACGGTGCCGTAGAGCTGGGCCAGCTTGTCGCACCAGCCCGCGTACCAGAGCAGTCGGTCCGCGGCTGCCTCTACCTCGGCTTCTGCCCGCGCCGGCGTCGCACCGCAATAAAAGGTCAGGTACTCCTCGAACTCACGGCCGCGGCTGTCGAGCAGTTCGGCCATCCGGTGCAGAATCTGGCCACGCAAGAGCGGTACCGCCGCGGACCAGCCGGCGAAGGCCTTGCGCGCCGCTTGCGCCGCGTCACGCACGTCCTTGCGTGAGCCGCGCGCGATCTGCGTCAGCGGAATCTCGCTCTTCTGCTTGGGGTCGAACAACGGCAGCGTGCGCCCTGACTCCGAGCGGGGGAACTTGCCGTTGATGTAGAGCTTGAACGTCTTGTGCACCGGAGGCGCGGTCATTCGATCACCTCATCCTTACTTGAGGTACGGGAACAGCCCGTGCCATCCGCCCTCACGTCCGAAGCCCGATTCCTTGTAGCCGCCGAACGGCGAACTCGCGTCGAACTTGTTGTAGGTGTTGGCCCAGACGACGCCAGCGCGCAGCTTCTCGATCATGCGGAAGACCTTGCTGCCCTTGTCGGACCAAATGCCGGCCGACAGCCCGTAGAGCGAGTTGTTGGCCTTCTCGATCGCTTCGTCGGGTGTGCGGAATGTGAGCACCGACAGCACCGGACCGAAGATCTCTTCGGTGGCGATGCGCATCGTCGGCGTCACGCCGGTGAACAGCGTCGGCGCGCACCAGTAGCCGCTGGCCGGCAGTTCGCACTGCGGTCCGCGTCGCGTCGCGCCCTCGTGCTCGCCGATCTCGAGGTAGCTTTCGATCTTCGCCAGCTGTTCTTCGGAGTTGATGGCACCAAGGTCAGTGTTCTTGTCGAGGGGATTGCCGACGCGGATGTTCTGCATGCGCGCCAGGAGCAGATCGATGAGCTGTCGTTCCACGCTCTCCTGGACGAGCAGGCGCGAGCCAGCGCAGCACACCTGCCCCTGGTTGAAGTAGATCCCCTGGATAATTCCCTCGACGGCCTGGTCGAGCGGTGCGTCGTCGAAGATCAGGTGTGCGGCCTTGCCGCCGAGTTCGAGCGTCAAGCGCTTGCCGGTGCCAGCCAAGGATTTCTGGATGAGCTTGCCGACGTCGGTCGAACCCGTGAAAGCGATCTTGTCGACGTCGGGATGGTTGACCAGGGCAGCGCCGGTCTCGCCGGCTCCGGTCACGATGTTGACGACGCCCGGTGGCACGCCCGCTTCCTCGAGTATCTCGGCGAGACGCAGTGCAGTCAGCGAAGTCGTTTCCGCTGGCTTGAGGACGCACGTGTTGCCCCCGGCGAGTGCCGGCGCCAGCTTCCACGCCGCCATCAGCAGCGGAAAGTTCCACGGGATCACCTGGCCGCAGACTCCGATCGGCTCCGCCTTGCGGCCGGCGGGCAGCACGTGGTCGAGCTTGTCGGTCCAGCCTGCGTAGTAGAAGAAGTGTTGGGCTGCCAGCACGACGTCGACGTCGCGGCTCTCACGGATGGGCTTGCCGTTGTCGAGTGTCTCGAGCACGGCGAGTTCGCGGCTGCGCTCCTGCAGCAAACGCGACACCGCGAACAGAATGCGTGCGCGGTGCGAGGCTGGCATGTCGCGCCAACCCGGCAGGGCGCGGCGCGCCGCGCGAACGGCCTTGTCGACGTCGGTCGGGCCGGCGTGCGCCACCTCACTCAAGGTCTGCTCGGTCGAGGGATTGATCGACTCGAACCACAGCTTCTTCGCTGGCTTGACCCATTCGCCATCGATCCAGAGGTCGTAGCGGTCGCGCAGGTTCGCGAGCGAGGCGTCCTCGATGCTGGTTGCGTAGTCCCAGCTCTCTGGCGGGGCTGCCAGGGGATGCACTGGCCGTTTCGGCTCGACGCGTGGATCGCTCGACTCTTGAACGCGGGTCATGCTTCCTCTCAATCCGTGACGACGTCGTCGGCACACTGATAGGTGCCGTGCATCGCCTTCTTGTACTGGCGCACGAGGTCGTTGACGAGCGAGCTCGCGCCGATGCGAAACCACTTGTTGGTCAGCGAACGTGGGCCAAGAGTCTCATTGACGAGCACCAGATAGTGCAGAGCCTCTTTTGATGTGCGGATGCCGCCGGCGATCTTGACGCCGATGCGCCGTCCGCGCTCACGCTCGTAGTCGCGAGCGACGTTGAGCATGCACAGGGCAGTCGGTGGCGTCGAGTTGACCGCGACCTTGCCCGTGCTGGTCTTGATGAAGTCGGCGCCGGCCGAACAGGCGACCCAGGCTGCATGTGCGACCTTGTCGAAGGTCCCGAGCTCACCGGTCTCGAGGATGACCTTGAGGTGTGCTCGGCCGCAGTGTTCCTTGAGCGCGGCGATTTCGTCGAAGACGCGCTGCCAGTCACCCGACAACAGCGATCCGCGCGCTACGACGATGTCAACCTCATCGGCGCCGTTCTCGACCGCGGCCCGCGTGTCCTCGATCTTGACCGAGAGCGGCACCTGCCCGGCCGGGAAGCCGGACGCGACGGCGCAGACTTGTACCGGACTGCCGAGCAGTTCCTTGTAGGCCACGGGGACGAGGCGCGGATAGATGCAGACGGCCGCGACGGGCGGCAAGCCCGCCTCGTCAGCCGCCGGCTGTAGCGCGCGCCGGCACAATCGTCGCACGCGATCCGGCGTGTCGGCGCCCTCGAGCGTGGTCAGGTCGACCATCGACAGGGCGCGGCGGATGCCTTCCAGCTTGGTTGCCTTCTTGATCGACCGCCGCCCGAGTTCGGCCGCGCGCGCGGTCAGGCCGACTTCGTCAACGGAGAGGCTCGGAAGTGGGGGCAGGTCATTCATGGATGGGGCGACCACCTCCGAATGATAGGAAGGCTGGGATGCCATTCTCCCGATTTCCTCGGTGACGACCTATAGAATCATCGCCATGGAGAGACCGGCACCGCTCACGCCGACAACACGAAGCAGACGCAATCGCACGCGCGTGCGCCGCTACCTGCGGCGTGTGCCGTTGCTGCCGAGCCTGTTCACGCTCGGGAATGCGTTCTGTGGCTTCCTTGCCATCGTCAAGATCAGCGACGCGGCGCGCCTCGTCGGGGCTGGCGAGATGTCAGCAGCGGCCTGGACGTTGATCGAAACCGCCGGGCTCTTGATCTTCCTGGCGCTGGTTTTCGATGGGCTCGACGGCAAGGTCGCCCGACTCACCAAGCAGACCACCGAGTTCGGCGCCCAACTCGATTCGCTGGCCGACATCATCACTTTCGGCGTGACCCCGGCCGTGCTCGGCAAGTTTCTGATCGACGTGCACCAGGCCCCGCGGGCCGGCGAGGTCCTGGCCCATCAGTTCCTGCCGTTCCACCCCAAGGTCTACTACGTCTGCGCTGCGATCTTCGTGCTGTTCGCGGTGCTACGACTGGCGCGCTTTAGCGTCGAAGTGCGAGACCCGAACGAACGCGCACACCTGTGGTTCGAGGGTCTCCCGTCGCCCGCCGCGGCGACCGTGGTCGGCGCCTTGGTTCTCTACCTCTGCGCGCAGGAAGAGACGCACTCTCTGTCGAGCTGGCTGTTCGACGAGCACTTCTATCGCACGGTGATCATGGCCCTGCCGGGCGTGCTCCTCGGTTGTGCCCTGCTCATGGTGAGCCGCCTGCCGTATCCGCACCTCCTCAACCACCTGCTACGCGGCCGCAAGTCGTTCCCGCACCTCGTCGTCGCCGTGATCATGATGATCGTCGTCGTGATCGAGTGGCAGCTGGCGGTGCTCGGCGGGATCACCCTCTACGTCCTGTCCGGGCCGGTCTATGGCCTGTGGTTCCTGGTTCGTGGACGGTCGATCTCGGATGAAGTCGACGACGACGACGAGGCCGGACCGGAGTTCGACGAACTGGACGACGACGGCACGGAGTCGTCGGTCATCGACGGGCCAGGTTCCTGGGAGTAGGCGGGTGCGTGTCCTCTTGGCCCTTGGCTCCAACCTCGCCGGCCGGCGCCGGGCGCTCGAGCGTGCGATCGAGTTACTGGTCGCCGGTGGCCTGAGGCTCTTGGAGCGCAGCCCGGTGATCGAGACGGAAGCCCTCGGCGGCGATCCGGACAGGCCCTACCTCAACATGGTGATCATCGTCGACGCGCCACCGGACCCGTGGGCCTTGTTGGACCTGGCAAAGTCGATCGAGTGCGACCTCGGTCGTGACCTCATGGCGCCGCGCAACGCGCCCCGCGTCATCGACATCGATCTGCTGGAGTGCGCGGGCGTGACGATGCGCTCGGCCCGACTGACCCTGCCGCACCCCCGGGCGCGTGGCCGCCACTTCGTCGAGGCGGCCCTGGAGGCCTTGCGGCAAGGGGAGCGGCAAGGGGAGCGGCAAGGGGAGCGGCAAGCGGAGCGGGAACCGGAACGAGAACAGGCCTAGGATTCACGCCGGATGATCGTCATGCGAT
>NYZE01000001.1 GCA_002685965.1 Planctomycetota bacterium | reverse complement strand
AAAGCCGTTACTGGTCAACTACCGATGGGTGCCGTCAACGACGTGCCGGACCCTGGACGGGCATGTTGCTCTACTTCACGCAGTCGCGCGGCGGCATCTGTTCGTCGGGATCCGAGTGGTTGATGCGGCGCACCAACTCGCTGCCTTTCGCATCGCCGGCGACGATCGCAGGTGGGTTGTCGCCACGCTTGGCGAAGGCCACCGACTGGACATCGAAGCGGAGGTTGGCCTTGCGTGCTTCGACGTCGGGGCCGTGGCAGCGGAAGCACTTGTTGGCCAGGATCGGCCGCACTTGGCGGTCGAAGTCGACTTCCTGCGCCGTGGCCGACTGGGCGAGCAAGCACGGAAACAGCGGCGCGCATGCAGCCGAGAGGTGAGCGATAGAGTTCATCTTGGCCGCGGATCCCCGGCCTCGTTGGCAGTTGTCGAGTCCAGCACCTCGACTGCCTGCACCAGCTTGGTATCCGCTGCCGCGAAGCCTGACCGGAAGCGCGTCGCGCGGGATGAGAATGCCGAACCGTGGGGCATGAGGAGGTGTTGCTCGATGTGCGCGTCAAGACCGTCCACGACCAGGTCTCTTCGCGAAGCGCTCACCCGACACGCAAAACGACTGCCATGGCTGTGTCGCCAGCCGCACAGCCGCTGAACAACCCGTAGCCACCTCCTGCCAGCGCGAGTTCCTCGATGAGCTCGATCATGACGCGCATTCCGGTCGGGCCTTGCGGATGGCCGTACACCAAAGGCGAGCCGTAGTTGTTCATGTTCTCCGGATCGATGCCGGTCTCCTTGCAGAAGTACGCGTCATTGATGGCGAATGGATTGTGCGTCTTGATCGCCGCTAGATCGTCGATCGAGACGCCGGCGGTCTGCAGCGCTTGCTGCGCCGCCGGCACGACGGCCTTGGGCATGTGCGCCTTCTCGACACGGGCGGAACCGAACGCCAGGACGCGGATCGGGAGGTTGCTGTCCACGCTGAGCTCGGCCGCGCGCTCTCGTGAGCAGAGGAACATGCCGGCATTGCCGTCAGCAGGATGGGTCTGGCCGCCGAACGTCACGGTCCCTCCTTCGACCACCGGCCCGAGCTTGGCGAGACCTTCGGCGGTCGTCGGGAAGACTCCCTCGTCCGCATCGACGGTGACCGTCTTCCTGCCGGCGCGGATCTCGAGCGGTAGCATGTAGCGGCGCTGGAAGGCCCGGTCGTCCGCCAGTGCGCGCTGATACTGCTCATGGCGCAGCAGCGCGATCGCGTGTTGCTCTTCGGTGCTGATCCCAGCCTCCTTGGCGACGTTCTCCGCCGTTGCAACCATTGCGCTTCCGGCGTGCGGGTCCCTGTTGAAGTTGTCCCACACCCAATCCTCGGCGTCGCCGCGTCCGCCGATGCCCTTCGGGTTGGGATAGACGATGTGCGGGCCGTTGCTCGTGCGATCACAGGTCACGCCCAGCGTGCACTCGCTCGAACCCGTCTCGATCTCGCCCGCGGCGGTCGCCATGACCCGCGCCGAGGTCGCGCACGCCTGTGCCACGACCGGGCCCGTGACTGTGCTCGCGCCGACCATGCCGCCGAACCAGGGCGCGCCGTAGAAGCTGTGCTGCTGCGGCACGGTGAGACCCAACACGAGGTTGTCGCAGGTGTCGGTCGGGATCTCCTTGGACGCGAGGAACCGCGCGGTGGTCGTCGCTGCCAACTCGACCGAGTTCAGGTGAGCAATCGAGCCCTGCCAGCGGCAGAACGGACTGCTCCAGTAGGCTCCGTAGGGGATGAAGGTCTTCTCGAGCGCCATGTGTATGGGGCCGGTGTCAGGCGGGAAGCGCCAGTTTGGAGTTAGGCGTACTCGCTGGGCGGCGGCGCCGGATGATGCGACTTGCCCACAAGCATTGCTGAATACGGGCATTTCCTCCAGGTGTCCACCCAGTCTCGGGACGAAAGACGTGGCGATTCGGTCCACAGCGAGGCTCGAAGGTGGTAGTGGAGGATTACCCCAGGACGAGGACGATGGTGGTGAAGTCGAGATCGAATGCGATCCTCTCGCCACTTCGACCTCTTCGCCTGCTTCTTGCTCTGCCGCAGGATCGCGGCGCCGGCTTGGTTCTGCTCCAGCGCGAGAACGTCATCAATCGTCAGCAGGTGCGCGGGGTGATGCTCGTGGGGATGCTGGTGGGCATGGTCGTGTTGCGCGGTGACCTCACCAAGTGGTACGACAAACAACGCTACGCAGACGAGGGCATGGCGGATGAGTCCATCGTGCATGGGGGAAGTCACTCGGATGTGGCGGCTGTGTGACACGTGCTTGCTGGGGTAGGGCATCCTCAGGTCCTGAGGCGCTGAGGCTTGCACCTATGAGGCTCGGTCTTGGAGAAGTTCCTGCCCTCTGCATGGTCACACGACCTACCATTCGCGGCCGTCTTCCCCTCTGGCGCGCGGACATCCATGACCTCTGATTTCCCTTCATGCCGGGTCGGCATGAACATGCTGCTGTGGACCGACCTCGTCACGGCCGATCACTTCCCGATCTTCACGGCGCTCAAGGAGGCCGGGTTCGACGGCGTCGAGTTCCCGATCCACCGTGGCGAGACGAGGCACTACAAGCAGGCGCGCGCGGAGCTCGACCGAGTCGGGCTGCAGGCGACGGGGATCACCTCACTCCTGGCGGACACGAACGCGATCAGCCCCGATCCGGCCGTGCGGCACGCCGCCTCCGAGCACATGAAGTGGGCGCTCGAGATGTGTTCGGTGCTCGAGTCGGACCGGCTGAGCGGGCCCTTTCACTCGGCGTTCAAGGAGTTCTCCGGCAAGGCACCGACCGAAGACGAGAAGAAGTGGTCCGCCGAGGTCATGCGCGGGGCGGCCGAGCTCGCCGGGTCGGCGGGCATCCAGCTCGCGACCGAGTTTCTGAATCGCTTCGAGTGCTACCTCGTCACGACGGCGGCGGACGCGCGCGCGCTGGTCGAGGCGGTCGATCATCCCTCGTTCGGCATGCTGTTTGACACGCACCACGCGCACATCGAGGAACGCGACAGCGCCGCGTCGATCCGTGCGTCGAGCGCGTGTATCAAGCACGTGCACATCAGCGAGAACGACCGCGGTGTGCCGGGGAAGGGCCAGGTGCACTTCCCCGAGATCTTCACTGCGCTGCACGAGATCGGCTACGACGGCTGGCTGACGATCGAGGCGTTCTCGCGGATCTCCCCGGAGTTCGCTGCCGCGATTCACATCTGGCGGGACTTCTTCGACTCTATCGACGACATCTATCGCGAGGGCGGTCCGTTCATCCGCCGCCTGTGGCAAGAGACGGCCTGACATGGTCGACGTCGGGTTGATCGGCACCGATGGCGCCATGCGCTTCAGCGACCGCGACTGGGTCGAGAACAAACCGGCTCAGGTGGACTGGCAGACCTACAGCGCCTGTCCATTCGGAATCGAAAACACAGTCCGGCACTTCCTCTTGGAATGCGTGAGCGCCGGCAGGCCGCCGCGGTCGAGCCTCGACGACGCGGTCACCGCACAACGGATCGTCGGAGGTTGTGAGGCCTCGATCGCCGAGCAGCGCATCATCATTCTCTGATCACCTGGAGCCCCAGCACATGACCGACCACTTCGATCTCTCCAGCCGCGTTGCTGTCATCACTGGTGGGGGACGGGGTATCGGGCTCACGACCGCGTTGCGCTTCGCCGACGCGGGCGCCGATATCGCCATCGTCGACATGGATCCGGAGGCGTGCAGCGCCACCGTGGCGCAGATCGAGGAACGTGGTCGCCGCGCGCTTGCTTGCCCGCTCGATGTCACGGACGAAGCAGCCGTCGATGCGATGACGGACGAGGTCTCGAGCAAGCTCGGCGGCTACCACATCCTGGTTTGTTCCGCTGGCATCGTCGGGCGCAACGCGTTCGCCTGGGAGACCAGCCCTGACGAGTGGCGGCAGGTGCTCGAGGTCAACCTGACAGGACTGTGGCTCTGCAACCGCGCCGCGCTACGCCCGATGCGCGAGGCCAACTGTGGCCGTATCGTCAACATCGCGTCCATCGCCGGTAAGGAAGGCAACCCCAAGCTCGGCCCATACTCGGCGTCGAAGGCCGGCGTCATTGGCCTGACCAAGTCATTGGCCAAAGAGGTCGCTGACACCGAGATCCGCATCAACTCGATTGCCCCCGCGGTGATCCACACGCCGATGCTGGAGCAGGTCTCCAAGGAGACCGTCGATTACATGGTGTCGAAGATCCCGGTTGGCCGCACCGGCAAGACCGAAGAGGTCGCCGCCCTCGTTCACTATCTGGCCAGCGACGAATGCGGCTTTACGACGGGTGCTTGCTTCGACATCTCTGGCGGCCGGGCCACCTACTGAGGGCTCTATGGTGTCTGTGCCGCGTCGTCGTTTGTTGCTCGATGCTCAGCTTGTCCGCCATTACCTAGATCCGCTTCCATGGCGAGAGTTGGGCGTGGCTTGGAGGTGTTGGGCACAGGGCGCTATCGTCTCGATGCCACAGGCGTTGGTCTCCGTTTGCTCCGGCTCCGCCCTGACGGGCGCTACGACAAGACTCTCATGCGACGTATCTCGATCGGTTCCTGGGCCTACACGATTGGTCCCTATGCGGACAAGCCGGTCGACTTCGACACGGTAGGCAGCAGGCTCAGCGCGCTTGGTTTCGACGGTCTTGAGTTGGGCGGGTTCACGCCACATCCCAACCCGGATGACTGTCCCGAGGAGTCGCAGCGCGACGGGGTCGTGGCGAAGATGAGAGAGTGGGGCCTCGAGTTCAGTGGCTTGGCCGCCAACCTCTGGGGCGAGAAGCTGGTCAACACCGACGACCAGGCCCAGTATGTCTGCGAGTTCACGAAGAACGCCGCCTTCTGTCGTGACCTCGGCATCAAGGGCATCCGCGTCGACACGGTGCAGCCGCCGACCGTGCTCGCTGAGGTGGACTACGACACGGTCTTTGGCCGGATCGTTGACACCTGGCGCACGTGCAACCAGATCGCCAAGGACCACGGCCTCTACCTGACCTGGGAGTTCGAGCCCGGTTTCGTGCTGAACAAGCCGTCCGATGTCGTGGCCGTGCTCGACGCGATCGACGATGACAACTTCGGTGTGCTCTACGACACGAGCCATGGTCACATGGTGGCCGTGGTCGGCGCGAGGCAGCCGGGGGCCAAGGAGACACTGGCGGGCGGGCAGGTCGAGTTCATTGACAAACTCAGCGGCCGCATCAATCACATTCATCTGATTGACTCCGACAACAGCTGCCACAAGAACGAGCACGGCGAGGACGAAACGTCGATGCACTTGCCGTTCGGTGACGGCGTCATCGACTTCCCGCCGATCCTCGAGCGGCTCGCGGCGCAGCAGTTGCCGCACGATTGGTGGACCGTGGACCTGTGTTTCTGGCCGGATGCGTGGGAAGCGACGGCGCGGTGCAAGATGGCGATGGATGGGTTCGTCAGGGAATACCAATGACCAAGCCGCTCAACGTCGCGCTGGTTGGTTACGGCTTCATGGGCAAGGCCCATGCGAACGCTTACCGGAAGGTGGGTCACTTCTTTCCGGAGCTCGAGCATCGGCCGCAGCTCACCTGTCTGTGTGCGCGCGACCCGGACAAAGCGGAGAAGTTCGCAGAGACCTGGGGTGTCGAATCGGTCGAGAGCGACTGGCGCCGCGTGGTCGAACGCGACGACATCGACGTCATCGATATCTGCTCGCCGAACAACACGCACCACGATCTGGCGATCGCAGCTGCTGAAGCCGGTAAGTGGGTGCTGTGTGAGAAGCCGCTGGCGATGAGCACGGCCGAGGCGGAGGCGATGACCGCGGCGGTCGAAAAGGCCGCCGTGCCGAACATGGTCTGGTTCAACTACCGCCGTGTGCCGGCCATCGCGTTGGCACGGCAACTGGTGGACGAGGGTCGAACGGGCAGGCCGTTCCACTATCGCGCGACCTACCTGCAGGACTGGACGATTGCACCCGATCTGCCGCAGGGCGGGCAGACGCTGTGGCGGCTCGACGTCGATGTCGCCGGCTCGGGTGTCACCGGTGACTTGTTGGCGCACTCGATCGACACGGCCATGTGGCTCAACGGGCCGATCGAACAAGTCGTCGCCGCGACGGAGACCTTTGTCAAGGAACGCGTGCACCAGGCGACCGGGAACGCGCAGCCCGTCGGCATCGACGATGCGTGCATGTTTCTTGCCCGCTTCGCAAACGGCTCGATGGGCACCTTCGAGTCGACCCGGTACGCGCGCGGCCGCAAGAACTACAACACGTTCGAGCTCAACGGCGCTGACGGCTCCGTGCACTTCGACCTCGAAGACCCGCAGTATCTCGACTTCTTCGAGCACAAGTTGCCCGGCACCGACCAGAAGGTCGCGGACCACCTCACTGGCTGGCGTCGCATCCACGCGACGAACTTCGAGCACCCCTACATGGACCACTGGTGGGTCCCAGGCTGCACGATCGGCTACGAGCACACCTTCATCAACGCACTCGCCGACTTCCTCGCCGGTGTTGCATCCAGCACGCCCGCTCAGCCGGACTTCCGCTGCGCCCTGCAGACACAAAAGGTCTGCGATGCAGTGCTCAAATCAGCCCACACGGGCGAGTGGGTGACTACGGGAGTCGAGGCGGAGTAGGCGACTTGATTGGTACGGGGAGCTGCCCCGGCGCGCTCAAGTTCGCTAGAGCGAGATGCCGAGCTTGCCTCGGGTGAGCTGGAAGCGGACGTTACCGGCGCCGAAGAGCTTGGGGCGGTAGCGGCCCGAGGCTGTCTCGCTGATTTGCTCGTTCAGGGCGGCCACAGTGATGGTCGTGCCGTCGAGGTCGTCTCTGTACTGCGTGATCATGTGCGGGTCGGCGCTGACTTGCAGGAGCGGGATCATTGGGTGGGCTTGCAGCAGGCGGTCGCCGATGTGGGCGAGCATGAGCTCGACGCCCGTGCCGCCGAGACCCGTCAGGGTTTCGCTCGGATCCTCGGTGGGTGACTGCATGACGTGCAGGCCGGGCGTCTTGGGGGCTTGGCCGTAGGCGAGGGTCGCGCCCCAGGCGTCCGGCGCGGTGAGGAGGGCCCTCAGGAAGTCCGGACTGGTGGCCAGGGAAGCGTTCTCGGGCAGCACCAGCGTGCCACCGGCCGCGGTGATGCCGGCACACAGCGTCGCGAACATCGTTGCCGCCTGTGCATCGATCGGGCCAGTCGACAGCACGCCGATGCGCAACGCCTCCGCGCAGACCGTGTGGCGTTGCGGGGAAGGTCGGTGCGCTAGGTTCTCGTCGAACCAGGCCACGACGCGACCCCTAACTGCGTCGATGCCGCCGTCGAGTTGGACGCTGGCAAAGCCGTACCGGTCGGCCGGCTCGCCGACTTGCGCAAGCCAATGGCGGATTGCGTCATTGTGCGTCTTCTCACACCCGTGTTCGAGCAACAGAGCGCGCTGCGTGAACGGATGGCGAAGGTGGCCCAGCAGTGTTTGCAGGTACAGGTCCTCCGCGTTCGCCGAGCCGCAGCCTTCGGTGTGCGTGAGCGCGATGAAGCGCGATAGGCCGCCCGGACGCTCATCGCGGCGATTCAAGTGGTCGGCAATCAACTCTGCGACTTGTCCGGAGCACAGACTCGTTGGCATGACCAGGCCGACCAGGTCGGTCGTCGTGCCGCTCTCGGTCACATACGCATCGAACGACAGCGCAGTCGGCGTCGCAGATACGGTCGACAGCGGTTCACCAGTGGGTGGCGGCGCCGCGCGCAACGCCGCCAGCTGCGAAGCGTCGGTCTGACGCCACTCGCGCCAGATCGACACCTGCGAGTGTCCCGCTCTCTCGCCCTTGCTGCACTCGCCCGACGCCACGCGCCGCGCGAGCTCGAAGGTTTCCTGCCCGAGTTCGTGCATCGGTTCGCCGTCGTTGTAGCGGCCGGCGTTGACGTCCATCTCGTTCGAAAGCAGCTCGAAGCGTCCGGTCGTCGTCACGAACTTGAGCGTCGGTACGAAGGGGAAGTTCGTGATCGACCCGTTACCAGTGATGAAGAGGATCAGGTTGCAGCCCGCTGCGACCTGCCCGGCGATGCTCTCGAGATCGTTTCCCGGGCTGTCCATGAAGTAGTAGCCCCCCTCGTGCATCGGCTCCGCGTAGTCGAGCACGTGGTCGAGCCGCACCTGTGGGTCCTTCTTGCGTGCGGCGCCGAGCGATTTCAGCGCGATATTGTAGAGCCCGCGGAAGTTGTTGCCGCCCGACGGATTGCCCTCGGCGTTTGCGCCGTGGTTGGCGGCGCGCTCCTTGAACTGCTCGATCTTTTTGAGGAAGCGCGCCGCCACTTCGCCGTTGCGCACGTTGGCCAGAACATAGGGTTCGGCGCCGATCAACTCGTCGGTCTCGGCCAGGTTGGCAGCACCGCCGTGGCGGATCACTTCCTTGCTGACCCAGCCGGCGAGGGAGTTGCCCGACAACCCCGAGAAGGCATCGGAGCCCCCGCACTGCAGCGCCAACCGCAGACCGGCCAGCGGCTGCTCCGTCCGGACGCAGGCCGAGACCTGCGGCAAGAACCCCTCGACGACTTTCGTCGCCCGTTGCAGCGCCGCCTTGAAGCCGCAGTCCACGACCAGGGACGCGTGCGCCACGTAAGGCAGCGGATAGCCCTTGTCCGTCATGAAGGCGAGGAGTTCGGCGCTCGTGAACGAGCCGGCGCCGTGATCGACAATCAACACCGCGCCCGTGTTCGGGTGCACGACGAAACCGGCGAGCGTGCGCAGTACGAAGTCCAGGTTGTTCGGCACCGTAGCGCCGCCGCCCTCGGTGTGCGTCACAGCGACTACCCCATCGATGTTCGTGTCGTCGGCGACCAGGGGCGCGCACCGTTCGGCCACGGTCTCAGCCAAGGCCGCGTCGTTTGAAGTCAGCGCCAGCACGACGATGAAGTTACGTGTGCCGACGCCGCGCCCGCCGCCCCGCTCGTAGCCGGCGAACGTCCCCGGGAGATCCACCGGCGGCACCTGCACGCCCGGCTGCACCGTGCTTGGATCCAGGTCAAAGACCGCCGAGTGATCGTCGAAGTTGTGCTCCGGCGGTAGCTCGAAGTCGATGTCGCGCTCGGCCAATGCACGCAGGATCCGCGCGTTGCAGATGTACTCGCCAGGGGTGACATCCCGGGTGGTATGGCCGAACGGCAGCCCCCAGGACAGGAGTGGTTCGCCCGCACCGATTGACTCGAAGGCGAAGCGGTGGCCTTCGAGCACGGTGTGCGCGATCCAGAAGCGACGCTCCCCGTGCTCGATCATCGTGCCGTGCTCGAGCCGCCGTGTTGCGATGGCCACGTTGTCGCCGGGCGCGGGCAGGCGACTGCACGCGTCGAGAGGAAGCGGTCCTGGCGAGGAACTCATGGCAGCGCCACGGCGCTACTTCTTGCCCGTCGCCGGGCTCAGCAGCGCAACGAGATCGAGGATCTCTTCCCTGGTCAGCGTCACCAGCAGGCCGGTCGGCATGGCCGAGCCATGCGCCTTGTACTTCCCGGTGATGCTCTTCTTGGCCACGACCGTGACGTCGTCGGGGTTCTGCAGCGTCTGTAGCACGTGGAGTGACTTGGCGTCTTCCTTGATCATCCGACCGATCACGTCGCCATCGTCGGTCTCGATGACCCACTGCTCGTAGCCTTCCAGGACCTCGGCCGCTGGATCGATGATCTGCTGCAGCAGTTGACTGCCCCGGAACCTCTTGTGTGTGTCGGTCAGATCGGGGCCACCCTTGGCGCCATGCCCCGCGAACATGTGGCACTTGATGCAGCCGGCCTCGGTCAGCAGCCTGCGGCCCCGGTCGAGCGACCTGCCGCGCTGCCAGTCAGCTCCGAAGGCAGGCGCCAGGTCGGCGAGCTTCCAGTCCTTGACGAACTTGCGCTGCACGACCGCATCGCTGGCGCTGGCGCGGCGTGTCACGCGGCGGTCCTCGTCGACCTTGTCGACGACGTGCATGACGCCGTTCATGACGCGCCAGTGGCCGGGGAAGGTGCAGACGAAGGGGTATGCGCCCTGCTCTCTTGGCGCCAGGAAGGCCAGTCGCGCGGAGGCGCCCGGCAGCAGGAGGCCGGTGTGCCAGAGTACGTCCGGGAGGTCGGGGACGTAGCCGACCTTGATCGCCGCGTCTCCCGTCATGGTCTCCGCGGTCTTGCCCACCTTGGCCAGCTGCCCCGGTGACGTGATCACGAGGTTGTGCGGCATCATGTCGTTGTTGCGGAACAGCACCGCGACCGGCTTGCCCGCTTCGACCCAGAACTCCGTCACGTCGTAGAGCATCTCGTGCGGGACGGTGCGGATCAGGACGATCGAACCGCCGAGGCCGTGTAGCTCGTTGCGCGTCTTCTTGGCGATTTCCGGCGGCAGCGCCGTGGCGAGAGCCTCGCCGAACTTCAACGCCGTAACGACCTCGGGCGTCGTGCGCTGCTTGGCGGGCAGGCTCGCGATCGACGCCGCCAGCGTCGCTACCAGCGGCCTGATTCGGTCGTTCGGCCACGCTGCCTGGTCGATGCCCCGCAACATCTCGATGGTCGCGTCGAGCAAGCGCGGATTACCGACGAACTTCGCAGCGTCCTCGAACTTCTGTGCTTCGTGGCCCGGGATGTATGCCATCGCGCGCAGTGCGGCGATCCGCATCGTCGTCGTCGGGTCGTCGTTCGAAGTCAACGCAGTATCGGGGACGCGTCGCTTCTTGAAGCCGGGTCCACGCCAGGCAATGGACAGGTGATCGCTGCCGCCCTGATCGTAGTACGTGACGACGATGTCATGCAAACCGGCCTCGAGTTGCACGACGCCGCGCTTCTCACGCTTGGTATGGTCACCGTCGTTGTTGACCACGAGCCGGTCGTCGATGAACAAGCGCGAACCATCGTCCGAGGTCGTGAAGAACTCATACCGTCCACGCTTCGGCGCACGGATCTTGCCACGGCACACGAGCCCGAACGCGTCACCGCCGCGCACCGCCGCCAGCTTGTGCGTGAAGTTGTCCGCGCGCAGCATCTTGGTCGGGGTGAGCTCGGCGAAGCTCGCGCGGCGCGCGTTCTTCGGCGGTGGCCGATAGAAGGCGACCGACAGGCCGGCGGCGGGCGATCCCTGGGCCGGATCGTTACCGGAAAGCCCGGTCGGTAGCGCGAACATCAGGGGCCGGACGTGGTCGTAGAGCGAAGCGCGCAGGTTGGCTGCGGCGACGCTCGGCACGGCGGCGAGGATGGCGCGGAGTCCGTCGACTGACTTTGACGCCGTCTTCCACGTCTGGGTCGTCGACCCATCGACCGCGATGAGCGCGGCGCAGCCGATGCCGCGCATCGCCAAGGAGTGTCCCCTGGCGGCGAGCGCGACCAGCGTGTCGCGCGCTGGCGCGGTCCCGTCCGCGATCAAGCTCTGCAACAGCATGCCGAGACCGTGCTGCACGTGGCTGAGATGTCCACCGAGCCTGTCGCCGTTGCTGTCCAGCTTGCGCAGTGCCGCGACGACGACGGCAGCAGCGTTGGTGCCATCGGCCTCCGCCAGCTTGGTTGCAGCCACGCGCAGAGCAGCCGGCTTCAGCCCGTGTCGCGTGAGCATCGCTTCGTGTACGGCAGGGCTGGGTGGCAGGGGGAGGAGGTCGTTGTCGCTGATTTTCCGCAGCAGGTACTCCATCCCGGCGCGGTTGTCGGCGGCGCAGGCCGAGCCGTCGCGGAGGCCCTTCTTCCAGTACGGCTGGAGTGTCTTCATCGTCTCGACCAGGGCGTAATCGATGAACTTGTCGACCGGGTGCCGCAGTGCTTCGAGCGCGACACTGGCGGCCTTTGGTGCATCGAAGAAGCTCGCCGCGACGATCGCCTCGAGGCGCACGCGTGGGTGGGTGTCGTTGGCCTGGGTCGCCAGCAGGGCCAGGGCGTTCGTCACTCGGTGACGCATGTAGCGCAGCACGCGCGTCGCCGCCGCGCGCGCCCTGTGGTCCTTGGCACGCAGCAGCCTTTGGAGCATCCCCTGGTCGATGTGGTCGTGCTGCTGTTGCAACCACAGAGCTTCGAGCAGGTGGTGCTCGTAGTCGTTGTCGGTGTGGTCCAGGCCGCCCGCCCACGCGCGCGCAGCAGCGACGACGGCGTTGGAATCGCGGGCGCTGAGCTCGATGCGGGCGCGGTAGCGCACGCGGTCTTCGCGCGACCTCAGCAGTTCGACGAGTTCTCCTATCGGCCGGCCCGCGATGGCGACTGGCTCGAGCAGCTTTCGACCCTCGTAGGTCACCCGATACACGCGCCCGTGTGAACGGTCGCGACTTGGATCACGGATGTGATGCTGCAGGTGACCGATGATCGGGTTGTGCCAGTCGACGAAGTAGAGCGCCCCGTCAGGGCCGACCTCGATGTCGGTGGGGCGGAAGTTCTGGTGGTCGCTCGACACGATCGGGTCGACTTCGACGGCACTGAAGCCCGAGCCGTTGTCGACGACCCTGTACTGGAAGATGCCGAGGAAGCCGATCACGTTGGCGATCAGGTAGTTGCCCTGGTTGGCCTCTGGGAAGTGCCCGCTCGAGAGAATCTCGGTCGCGGCACACGGACGGCTGCGCTGCTGAAAGAACGGGTAGTAGCCGGTGTGCTTGGCCGGATGCTTGATGTAGCCCGAGAACGGCAGCGCGTAGTAGTTGACGTTGCCTGTGCCGTCCGTGACGAAGTCCTGACCCCAACGATCAAAGACGTGCCCGTGCGGGTTGGCGAAGTTGTAGGGCACATAGCGTTCGACGCGCCATGTGCGCGGATCGAAGCGCCACACACAACCGTTGTGGTTGCGCACCGGACCATGGATCGACTCGACCTGTGACTGGTGGAAGGTGCCTTCCTGGAAGTAGAGGGCGCCGCCCGGACCGAGTACGAAGCTGTTGGCCGAATGATGCGAGTCTGCCGAGCTGAGCCCGTGCAGTAGTCGTTCCTCGGTGTCGGCCTTGTCGTCGCCGTCGGTGTCCTTGAGGAACAAGAGGTCCGGGCAGGCCGCGAGAAGCACGCCGCCGTTCCAGAACTCGAAGCCGGTCGGGTTGATGAGTCCATCCGCGAACACGGTGCACTTGTCGCAAATACCGTCGCGGTCGAGGTCCTCGAGGATCAACAGCTTGTCGCTGCGCGGCTCTCCCGGCTTCCAGTGCGGATAGGTCGGCCATGTCGCAACCCATAGTCGCCCCTTCGTGTCCCAGGCCACCTGCACCGGGTTGACCAGGTCGGGGAAGCGTGACTCATCGGCGAACAGTTGCAGCTTCATGCCGCGTCCTGGTGTCAGCTTGTCGGCGACCTTCTCGCCGTCGAGGAAGTCGTGGCTGCCGTCCGGACCGGGACCGGGCTTGTTGGTTCTGACGGCGAGCGCCGGCGGCAGGTTGCTGTCATCGACCTTCGCGTCGCTGCCACGGGCAAGGGCCCAGATGCGGCGGTCGCGATTGGCGACCATCACGTCGATCCGGTCCATCTCGCGTTGCAGCACCTTGAAGTTGCTGATGCCAGTCGGGTCCTTGCGCGGATAGGCGATCTTCGAGCGGCCGCCGTAGGTGTTGTAGCCATCGGTGGCTCGGTAGCGCTGGAACCACAGCTCGTTCTTGCCGACGATCGCGCGGCGCAACAGCTCAGTCTTGGCGTCACCCAGTGACGTTGCTGCCGGTTGGCCGAACAGGGCTTCGTCGATGACGCTGGCGAGCACACCATTGCCCTGTTGCGTCAGGTGAATCCCGTTGATCGTAAGCGGTTGGGTCGTGTGCTCGTAGCGCGTACGCATCGGCCCCAGCAGGTTGACGAAGGTCACGCCCTTCGCCTTGGCGGTCGCGGCCATCGCCCGCGTGTATGCCTCGATGCGATCGTTGTGCTCGCGCCCGTCGGGAAGGCTGGGGTTGCCCAGGTTCTCGTGTGGTAGCGACGAGAACAACACGAGGTGCGGCGTGGTGCGACCGTTGTACTTCTGGGAACGCACGTGGTCGATGAAGCCGTCGAGGTCATCGCGCAGTTGGCTCAGGCCTTTCTCGCCACCGAACGACTCGTTGTAGCCGAAGAACGCGAGCACGACGTCGGCCTTGCAGTGCGTGAGGTAGCGATCCCACGGTACGAAGCGCCTCCTGGGAACATCCATCTGTCGGTCGTCGCTCGAGAACTTGCCGAAGTTCATCGTGCGCTGGTGCACCGACAGCTCGTCTGCGGAGAAGCCGAGGTTGCGGACGCTGAGTTCCAGGTCGGGGAAGCGGCTCTGTAAGCGCGTCTCGAGCCAGCCATGGTGTTGCATCCGCTCGGCGAGAGCGTTGCCGAGCAGGCAGATGCGATCGCCCTTGCGCAGCGTCAACTCGACGCGCGGGCCATGAGTGCCGGTCAAACCTGCATGCGCGAGGATGGCTGTCAGCGCGCCAGAACAGAGGATGAAACGAGGCGTCAGGGGCATTGCGTCCGCCTTAGAGGTCGAGGAGGTCTTCAACGTGTAGCGCCGAACCGGGTGGGTGACCAGCCCAGGAGGGGAACAACGCTGATCAGCCGCGAGGCGACGTCTCCGGCGATGCCTTGCTATACTCACACCGAAGCAACTCGCTCACCGCTCGGAGTAGCCCAATGCGTAACCGGCTCTTTTCCACCATTGTCTTTTCCACCATTGTCTTGGTTGGCCTATGCACCGGTGCGAGCGCGCAGGCCAGCGAATCGCCGAAGACTGCGGTCAAGGCGCCGCGGACGAATAGGGGGCTAAGCGGTCTTGGCTTCGGGCTGTCGCCGAACTCGTCCATCACGCCGCAGCGCTTGCAGCAGATCTACAACTTCGACTCGTTCTCGACCGGGCCAACGACGCCGATCCTGATCAAGTCGATCAACTACCGCATGCCGCTGCGTTACAACACTGGCAACCAGGGCGGCCAGACGATCGAGTTGGCGATAGACCTTTCTCTCGCCGCCACCGGCGTGACCGCTGACACGGCGACGGCGACCTTCGCGAGCAACCTCGACGCGAAGACGACCAAACGGGTGTTCACTACGAAGAAGTTGAGGCTGCCCATTCTCGGCACGCTGACGAACCCGAGCATGGGCTTCGACTTCAAGATCCCTGTCGACAACGCAGCCTTCCCCTATCTGCCGTCGAAGAAGCGAGCGCTGGTCGTCGACATCCGCAACAAGACGCTCGCACAGTCCACGAGTAACTACTACATCGACGGTTGGACGCGGGCGCGGTCGGGCATCCCTGGGGCGACCGAAGTGACCATCGTCTATAAGATCGCCGTTCGTGCGACTGAGTTTGGGACCTCGATCGCGAATGGCAGGTATGCCGGGTGTCCGTCGAGCGCGAGCAAGGCAGTAAACGTGACTCACTCGTCCAACCCAGCGACACTCATCGTGGGCTGCGTCGACAATCGCTTCGACGGTCAGTGCTTCGTGGCGAACCTCGCTGGTGTGATGACCTTCGGCAGTAAGGCCGTCAGTTGGAGCTTGCCGGGTAGCAACTGCATGATCGTCAACGACATCATCTTGCTGTTCCCGTTCCTGTCAGACGCCAGAGGTGATGCTCACGTCGGTTTTCCGATTCCAGGTGACGCGGGCCTTGTCGGCTTGACTTTCATGACGCAGATGTTCTGGCTCGACGCCAAGGCCAACACGGCCGGGATCGTGTCGAGCGGTGGTCGGATCAGCACGATCGGCAGGGGCTTCCCCGCGACCGGGTCGGTGTTCCGCCAGCGCGGCTTGGTCACGCAGTTTGGCGGTTAGCGTGCCGGGGCCGCGTGGCCGTTGACGAAGAAGCAAACCGCACTAGTGTGAGCGGATGCCCTCACGCCTTCTCGGCCGACTCGTGCTCGGCCTGGCCGCAGTGCTGCCTGGCTCGTTGCTCTTCGGCCAAGCCTCGAAGCCGCCGAACATCATCCTGATCATCGCCGATGAGCTCGGTTACTACGAGCTGTCGTGCATGGGCAACCCGAACATCAAGACTCCCAACATCGATCGGATGGCGGCGGGGGGTGTTCGATTCACGCAGTGCCTCGCAGGATCGCCTTTGTGCGCGCCGACACGTGGATGTCTCCTGACCGGTAAGCACTCAGGCCATACGTCGGTGCGCAGCAACGGCGGCGGCACGCCGTTGCGGGCGGGTGAGGAGACGATTGCTTCGGTGCTGAAGCGTGCCGGCTATGCAACCGGCGGCTTTGGCAAGTGGGGCTGCGGCGGCCGCGGGTCGAGCGGCGTGCCGGAGCAGCACGGCTTCGACACCTTTGTCGGCTACTACGACCAGGTGCACGCCCACACCTACTATCCGCCCTACATCGTTCATAACAGCGAGGAGCTGCCCCTCGCCGGGAACAAGGGTGGCGCACAGGGGAAGACCTACTCTCACTACGTGATCGTCGAGAAGGCCAAGGAGTTCATCCGCGCCAACAGGGATGAACCCTTCTTGTGCTACATGCCGGTGACGCCGCCGCACGGACTCTTCAGCATTCCCGACGACGACCCGGCGTGGCAGGTCTACAAGGACAAGCCCTGGCCCGAGCCGGCGCGGCGTTATGCGGCGATGGTGACGATGCTTGACCGTCAGGTCGGTGAGGTGTTCGCGTTGCTGAAGGAAGTTGGCGTCGCCGACCATACGATCGTCATGTTTGGCGGCGACAACGGCGGCAACGACTACTTCAAGGACCGGCAGCATCCGCGTGGTTTCCACGGGCCGAACGTGGATCCGAAGACGGGCGTGGCGTTCCGTGGGACCAAGGGCAGGGTCTTCGAGGGCGGGTTGCGCATTCCGATGATCGCCTACTGGCCGGGCAAGATCGACGGCGGTCGCGTCAGCGACCACCTGTGCTACTTCCCTGACCTCTTATCGACGTTCGCCGAGCTCGCCGGCGTGGAGGCGCCCGACGATGTAGATGGCATCTCGATCGTGCCCGAGCTTCTCGGAGAAGCGGCGGCCGGTCGCAGGCAAGCCAAGCACGAATACCTCTACTGGGAGCTGGGACAACAGCGGGCCGTGCGCATGGGATCGTGGAAGGCCGTGCGTGCGGGCCGGCGGGGCAGGTGGGCGCTCTACGACCTGAGCCAGGACATCTCGGAGACGACTGACGTCGGTGCGGCGAACGTGGCCGTGCTCGCCAAGCTGAAGGCGTTCGCAGAGGCCGCGCACGAACCTGTGCGTGAAGGTGAATGGGGTGATCGCTCGTTGCACGAGAAGGACCGGCGCGCCAAGGGTGTGCGTCGCCGCAACCGTGGCCGAGGCATCCGCGGTGGCAAGGTCAACGCGCTGCCGAAGAAGGGGGTCCTTTCCCGTGCCGGCTGGACGATCATGCGTGCGAGCAGCGAGAACCGCGCCAACGGCAAGCTGGCCAACAATGCGATCGACGGTGACCCGCGCACGATCTGGCACACCCGGTTCGGCAGCGAGCTCGCCGAACACCCGCACGAGCTCGTGATCGACATGGGGGCGACGCGCGACGTGCGTGGCTTTGTCTACTTGGCGCGGCAGGATCGGGGTTGGAACGGCACGATCGGCAAGTGCGAGTTCTTCGTCGGCGACGGGTTGGATGTCCTGGGCAAGGGCGAGCCGGTGGCCCAATCCACGTTCACCAAGGTGAAGGTGGCGCAGACCGCGGCCTGCGACCCAGTCAAGGGACGCTACGTCCTGCTGCGTGCGCTCAGCGAGGTCGGTGGCGGGCCATGGGCGTCGGTGGCAGAGCTCGGTGTGCTCGGCGAGGCGTCGGAGACCGTGCCCGAGAAGCGAAAGCGACATCCCAACGTCGTCATCATCTACGGTGACGATGTCGGTTACAGCGATGTCGGCGCCTACGGGTCCAAGCTGATCCCGACGCCCAACATCGACAAACTGGCTCGTCAAGGCCTGATGTTCACCGACGGTCACTGTTCGGCGGCGACGTGCACGCCATCACGCTTCTCGCTGCTGACCGGCATTCATGGGTTTCGGCATCGCGTGCGCGTGCTGCCGCCGAACGCGCCGATGACGATAAAGCCGGACATGTTCACCCTGCCCGAGCTGTTCAAGAAGGCCGGTTACGCGACGGCCGTGGTCGGCAAGTGGCACCTCGGGATCGGCGACGGCAAGACGCCGGTGGATTGGAATGGTGAAGTCGGACCGGGACCTCTCGACATCGGCTTCGACTACTCGTTCCTGCTGCCGTCCACGAATGACCGCGTACCGTGCGTCTATGTCGAGGGCCGCCAGGTTGTCAATCTCGATCCTTCCGATCCTCTCTACGTCGGAAGGCGTCCGCCTGAGGGCTTTGCAGGCACCACCTATCCCGACGGCAAGAAGAACCGCGCGGCGATGACCTACTACGAGAGCAGCCATGGTCACAACAGCTCGGTCATCAACGGCATCGGTCGCATTGGCTACCAGTGGGGTGGCAAGGCGGCGTTGTGGAACGATGAGACGATGGCCGACGAGTTCGTCACCCGCACGAAGCAATACCTGGCTGGCCGCAAGAAGGATCAGCCGTTCTTCCTCTACTTCTCATCGCAGGACATCCACGTGCCACGCGCGCCGCACCCGCGCTTCCGCGGAATGAGCAAGCTGTCCTACCGCGGTGACGCGATGGTGCAGCTTGACTGGGCGACTGGCGAGGTTCTCGCGGCGCTCGATGAGCACGGCTTCGCTGACAACACCATCGTGATCTTCTCGAGCGACAACGGGCCGGTCTATGACGACGGTTACGTCGATGGCACTACCGTGCGCACATCAACCCGCGAAGTCGACCGCGGCCACGATGGGTCGGGACCGTATCGCGGCGGCAAGTACCAGATCTACGAGGGTGGCACGCGCGTGCCGTTCATCATCCGGTGGCCGGGGAAGATCGAGCCCGGCGGCAAGTCGGCAGCGCTCGTCAATCAAATCGACTTCCTCGCCTCGTTCGCGTCGATGCTGGGCATTGAGCTGACCGAGACCCAGGGTATCGACAGCCGCAACACGCTCGATGCCTTCCTCGGCAAGGACAAGCACGGGCTGGCCTCCATGATCGAGGAGGCGCGCGGCCTGGGGCTGCGCCAAGGATCGTGGAAGTACGTGCGTGGCCGCGGCAAGCAGGCCAAGGAGCAGCTCTACGACCTCGACGCCGACGTCGGTGAGCGCAACAACCTCATCTCGACGGAACAGGCAAAGGCGAAAGAGATGCGGGAGCTACTGGAGCGGCTCGTCGCGGACAAGAAGGGCATGCGCCGACGAGCGGGGTAGTCGTGCCTTGCGTGGAGCGTCCGTATGGCGGCCTGGATACCTCCGGCGGCGACGGGGCACGGTAGAGAACGACGGGGATCCCGCGACTCGTGCTCTGATCCTCGTCGCCAGCGCGGTAGGCTCCCGCTCGTCCGGTTTGGACTGCCCGACCCCCGCAGTTTCTCGAAGGCCGACTTCTAATGGCAGACGTTGTATACGGCAGTGATCTCACGAGACGCGAACGGATACTGCTCTTCTGGGCGAGCTTTCTCTCCCTGGTCGCTGGCGGGTTTGGGTTCGCTTTCCGAGTGGCCATGCAGCGTGGGTACGGCGAAGAGTTCAGCCTGACCAACCACGAGGTCGGCATGGTGTTCGGCGCGGCGCTGTGGCCGATCGCAATCACGATGATCGGCTTCAGCCTGATCGTGGATCGGACTGGCTACAAGTGGCCGATGTATGGCGCGTTCGTACTGCAGGTGGCGTCCGGCGTTGGGACGTTCTTCGCCGATGGCTATGGGATGCTGTATCTCTTCGCGCTCTGTGCGGGGCTCGGGCACGGCATCATCGAGGCGGTGATCAATCCGATTTGCGCTGCGGTCTATCCGAAGGAGAAGACCAAATGGCTGACCATTCTTCACGCGGCGTGGCCTGCCGGATTGGTGTTCGGGACGCTCGCCATCATCGGTACGGAAGGAACGGTGGACGGCCTCATGCAGGGGCCGTCTTGGCGCCCGCATGCGCTGTGGATCGTGGTGCCCGCGATCGCCTACGCGATCCTTTACTTGCCGTGCAGGTTCCCGGTCGACGAACGCGTAAAGGCTGGCGTGCCGTACATGGAGATGCTGCGCCAGGTCGGGGCCCTGAGCGCGTCCATCGCCGCGTTCCTGATGATCTACGAGATCGGTAACCAGGTCGACACGCTGACCGGGTGGGAGAAACCTGACCAGTGGTTCGAGATCAGCATGGGGTCCGGCGTTGGCGTCGGGCTGTTCTTCGGGCTTTGGGTCAGGAGTCTGGGACGTCCGCTCTTCTTCCTGATGTGTCTGCTGATGATTCCACTGGCGACGGCCGAGCTGGGCACGGATGCGTGGATCCAGAAGCTCATGAAGCCGGTGCTCGCGGACATGGAGATCAATGCAGCGTTCGCCCTCGTGTTCTCGGCGTCCATCATGCTCTTCTTCCGCGTGTTCGCGGGCGGCATCCTCCAGATGTTCAGTCCACCGGCGCTCCTTTGCCTGAGCGGCGTCTTCTCGGCTGCTGGCTTGTGGTGGCTCTCCGATGCAAATGGCACCGCGATCTTCACCGCCTTCGTGATCTACGCGCTCGGTCAGACGTATTACTGGCCGTGTGTGCTCGGTTTCGTTTCCGAACGCTATCCGCATGGCGGTGCGCTGACCCTGAACACTGTGTCGGCGATCGGTCTGCTGTCAGTGGGCGTGATCGGCGGGCAGGTGCTGGGCGTTGCCTTCGACAAGTCGATACACCAACAGGTGGCGACGGAAGCACCGTTGCTTGCAAAGGCCAGCGAGGCCGACAAGAAGTTTCTGGGCATGCGCCACAAGGCGATCCTCCCCGCGAAGAAGAAGGCCTTCCTCGAGGCGATGACGGATGCAGGGGAGAAGGATCGTCTCAATGCTGTCTATATGGTTGCGGACGAACGTGCTGGCCGCGATGTGCTCAGCTACGCGGTCCGCTTCCCGGCGATTCTCTTCCTGGCCTTCGGCATCATCACGCTCTACTTCCGCTCGCGCGGTGGCTACAAGCCGATCGAACTCGAACAACGCGAATGAACCGTGTTCATGTCCCGCTGCTGAAAGGCGTAGCGCTACTTCTTTCGCGCGGTCAGCGGCAGCGGTGCGCTGTATTGCAACACGGCCTCATCGCCGACCTGCGCTCCGGCGCACAGCATGGTGGAGCGGCGGCCGGTGTCGTGGAGTTGACCCCTGTCCCTCTGACCTAGCGCGGGGCGTCGTCGCGCGCAGCGGCCAGCATGTCCGCGATCCTGACTGGTGCGCCGTTGTGCCGCTTGCTCTCGTCTGCGGCGGCCATGAAGGCGTAGATCTCGAGGGTTTCGGTGGTGGCGATGGGCGACTTGCCGGTGCGGAAGAACCTGGCGATCTCGGTGACGAGCCTGTCGTAGCCGCCGTAGCCCTTCGTGTGGTGGATGCCCTGCTTGCCGAAGACGAGCGCGCCGTAGCCCTTCTTGCCGTCGCGGATGCCGCGGAAGGTGCCGATGCGGCCATCGTCCCAGACGCCGGTCACGAGGTCGGTACCTTCGGTCTGGGTGCGCGACACAGTCTTGCAGCCGGGGCCCATGACGGTGAACAGGATCTCGACGCCGTGGATGCCGTACCAGAAGAGGTCTGGGTGGTGGGGTTCGAGCGGGCATGCCCCGAACGCGGCGCAACCGCGCACGCCGTCCGTGCGTGCCGCGAGGATGCTCTCGGTGAAACGCAGAGATGAGCTGGAGAAGCACGGGACGTTCAGTTCCTCGGCCAGCGCGAAGATGCGCCCCGCGTCGGCGAGCGAGCCGGCCAGCGGCTTGTCAATGAAGATGGGTTTGCGCGCGCGCAGCACCGGCTCGGCCTGACGCCAGTGCGGCCGTCCGTCGACGCTCTCGAGCATCACGGCATCGACGCGGTCTAACAACGCAGGAATGTCGTTGACGATCTCGGCGCCGAGGCCGCGGACTTGCTTGGTGAACCTGGCGATGCGATCGCGGCTGGCCGGGATGTCTGGGCTGCCGCCGGGGAAGGCGGCGACGACGCGCACGCCGGCCAGCGGTCCGGTCGCGTCCTTCTTGTTCATGAGCTTGGTGAAGGCTGGCGCGTGTGAGGTGTCGAGCCCGATGATGCCGACGCGGATCAGCTTCGCGGAGCGCCTGTCCCTCTTGTCGGCCCCGGGTGCCTGTCCGTCATCCAACTCGCGTATCCGGATGCTCCGGTAGCTCACGAGGTTGCCATGGTCCTGCAACGCGATGTGCCCCTCGCTCGCCTTTGCGAACAACGGCCACTTCTTGAACTTGGTCTTGGCGACGGTCCGGTCCCATTCGGGGCCAGTCATCGTGGTGTCGACGACCTTGACGCCGTTGACCCAGTGTTGCACGTGTCGGCCACGTAGGACGATGCGTGCCGTGTTCCACATCCCGAGTGGACGCAGGATCTTGCCGGTCGGCTTGACGAGTCCGTAGAGCGAGCCCGCGGAGTGCTTTCCGTCCGTCGCCCGTGGTCCGTCATCGATGACCTGGAACTCGGGTCCCGTGTGGTAGGTCGCGCCACCCTCTTCGGTGACGAGGTACATCACGCCGCTGTTCGACTTCTTGCCGACCGCCCACTCGAAGGCGAGCTCGAAGCTCCGGAACTTGTCACGGGTGATGATGTCACCACCGCCGCCGCGCTCCTTGTGCACGAGACATCCGTCCTCGACCACCCAACCCTTGGCCGGGAAGGTGTCCTTCTTGTACCCACGCCAGTGTTCGGTGGACTTGCCGTCGAACAGTAGCTTCCAGCCGGCCTTCTTCTCGCGCGAGTTGAGGTAGTTGGGCGGGTACGGCGCGAGCAACACGCTACCGGTGGCTGCCCACTCGGTGCCGCGTGCGACGAGTTGGCGGAACTGTGGATCGAGGTGTGCCGCCTTCACAGCGCCGCGCCAAACGTGGCCGAGCGGCGTGTGGAACACGCGGCCCTTGCCGTGGTCCTTGACGATGATCATCGGTTCGTACTTGCCGGTGCCGCCCGACTTCTTCGTCGACATCGCGTGTCCAAGCAGCCGGAACTCAGCCTCGTGCATGTGCAGGAGCCGGTGGTAGAGCTCGTCGGGATGCATGACGAGGTCGTTCATGCCAGCCGTGACCGGATGGTCGCGGTCGGTGATCTCGACGTCGAAGGGATGGAAGCGGCCGTGACCGGTGCCCTTGCGCCAGAGATGGCCGACCATCGCTTCGTATTCGACCCAGCCGCCGAACGCGTTGTCGGCGGCGTGAATCACCGAGACGCCGGTGCCGCCGCGCACGGCCTTCATGAAGTTCGATTCCGCCCGCTCGCCCCAACGCTTGCCGTTGTAGTCGAGCAGGAAGACATCGAACCGAGCGATCTTGGCGGCGTCGGCGAGCGTCTTCGCCGGCTCGTAGGTCACCGTGACGTCGAAGCGGCCCGTCTCCTGGAGGATCCGCTCGAGTGATGGAGTGGTCCACTTCCAGTCGTGGTTGTTCGCGCCCGAGACGAGCAGCACCTTGACCTTTGCGGGCGTAGTGTGCAGGTCGGACTGTGAAGGAAGAGCCGGCGCGAAGACGAGCGCCAGCAAGAACAGACATGGTTGGGCGTACATGCTTCTTGCGAGTCTAGGGTGCCTACGGCCCGATGAGCGTCTCGCGTTTGCTTGAAAGCATCGCCCCGACCGGGTTCTGAGCGACGGGTCGGATGGTCAGACGCCACAAGGCGCCGAGTGTTCGCAGCGGCATAGCAGGATCAGCGCCAGCGATGGCGCAGGTCTGAGGCTTCCTTCAACCCGGGATCGATGGCCAGAGCGGCATCGAGGTGTTGTCTCGCCTCGGTGCGGCGTCCGGCCCGGTAGGCGAGCCAGACCGCGAGCAGGTGCAAGAGTACGTTGAAGGAGTGGTGCGGCAGCGCTTCGTTGTCACCGCTGCCGAACGCTGCATGCGTCAGGGCATAGCTCCAGATCGTGATTGGCCGGTAGAGCTGTCCGCCGCGCCCGGCGCCGTGCCAGTAGTTGGTCAGAAAGTAGCGCGAGACCGGCTGCAGCTCGCTGATCAGCGGGTTGGCGGTGTCTTGCGGTGGTGGGAGCGCAGCCTTGGCGACGAAGGCATCGTCGAGCGCGAACTGGTTGGTCAGGGAAGGTGCGTAGATCGCGAACGTGATCGCGAGCAAGACGCCGAACCAGCCGCGGCGGCGCATCATCCGCCGAACACTTGGGTCCACAGGCGTGCGGCTCGGCCAAGACCAACACGGCTGTGGTTACCGAGCATGTTGCGATGGTGACCCGGACTGTACCACCACTGCCGGATCACTTCGGCGCCGGAGTCGGCGCCCGCCGCGATGTTCTCGGTGCCTCCGCTGGTCCCGGCTAGCGTGGATCGCTGGCGTGGTGACCTCTTGCCGGGCACCGGTGATGAGTGGCTGAAGAATCCGAGCCGCTTCATGTCGGCCGAGTGGTCACGCGCTGCGTTGCAGAGCTTGAGGTCGATGCGCAGGGCTGGCAGGCCGAGCAGGGTGCGGATCTCGTTCAGGCGTCGAATGCCGCGGGCTTCCTCCGCCTTGGTCAGCTTCGCGGCGAGTGTGCGGTTGGCGTCGAGGACCTCGCGGTCGCGGGGTCGCATCGGCGTCGCTTCGCGGGCGAGGCGCGCGACCTCGGTGTCGAGCGAAGCGGGAGCTACGGGGAGTGGTCGCGTGCGCAGCCACCGTGCACCGGCCGGATCGCCCTGGAGTAACTCGGCCGCGTCCGTGCACTGCTCGACCCTTTCACTCAGCAGTTCGTGCAGCTCGTACAGCTTGTCGAGCCGCTTGGCGAGATCCGGCTTGGCCGCGAGGACTTCCTCGTGGCCGATGTGCAGCAGCTTCTCGAGCTTGGCGATGATCGGATCGATGTCTTCGGAGATCGTTCGCTTCCTGAGGTCAGGGTTGCGCGATAGGGCGAGCGAGGTGGCGCGCATCTCATCGATGGCCTTGGCGCTGCCCTTCGGCCATCTGGCGCGTAGTACCGGACCGCAGGCCTTCGCGAAGGCCCGCTCGAAGTGCTTGCGCCGCGTCGCGTAGTCGCGATGCACCGTGCGAAACCGCAGGGCCGACTCCAAGAACGACCTCTTTGCTGCCTTGCTCTTGGTGGTGTCCTGGGCCACTACCGGACCGACCGGCAGTAGCAGCAGAGGTAGGAGCTTCACCAGGAAAGGCACGTGCNCNCCCTACCGAACCGGCAGTGCTCCGCGCANCCAAGATGTGTCAGCCTCGTCTTGTGNCGAGCGGCNGGGATATCGGCGGCCGGAGAGATGTGGCCAACACCGANACCAGAGCACTAGAGTTATCCGGCAATGCGCCGCCGAGTTGGATGCAGCACTGCCGTGCTCGCGCTCGTCACGTCGTTGATGACGGCGTGCGCTGGGGTGCCGGGCGACGCACGGCAAGACTACCGTGACAAGATCGTCGCTTCCGCGGTTGGGTTCGACATGGTCTGGGTGCCCGAGGGTCGCTTCTGGATTGCGCGCACGGAGGTCACGTGGGATGCCTACCTGCTCTACTGCGATTTCGATGAGACCGGTCGCGTTCCGCCCGGCGTCGACGCTGTGGCGAAACCGTCGAAGCCGCTCGAGGACTCCCACCCCTTCGATCGCGAGTGGGGGACTGGTGAGCGGCCCGCTGTCGGGATGAGTCGCAACGGTGCGCGCAAGTTCTGCCGGTGGCTGACGCTCAACACTGGCCACACGTATCGACTGCCGACCGAGGCCGAGTGGGAGCTTGCGTGTGGACCGGCGCCGGTGGGCAACATCGGCGACTACGCCTGGCACATGGGCAACGCGGAGTGGATGACGCACGAGGTCGGCAGCAAGAAGCCGAACGCGCGTGGTCTGCACGACATGCTCGGCAATCTGTGGGAGTACTGTGAGGGAGCGTTCAGCGCACAAGAGCTCGACCGTGCCGTGCTGCGCGGCGGGGCGTGGTCGAGCCAGCCCGGTGACATATCGCCGGCGAGCAGGCTCGGCTTCGACGACGACTGGATCCTCGACGATCCCAACGTGCCGTCTGGTGTGTGGTGGGTGCCGCACGGCGAGCACCTTGGGTTCCGCGTCGTGCGGCCTGCTCGCGAGCAGTGAGGCGGAGTGTGCCGTGCACCGAGCGGGCCCGGCGGAGCCCGGGCCGACAAGGCCGATGTCATGAGCAAGAGAACCCCGACCTGTCGCATCGGTCTCTCTAGCATCGGTCGGAGAAAGTCCGTTTCTGTCCGTGGCGAAGTCTCCGACGGGACGGGATCCTGGAAGATACGAGCCTGCTTCCTGGCGTATGGTGTGCGCTGCATGGTGAGCATTTCGGGTTTCGCGTGGTGCCCATAGAGAGAGGATCCGGATGAGTCGTTTCCACCGCAGGCAGTTCCTTGGCGATTCCCTCTTGGCGGCGGCGGCCGCGGTCGGAGTGCCAGTGGTTGCTAGCAGGGCGCAAGGCGAGCCCGGCGACGCCAAGTCCGCCGATGTGTTGCGAGTCGGAGTGGTCGGTGTGCGCGGACGCGGACGCGCGCACGTCGGTGCGTTCAAACGCTCGAAGGACACCGAGGTCGTCGCCATCTGTGATGCGGACGAGGGGGTGATCGGCGAGGCCATGAAGGCCGTGCCGAAAGCCAAGTTCGTCCGCGACATCCGCAAGATGCTCGAGGACGACTCGATCGACATCGTCTCGATCGCGACGCCGAACCACTGGCACTCCCTCGCCTCGCTGTGGTCGCTACAGGCGGGCAAGCACGTCTACGTCGAGAAGCCGATCAGTCACAACGTGGCAGAGGGACGCCACGTCGTCGAGCTGGCGCGCCAGTCTGGCAAGATCGTCCAGCATGGAACGCAGGGCCGCTCGCACAAGGCAGTCCGCGACGCGATCTCGTGGATGCGGGCTGGCGGGCTCGGCAGGGTGCAGCTCGCGCGTGGACTGTGTTTCAAGCGACGCACGTCCATCGGCAAGGTCGACGGTCCACGGCAACCGCCGGCGACGTGTGACTACGACCTGTGGATCGGACCGTCGCCGATGCGCCCGCTGATGCGCAGAGAGTTGCACTACGACTGGCACTGGGTGTTCGAGACCGGCAACGGTGACATCGGCAACCAGGGGGTGCACCAGATGGACATCGCGCGGTGGGGACTTGGTAAGAACGAGCACCCGCAGCGTGTCGTGACCTGTGGCGGTCGGGTTGGCTACGACGACGACGGCACGACCCCGAACACGCAGATCTCGCTGTATGACTACGGTGACGCGCAGATCATCTTCGAGGTGCGCGGGCTCAAGACGCGTGGCTACCCGACGGTCGAAGTGGTGAACGCTGCCGCCCATGCGGCCGGTAATGGCAACGCCAGCGATCCGAAAGCCGCAGACAAGCCCACGGAAGGACCGCGCATCGGCGTCGTGTTCCACTGTGAGCACGGCTACCTCGTCGCCGGCAGCTACTCGAAGGTGGTGGCGTTCGACCTTGATGGGAAGCTGATCAAGACCTTCCGTGGTGCTGGCGACCACTTCCAGAACTTCATCGACGCGGTCAAGAGCGGCAAGAAGGAGGACCTGACGGCGGAGAGCATCGAGGGACACATGTCCGCGTCGCTGTGCCACCTCGGCAACATCTCCTACCGCCTGGGCGAAGCCAAGGCCCTTGCTGTGGACGAGCCGTTCGGCAAACACGAAGCCGCCAACGCCACGTTCCGGGACTGCCGCAAGCACCTCGTCGCAAGCGGCCTCGACGCCAAGGCGACCAAGTTTGTCATGGGCCCGGAGCTGACCTTCGACGGCAAGACCGAGCGCTTCACCGGTGGGGCTGCCCAGGCGGCGTCGGCGCTCCTCGAGCGGCAGGGTCGAGGGAAGTTCCACGCCTAGGGCGGTAGGGCCACGCGATGGACCGGGCTGTTGCTGGCGGCCCTCGAGGATGGCTTCTGTCGGGGCCCGTAGGGTCATTGACCACCCCGGCGCTGTTTCGTCCCATCTCACTGGCGGGGCGTCGGTGGGATCCAATCGCCGGAGAAGCGCGGGAGCCAACCGGCGTTGGCGCTCCTGGATGCAGTGCGGAGAGTTGAGTAGTCGCTAGAATGAGGCGTCTCCCCGTGTCTGTCCTTCGAGGCTCACCGATGCGCATCCCTGATTTCGTTCTTTTGCTCGTGCTCACCGTTCCCGCCATGGGGCAAGAGTCCTTCGTGGTCCCGAAAGCCTTCGCGACCAAGAACGCGGCCAGCACGAGCGACTTTCCGTTTACCTACACCAACTATGTTCGCTATCAGCAAGCGATCGACGTCGCGACCATGGGCAACAAGGTGCGCATCCTCGACGGACTCTCGTTCCGGCCGCGACGCTGGCCTACACAGCAAAATTCGCCATTCGTGGTGACACTGTCGATCAGGCTGTCGCTGTCCGCCAATGCGGTCAACCAGCTCGACGGCACCTACGGCAACAACGTCAAGGGAAAGCAGGTCGAGGTCTGGCGCGGGCCGGTCTACTTCCACACGCCGTCACAGAACAGCCCGACCGAGTTCGCGACGACGATCTGGTTCGCAAAGTCCTACGTCTATCTAGCGACCGATCCGTTACTGATCGACATTGTGCCGCTCGACAAGTGCGCCGGCGGTGGTAACGGGCGCGGCAGCGACTACGATCGGACGTCGACGGGAATGGGGGCGGTGCTCGGTAAGAACAAGGCCGGCTGCGGGATGCCGACCACTGGAGGTTTTCGCGCGGCAGGCGGCTTCGTGATCAAGTTCTTCAGCAGGTTGGTGATGCCGCACGGAAGAGGTTGTCCGGGGAGCAACGGTGTGCCCGTGATTGCCAGCTCCGGAGGCGGCCCGGCGCGTGGCAACATGAACTTCAAGATCGATCTGCTGAACGGCGCCAAGAAGTCGGTGGCCGCGCTCACGCTGGGCTTCACGCGCGCCGCTCCGTATCCGATCAAGCTGCCCGCCGCGCCGGACTGCTGGCTGTGGAACGACATCATCGTGCTCACTGGCGCGGCTATCGACGCGACCGGGAAGGCGAGCGTCCGGCTTCCGCTGCCCAACATTGCCGTCCTCGCCGACAAGGCGTTGTTCGTGCAATGGGCTGTGCACGACAGGACTGCCAACGGGCTGGGATGGACGGCCTCGGCCGGGGGCATCGTCGCCATTCGCTGATCTCCTGGGTCTAGGTGGCGTTTGCCTCGCTTGGCCGCAGGTCGAGGCCGCCGCCCTGTACGCCGATCACAATGACGGCGTGCTTGGCGTCGAGGGGGGGGCAACTGCCCGGTGCCGGGGGCCATCCATTGCGCGCAGTCATGCTCACCGTCAACGAAGTCGGAGAAGTCGACTGCGCGCAAACCATGAGGTCGGCAGTGAATCGCGGTCGAAGAACAGTGAGAGCGGTCCAGGGCCACCTCAACGTTGTCAAGAACCGTGCAGCAAGCAGGTTGCTTGCTCTTCCGCTGCGGCTCAGATGACGGTCATTGTGTGAGGTTGGCGTGAGAGGCCGGGCATTTTCTTATCCAAGAAAAGAGCAATACACCCACTACGACTGTTCCGCGAACAGGTCGCATCGGTATGATCCGCCAGCCTTGTGTGATCATGCCGGTAAGGTATGACGTGATCCCTGCGAGCCGAGAGGATAGATGACGGTAAAGAAGAAGATGAGCGGTCTCGAGTTCGCTATGGCGGAGCTCAAGAAGAACAAGAAGGCCGCGTACGCGGATATCAAGGGGAAGGCGGACAAGAAGGGCATCAAGAAGCTCCCACCTGTGGTCTTTGGCCGGGCGAAGGCGCTGTTGGGTCTTGTGCCGGTCGCTGCGCGGGGCAAGGGCAAAGCGGCGCGAGCCAAGAAGCGGGTCGCTTCCAAGGCCCGGGCGAAGGGCGCGGCGAAGGCTGGCGCCTCCAAGTCGGATCAGATCCGCAAGATGCTCCGTGCCGGACTCAAGGCCAGCGAGATCGCCAAGAAGGTCGGATCGTCGCCTGCTTATGTCTACGTCGTGAAGTCCAAGAGCCAAGCAAAGCGCGGCCCTGGTCGCCCCAAGAAGCGCGGGCCAGGACGTCCGCGAAAGATCGCCTCGGCATCCGGATTGGATGCGTTGTTGTCCGGCATCAAGGTCATCGAGCGCGAGCGAGATGCGTATCGGCGAACGCTTGAGAACCTCAGAGACGGCATCAACAAGATTCTGTCCTGAGAGCTCGCCTCGCTCCGAGTAGCGGGACTGAGTGGCGGATGGGCAGCGCGGCGCCGCAAACATGGGTGAGGCGGCCCATCCCTCTCAGGACGGGGAGGCGTCTCTTATACCCCGCATCACTGTCGTGGCGGTGGTGCATTGCGCGAGTCATCGCCATGCCCGACCGCATCTTATCAGTCTGGATAAGATCTTACCCTCTGCCAAGAAGCGCGCGCTGCGCGAGGCGTCGGCTAACCGAGCGGCGTCTTCGGAACGATGTCTGTTTGCAGCGCTTCATCTGTGGCCGGCACGCGCGTCGGCGTGAGGCCTAGCTCCTTGCGCACGATGTTGCAGCCTTGCGCGATCGCGGTTGCCTTGAAGAAGGCGATGTCGCGGTTGCAACCCTGTCGTCCGAAGCCGCAGTCACTCGACACGATGAGTTGCTCCGGCTCGATGTGCTCGAGTGCTCTGCGGATGCGCGTCGCCACCTGCTCGGGACTGTCCACCTGCAGCGAGCGATGGCTGACCGCACCGACGCAGACCTTTTTCGGCAGACGCCCGTCGAGCGCACCGAACAACTCGATCTCGCGGAAGTCGCGGTCGGTCATTTCGACGGTCCACACGTCACCGCGGAGTTCGTGCAGGTAGAGCTCGAAGGACTCGCGGTAGCTGTCGTTCTCGATCACGCGCTGCATGTTCGGGTTGCCCCAGCAGGTATGGATCCAGATCTCCACGTCGTCGAGCCCCTGCACCTCCCGGTTGTAGGCCTCGACCATGAACTTCACCTCGTCGCTGTCCTTGCCGTAGGTGTTGGCCCAGAAGTGCAGCGTCGGCTCCTCGATCTGGATGCACTTGCAGCCCGCGTCCCGTAGGGCGCAGAGTTCCTTGTTCATGGCCTCGGCCATGTCCCAGATGACCTGACGCGTGTCCTTGTACTTGTCGGTGTGCAGGTCGAGGAAGAGGCCCATGACCTGCGTGGAGCAGGTACCAAAGCGCACCGGCTTGTCGGTCTTGGACTGGGCGATGCGCCAGATTTTCGGGTAGTCGAGCGGGCGGTGTTCGATCTTGTCGACGACGCGGGGCCAGCGCCAGCCCGTGTAGATCTCGTTGAGGAGCGTCCCTGGCGGGTAGCGCAACCACGGCGACCGGGTCTCCTCGGACTGCAGGTGGTCACCATCGAAGCCTGCCCAACGCTGTAGGGGATAGTGGTGCCAGGAACGCCCGGCCATGTCGTCGTCGCAGTGCAGGTCGCCGTGCGTGAGGATGTCGAGCCCGGCGCGTTCCTCGTCGCTGATCACCGTCGCGACGGCATCGGCGTACTTCTCGCGGAAGCGCGTGTCCAGCATGCACGTGTCGAGCGGGCGGCCCCACATGCTGACGTCGTACCATCGTGGCCGCGGCCAAGATCCGGTCACGGTGCAAGGTAGAACCAGATCCTTGGTGACGGTCAGCATCTGCCCTCCGCGCTGTCTGTGCGGCTGCGAAGTCGGGCCGCGACGGGGCTAGTGTAGCTGGGGCGGAGGGTGCGGCGCGCGTGGTGATTTCAAACCGAAAGCACCTCGCTCTTCGCGAGCTGAGCGTTGGCGTGCAGGCCCTCATCGGGTCGATGCCAGGCCTGGCCGGCCTTCGGGGTGAGGTCGAAGNACCCGNTGGAGCCCTTGATTGCCGTCACCTGCTCGCTGACTTCTTCGCCCTGCTCGGGCTCTCGCGCGGCTCTTGGCAGCACCCATCCGAGGCCGACGNCGAGCGACACGACCTGCGCTNTCATGGCTGTTCCGCCGTCCCGGTGGACTTCCTGGTTCCGGCGGATGGACGGAGTACTACAGAGTGTAGGAGTGAGAGTCTCCGCGCACAGTGGCCGGGGCGACCTTCTGGGGGCACACTCGTTGGGAGAGCCGGGCAGGGGGTAGTCGTCGTCGTGGGTGCATCAGACTGGGTCGTTCACAAGTTCGGAGGCACGAGCCTCGCGGACGCGAAGCGGATCGGCGCTGCCGCCGACCTGGTCGGCACCGGAGCGGACGGTAGGACCGCGATCGTCGTCTCCGCCATGGGCGGGGTCACGGATGCCCTGCTGGACATGCTCGGCTTGGCAGCCGGGCAGCAGCGTGACTACGCGGCTGCCCTCGATGCCATCGTCGACCGACACATCGTGACCGCGCGGGAGCTGGTGGGCGACGAGGCGGAACGTCTCGCCGAGGTGTTCCGCGCGGACGCTGGCGAGGTCCGCCACGTGCTCGAGGGCGCGCGCGTTGCTCGCTCGGTGTCGCCGCAGGTGATGGCGCTGGTCTGTGGTCAAGGCGAGCTGTGGTCTGCTCAGCTGATGGCAGCGCGCTTGGCGCAAGGAGGCCACGAGGCGTGTTGGTTGAATGCTCGTGATGTCCTGATCGTCGAGAGCGGAACGCTTCCGGCAGTTCAGTGGGAGACGAGTGGCTCGCGCCTCGCCGAGTGGCTCGACGGACGTGGCGAGTCCCACGTCGTCATCACGGGCTTCGTCGCCACCGATCCGGGGGGCGCACCCACGACGCTGCAGCGCAACGGCAGTGACTTCTCGGCGTCGATCTTTGCCCGGCTACTGGGGGCATCGTCGATCACGATCTGGACCGACGTGAACGGTGTCATGAGCGCTGATCCGCGCCGCGTCAAAGAGGCGGTGGTCCTGCCATACCTCTCCTACGACGAGGCCATGGAGCTGGCGTTGTTCGGCGCTCAGGTCTTGCATCCGGGCACCATGGCGCCGGCTGTTGAGGACGGCATTCCGATCACGATTCGCAACGCGCGACACCCGGACGCGGACGGGACCCTCATAGGCCCGGCGCGCGGGACGACGGAGCGAACCCCGCGGGCGGCGGTAAAAGGGCTGTCGACGAGCGACGGCATTGCACTCCTCAACGTCGAGGGTGCGGGCATGATCGGCGTGCCCGGGATCGCGCAACGGCTCTTCAGCGCCTTGCGCGAGGTCGGCGTCTCGGTCGTGATGATCTCACAAGCCAGCTCGGAGCATTCGATCTGCGTCGCCATTCCTGAGGCCGAGGGTAGGCAGGCCAAGGCCGCGGTCGAGCGAGCCTTTGCCGCCGAACTTTTGCATGGTCAGATCGGAACTGTCGAGCTGTCCGAGTCCTACAGCATCCTGGCAGCCGTGGGCGACGACATGGTCGACCAAGCCGGGGTCGCGTCGCGTTTCTTCACCTCGCTGGCCAACGCGGGCGTCAACGTCCGCGCGATCGCTCAGGGTTCGTCGGAGCGCAACATCTCGGCGGTGATCGCAGCCGACGATTCGGTGCGCGCGCTGCGCGCCGTGCATGCTGGCTTCTATCTATCGGATCAGACCTTGTCGGTCGGCATCGTCGGTCTTGGCCGGGTCGGTGGTGAGCTGGTACGACAGCTGCGCGCGCAGAGAGCGCAGCTGCACGAGCGCTCGCGGATCGACCTGCGCGTGCGCGGGGTCGCGACGTCGCAGCGCATGCTACTCGACGACGTCGGGATCGACCTCGCGCTCTTCGACCCGGCTGCGGTCGGCGACGTCGCGGCAGATCTCGGCGCCTTCGCCGACCATGTCAGCGCGCCGCATCTGCCGAACGCCGTGATCATCGACTGTACTGCCAGCGCGCACGTCGCCGAGCACTATGCCGGTTGGCTGGCGCGCGGCATTCACGTCGTCACGCCGAACAAGAAGGCCAACTCGGCGTCGTTCGAGCACTACCAGCGCTTGCGTGACCTCGGCCGCGCGCGGAGTACGCACTACCTCTACGAGGCGACGGTCGGGGCCGGCCTGCCCGTCATCACCACGCTACGTGACCTGATTCAGACCGGTGATCGAGTCGAACGCATCGAAGGTGTCCTGTCGGGCACCCTGTCGTTCGTGTTCGATGAACTGTCGAAGCAGCGTCGCATGTCCGAAGTCGTACGCGATGCGCACGCCCGTGGCTTCACGGAGCCGGACCCGCGCGAAGATCTGTCCGGCATGGATGTCGCCCGTAAGGCCGTGATCCTCGCGCGCGAGGCCGGCCTGTCGCTCGAACTCGACCAGGTTCCGGTCGACGACCTCGTGCCGGGGGAGCTGGCAGGTGGCGACGTGGCCNCCTTCNTCGACNGGCTCTCGGCCTACGATGGCCAGATGGATCGCATGGTNACCGAGGCGGCCGCGCGCGACGAAGTCCTGCGCTACGCCGCGACGATCCACGCTGATGGCAGGGCCGAGGTCGGTGTGCGCAGCTACGCGCGCGACCATCCGTTCGCTCGCATAAAGGGTGGCGACAACATCATCGCCTTCACGACCGAGCGCTATCACGAGCTACCGCTGATCGTGCAGGGTCCGGGGGCAGGGCCTTCGGTGACCGCTGGCGGCGTGTTTGCCGACCTGCTGCGCCTCGCGGCCTATGTTGGCGCGCCGTCATAGGCGCGCAACGAAACCCGGCTAGGCCCCTGGACCGTTCACGAAGGTGGTCAAGCTCTAGTGGGGTGACGTCATTGCAGGATCATCCCGAGCTTGTCGGCGTCGATGCTGCCGCCGGTGATGATGCAGACGGTGCGGCCGCGGTCGGCGACGGGGGTGCGTAGTGCCGCGGCCGTGGCAAGGGCACCGGCGCCCTCGGCGACGAGGTGCGCACGCGTAGCGAGGCAGCGAATGGTCTGTTTGACATCGTCTTCGGAGACGAGAACGACTTCGTCGGCGAGGTCGGAGAGCAGCGGGAACATTTCTTCGGTGATGTACGGTACCGCGACACCGTCACAGATCGTCTCGCAGTCGACGTCGACCGGGTGTCCGGCCGCGATGGCGGCGTGTAGCGACGGGCAGCCCTCCGGCTCGACCGCGACGACGCGCAGCGAAGGCTTCGCCGCCTTGAGCGCCGAACCGACGCCACCCAACAGGCCGCCACCACCGACCGGGATGTAGACCGTGTCGACTTCGGGGAGTGCAGCGACGATCTCGAGGCCCATGGTGCCGTGCCCGGTCATGACATCGCGGCTCGTCCATGGATGGACGAAGGCCCAGGGCTCGTCTTCCCAGCGGTGCTCCTTGAGATACGCGAACACGTCTGCGACAGGAACGAGGATCGGCATGCCGCCGAGCGCGCGCATCGCCTCCACCTTGGAGCGTGGCGCCGAGTCGGGCATGAGGCTGCGGGCCTCGACGCCGAACTGGCGCGCTGCCCACGCGAGTGCCTTGGCGGTGTTGCCGGCGCTCACGGTAGAGACTCCAGCGGCCCGACGTTCGGTGCTCATGCGTGCCACTGCGTGATAGACGCCGCGCACCTTGAACGAACCGGCGGGCTGGAAGACCTCCGGCTTCAACCACAAGTCGTCGGCATCGGCAAACGGCAGGAGTGGCGTCTCCTGCACGATTCCCTCGAGCGCTTGACAGGCTCGGTCGATGTCGGACTTGGTCGGTCGGCTGGCGGTAGTCATGATCGTGCCATGGCAACGTTGGTCCTGACGCCGGAAGAAGTTCGCGTGCTGCTGCCGATGGGGGAGTGTATCGAGGCTGTAGCCGCTGCGCTCGGAACGCGTGCGCGTGGTGGCGCGAACAACCCGCTGCGCCGTGCTCTACGTCTGCCCGGCGGACGCATCATCGGCACGATGCCGGGGAGCCTCGACGAGCCGGAGTCACTCGGCCTCAAGGTCGTCGGTGTGTTCCCGCAGAACCACGGCACCCAGTATGATGCGCACCAGGGCATCGTCATGCTGCTCGATCCGGAGAACGGCGTGCCGCAGGTGATCCTCGACGCGAGCGCGGTCACCGCGATTCGCACAGCAGCTGCGAGCGCCGTCGCGACGCGTCTGCTTGCGAACGAGGACGCCGGTGATCTGGCCCTGATCGGTTCCGGCGTCCAAGGGCACACGCACCTCGAGGCCATGCGCTGTGTGCGCGACATCAAACGCGTCCGCGTGTTCAGCGCAAGTCCGCACAAGCGCGAGGCCTTCGCCGAGCGCACGGGTGCTGAGGCGGTTGCCTCCGCCCGCGAAGCGGTCGAGGGCGCCGACATCGTGTGCACGACGACATCGTCGCCCGAGCCCGTCGTGGAAGGCGCCTGGCTTGCGCCCGGCTGTCACGTCAACGCGGTCGGTGCGTGCGTTCCGGAGGCGCGCGAACTGGACTCCGAAGCAATGGCGCGGGCGCGCCTCTACACCGACAGCACGGAGTCACTCGAGAACGAGTCGGGTGGCTTCCTCATCGCCGTGAAGGAAGGCGCGATCGGCAACGACCACCTCATCGGTGAGATCGGCGATGTCCTGATCGGCAAGGCGCCTGGTCGAGGCGCCGCCAATGAGATCACTCTGTTCGAGTCGCTCGGTATCGCCGTCGAGGACCTCGCAGCGGCGCAGCTCGTGTATCAAAAGGCCCGCGCCCAGGGCGTTGGCGTCGAGGTCGAGCTCGGCGGCCTGCGGCCATGAGGTCGATTGAGTTGGCCGAGATCGAAGCGGCGCGCGAGCGGCTCGCCGGCGTCGCCGTGCCTTGAGCTTCGCCGTGGGGTCATGGTCGGGTCCCATGCTGCAGAAGTCCGGGAACCTCGATGGCGATGGCCCCATCGATTTCTTCGTGGGGACGCTGGCCCTTTCTGGCGGGCTCGGGCCCGTTGACGCTCGTGACAGCCCATGTAAGGTCAGCTTGCAGCTCATCTCTGCCGTGCGCGGCGGCGCCTGCCCAGGCCGCAACTTACAGCCCGGCGTTCTCTCCAACTCTCGCCTTACAGAGGTTCAACATGTTCATCTCATCGCTCCTTCTTGGGAGCCTCATGATCGGTAGCGGCGATAACGTCGTGATCAACGAGTTCTCGTACGACAGCACGAGTACCGACGTTCGCGAGTTCGTCGAACTCTATAACCCGACGGCGGCTGCGATCGACATCAGCGGGTGGGAGCTCTTCGCCCGCGGCACCACGACGAGCAACAAGATCTTCGCCATTCCGGCGAGCACGAGCATCGCTGCCGGAGGCTTCTATGTCCTGGGTTCGGCGCTGGTGCCTAACGTCGACCAGGTGGTTGGCGTCAGCAACATATGGCAGAACTCGCAGGAGTGCATCACCCTGAAGGACGCCAAGGACGGCAACATTGTCGACACGCTCGTCTACGAGGGTAACAGGGGCTTCCCCGCGGCCTTCATCGGGCTGCAAGAGGGCGAGTGCATCTGGGGCAACGGCTTCAGCGACGATGCCTCGCACACGTCATGGTCGCGAGTTCGTGACGGGCACGACACGGACAACAACGGCCTGGACTTCATGCGGCGTCCGGCGACGCCGGGCAAGACCAACAACCTGCCGACCTCCTCTTATGTGGACCTCTTCGACCGGAGGACCGTGGAATCGGCCCTGCCCGACATGGGTGCCTCCTTCGTCGTGCCGCATGTCATCGATCCGACCAAGGTGAGCACGAGTAACCCGAACGCGATCACTGCTTCGCCGCAGGGTAAGAATGCGGCAGTCAGCTGGGATCCTACGGGCAGCGGCAACTTCGCGATGGTGCTGCGCGACGCGGGCAGCAACGTCACGGTCGAGGCCTACGTCTACTTCGACGCCAACCTCGAGGCCAGCAATGCCCGTGAGGTGTGGAGCCTCGGCGTACAGGGCACCTGTGGTTCGTTCTACAACTTCCCCGATCCGTCCGGGGCATTCGGCGACCACTCGAACGGTCTGACCGGTGTTGCCTTGACCTTCGAGGTCACCGACTCGCACGCGGTGCTCTACCTGGTCGACCACAACGATGGCGGTCGCATTGCAGGGACGAAGCACAAGCCGAAGACCGACCGCGTCGTCCTTGGCAAGATCAATCTCAAGCCCACGGACACGGGTTGGCACCGCCTGCGTCTCGAGGTCCAGGGCAACACGGCCAGCGCCTACTTCGGCGGCACCTATGGCAGCACGACCACGGGCCAGAAGCTCGGTGGCAAGCTGCTCATGCCATCGGCGGGCGACGTGTACATCGGCTACCGCGAGACGGTCACCGACAACACGAAGACGCGTCCCTTCACCTTCGACCACTTGAGTGTCTTCCCCGGTGCGTCCGGCGACGTCAGTAGCTTCGGCACCGTCAAGTCGACCACCAAGGGCACGCCCCGCGTCGGCACCAACAGCGCTCCGGTCCTCGGCAACGCGAGCTTCCAGGTGACTGGTGGTGGTTTGGTCCCGGGGCCCAACCCGAGCCTCTTCTTCCTGGGCGTGCCGGCAGCCACGCCGCTAAACCTCGCGATGTTCGGCGGTCAGACCGGTTCCTTCCTCTACATCGCGCTGACGCCGCTCGTCATGCTGGTCGCTGTCTCGGACGCGAACGGGGATGCGGCGCTGCCTTTACCGTTGCCGAATGACAAAGCGTTGAAGGGCTTCGCGCTCAGCGTCCAGATCCTGGACACCGACTCGGCTCTCACCACCGCGCTCAAGTTCGGCAACTCGGACGGACTGACGTTCAAGATCGGCGGCTAGCGCGCATAACGCGGAGCAAGGACGCTTGGCCCCGGGCCACCGTCCTTGCTCCGAGTAACGAGCATGACCGCGTCCTGCTCGAGCGAGCAGAGGTAGAACCGGCGGTGCTCGGGCCGGTGAACACGACCCTTCTGATGCGGTGCAGAGGGTCCGAAAGATCTGTGGCGTAGTCCTGGCTCACCCCACCAGGTGGGAGGGCCGGATCATGAGGCTGCAGGTGGCGGGATTGGGTATCGTGGGTGGTCGACCACGATGTACTCGCGGATGAAGTCGTTCTGCTTGACGCTCGCCTCGCTCGCGCTCGTCGCCAGCGTGACCCTTGGTCAGACTACAGCGCCGGGACCACTGTTCATTCGCGCCGGTGACCTTGCGGCCCGACCGATGCCGCAGGCCGACCTGCGTCAGATCCTCGCTGCTTTGTTGTCCGGGCCCACGGCGGACGAGCGTTCGAGAGGGTTGTCGTCGGCGATCCCGGCGGGCTGTCGACTCCTGCAGTTGCGTGGTGCGACGTCGCCACTCGCTTCGGCGGTCACGCTGCGAGTCGACGCGACCTTCCTGCGGTTGTTCTCCCCGGCGGGGCAGGGGCCGGTAGAGCTGGCAATCGAACAGCTAGCCAAGACGGTGTTCCGGAGCAGCAGGCACGCATCGGTGTTTGTCGAAGTGCAGGACGGCCACGGCAAGGTGCACGCCCTCGATGCGTTGCTGCGCGACGGGGACGATCGCCCGGTGCGACGGTCGCCCGACTCCGAGGATCTGCCTCCCAACGCAGTCCGTGGCGCGCTCACTGGTCGTCGCGTCGCAGTCTCGCCCGGTCACGGAGCCTGTTGGCACTCCACGTTCGGGTGGACGTGGCAGCGTCCGCTGATCGGCGGGCTCCGCGAGGGCTGGCACACGAACGAGATCTGCATGCGCTACCTGATCCCCTACCTCGAGAACATGGGGGCGTCGGTCGTCAACTGTCGTGACCGAGGCGAGGTCCCACACGAGCGCATCGGCGACAACGACGTGGCCTCGGTCTACAAGGAGACTGGTTCCTGGCTGCTATCGAGCTTCGCGGGCTACAACAACGGTACCTATCGCTACGCGTTCACCGCCCACACGAGCACGGCGACCGCGACCTGGACACTCCGCGTGCCGGCCAGCGCGTCCTACCCAGTGCACGTTTTCTACCGGGCTGGTGCGAATCGTACGAGTGAGGCCCGCTACCGAGTGCACCATGCGGGCGGGGTGACCGCAGTGTCGGTCGACCAGACCAAGCACGACCGGCGTTGGGTGTTCCTCGGCGACTTCTGGTTCGAAGCCAATACCGATGCCCGCATCGACTTGTGCAACGAGAGCGCGGTGGTCGGGCGAGTCGTGATTGCCGACGCTGTCCGCGTCGGAGCCGGGCTGGGGTCGATTGCGCGCGGCGGGCGCACCAGCCTGGAACCGAAGTGGAAGGAGTGTTCACGCTACTGGGCGCAGTTGAACGGCGCGCCGGCGAGCGTCTACGACGCCACAACGGGCGAGGATCACACGGACGACGTGCGCTGTCGTCCGTTGTATTCGGAGTGGCGCGGTGCCGACGCCTACATCTCGCTGCACACGAATGCAGGCGGTGGTTCTGGAACGTCGTCCTTCATCCACAACACGAGCCCGAGCGCTGGTTCGGCGCAGCTGCAAGCGGCGGTGCAGGCGCAGATCGTTGGCGACATCCGGCGCTACTACGACGCCACCTGGATCGACCGCGGCCGCAAGTCAGCGAACTTCGGCGAGGTGCGGCACCTGAGCACGATGCCAGGCGTCCTGGTCGAGCTGGCCTTCCACGACCGCGACGAGACCCGCGATCACAACGCCCTGCACGACCCGCGTTTCCGGCGCATCGGTGGACGCGCCTACGCTCGTGGCGTGATGCGCTACTTCACGTCCACGGCACCCTTCCCGCCGATGCGACCGGAGACGTTGCGCGTCACCCAAAGGGGGGGTGCGCTCGAGGTCGCGTGGGATCCGGTGTCCGGGGCGACGATGTATTCGATCGAACGCTCAAACGAGGGCAGGGGTTTCATCGAGGTCGGGCAGACGTCGCAGACGTCCTGGTCGACGGGAGTGTTACCGCACGGTTCGGTCTTCTCCTTCCGCGTCCGTGCCTGGAACGTCAGCGGCAGGTCGTTTCCATCGGAGGGCATGACGGCTGGCACGTCGCACGACCACACCGCCGAAGTGTTGCTCGTGGCGGGTTTTGACCGTCTCGGCAAGTTCGTCAAGGGACCCGAGAACACGGGTGACTACCTGC